>CBFHGD010000019.1:0-23628 GCA_965655275.1 Octadecabacter sp. | reverse complement strand
CCAAGGTGGCACAGCACCGCAATTCCGGCATCATCTACAACGCGTGGCTGGGCGACGAGTTGTTGTTCGAGCCGACGGACGTTCAGATTTGTCCGTTGCCGCTGTTCCATGTTTTCGCGACGATCGTATGCATGGGCGCGTCGCTGGGGTCTGGTGCGCATATCGTGTTCCCAACGCCGCAGGGGTACCGCGGGGACGGGGTGTTCGATAATTTCTGGAAGCTGATCGAGCGTCATAAGGTGACGTTTATGATCACGGTGCCGACGGCGATGTCGGCGTTGATGCAGCGGCCTGTGAATGCGGATATTTCGACACTGCGTCTGGCGTTTTGTGGCTCTGCGCCGCTTCCGCTTGAACTGTACAAGAAATTCGAAGCGGCGGCGGGTGTCACTATCTGCGAGGGATATGGTTTGACCGAGGCAACTTGCCTTGTGTCAATCAACCCGCCCGAGGGCGAAAAGAAAGTCGGGTCGATCGGCTGCCCGTTCCCCTACACCCATGTGCGCATCATCGACGCGGTTACGCAACGCGATGTGCCAACGGACGAGATCGGCGAGATTTGCGTTGCCAGCCCCGGCGTTTACGACAATCACACCTACACCGAAGACGCCAAGAACGGTGATCTGTTCTACCCCGGTGAAGGCTCGCCGCTGGGCGATGGTGTGCCGCAGTATCTGCGCACCGGCGATCTGGGACGTATTGATGCGGACGGGTATCTGTGGATCACAGGGCGCGCCAAGGATTTGATTATCCGCGGTGGCCATAACATTGACCCTGCCGAGATCGAAGAAGCGCTGTCAGGCCATGCGCAGGTCGCGTTTGCCGGTGCCATCGGCCAGCCGGACGTTCACGCGGGCGAAGTTCCGGCAGCCTTTGTTGAGTTGGTCGAAGGCGCGACGGTGACCGCCGAGGAGCTTATGGAGTTCGCCAAGAAGCACATCCATGAGCGTGCGGCCTACCCCAAGCACCTTGAGATCATGGACGAGTTGCCCAAGACGGCCGTGGGCAAGACGTTCAAGCCCGATCTGCGCAAATCCGCGATCACGCGGGTGTATAACGCCGCGCTGGATAAGGCAGAGGTGCCCGCACAGGTCACTGCGGTGATCGAGGACAAGAAGCGCGGGTTGGTGGCTCATGTTGCCAAGACCGGCGAGGCGAGCGACGAGCAGGTGAACGCCGTGCTGGGCGGGTTCACGCGGCCATGGCAATGGGCCGGCTGATTGACCGGACGGCAATATGAGACGATGCGCCGCCCTTATCGAGGGCGGCGTTTTTCGTTTGGGCGCGCCGTAAGGGACAGAAAACGGCCGAAGCGTAAAGAAGGGCAGGTCGGGTTTTGGGTGAATGGTGCTGCTGGAGAGAATCGAACTCTCGACCCAGGGTAAGCCGAAGGCGCGCCCGTCGGTCGTGCTGGAGGGCGTAGAATGGCGCGGCAGGTATTGGGGAATGGTGCTGCTGGAGAGAATCGAACTCTCGACCTCTCCCTTACCAAGGGAGTGCTCTGCCAGTGAGCTACAGCAGCGACCGTGGCGCGGAAGTAGACGCAAATTGCCTGTCGTGCAAGCCCTCACTGGACGGTTTTTGCTCCATCAGGTAACAGGTGGTCATGAGCAAGAAATCGAGCCCCAAGACACCGCAGACACGCGAAGATCGCCTTAAGGTTGCGTTGAAGGCGAACCTTGGACGGCGTAAAGTGCAAGCGCGCGCGAAGGCGTCAAAAGAAGCGGGCGACAAAGCCCCCAATGAGAAAGAGTAACAGGCATGGATTCCATCGTAGTAAAGGGCGGCACGGCGCTGTCGGGGCAGATCGAGATTGCGGGTGCGAAGAACGCGGCGCTTACGTTGATGCCGGCCACATTGCTGAGCGACGAGCCACTGACGCTGACCAACACGCCACGCTTGAGCGACATCAAGACCATGACGACGTTGTTGGAATCCCTGGGCGCAGAGATTTCGTCGCTGCAAGGTGGCAAGGTGCAGACCATGTCGTGCCATGGGGCGATCAACACGACGGCGGACTATGAAATTGTGCGCAAGATGAGGGCGTCCAACCTTGTGTTGGGGCCGCTTTTGGCGCGCGAAGGTCATGCGGTTGTATCGCTGCCGGGCGGCTGTGCGATTGGCGCCCGGCCGATGGATATTCACACGGACGGGTTGGCGAAGATGGGCGCGCAGATTGATTTGCGCGACGGCTATCTGCACGCCAAGGCCGAAGGCGGCAAGCTGAAGGGGGCGGTCATTGATTTCCCGTTTGCATCCGTTGGCGCGACCGAGAACATCATGATGGCGGCGACGCTGGCCAGGGGCACGACCGTGATCAACAACGCCGCGCGCGAGCCGGAGATTGTGGATCTCGCGGATTGCCTGCGCAAGATGGGCGCGCAGATTGACGGAGACGGGACGTCCAGCATTACCATTCAGGGCGTGGACCGGTTGCACGGCGCGACGCACCCTGTTGTGACGGACCGGATCGAGCTGGGCACTTATATGTTGGCGCCTGTGATTGCGGGCGGCGAGGTTGAATGCCTTGGCGGGCGGATTGAACTGGTGTCCGCGTTTGCAGAAAAGCTGGACGCGGCGGGTGTGTCGGTTGAACAGACGGACAAGGGATTGAAGGTGGCGCGCAAGAACGGGCGCCCCAGCGCGGTTGATGTGACGACCGAGCCGTTCCCTGGGTTTCCGACGGATTTGCAGGCGCAGATGATGGCGATGCTGTGCTTTGCCGAAGGCACATCGGTGCTGGAGGAAAAGATTTTCGAGAACCGGTTCATGCATGCGCCTGAACTGGTGCGCATGGGGGCGGACATCGAAGTGCATGGCGGCACCGCAACGGTGACGGGCGTGGAGAAGATGAAGGGTGCGCCGGTGATGGCGACCGATTTGCGCGCGTCGGTGTCGTTGATTTTGGCAGGGCTGGCTGCGGAAGGCGAGACGCAGGTGAACCGCGTTTATCACCTTGATCGCGGGTATGAGCATGTCGAAGAAAAGCTGGGCCGCGTCGGGGCGGACATCAAGCGGGTTCCCGGGTCATGAGTGACGCACGGTTTGAAGACGCGGGCGAAGAACCGCTGCGCCTGAAAGCACTGGACGCAGAGGATTTGGCCGTGGTGTCCGGCCTTGCGCAGGATGCGGTGTTTCCGGGAACGGAGATGAAATGGGACCGCGGCGCGCGGCGGTTCGCCCTGTTGGTGAACCGGTTTCGCTGGGAAGACGCCCCGCATGCGGAGGCGCGCAAGCGTGGCTATGAACGCGTGCAATCGGTTCTGGTGATCGAGGATGCTGTGCGGGTGCAGACCCAAGGCGTGGATGCGTGTGACGCGGACATGGTGCTGTCGCTGCTGTCCGTGACATTTGAAGCGGGTGAGGACGGCGGCGGTTTCGTGTTGCTGACGCTGGCCGGTGACGGGGCGATCCGTGTAGAGGTCGAGGCGCTGGAGGTCGTGTTGAAGGACGTCACACGCCCCTATGTTGCCCCGTCGCACAAGAAGCCGCAGCACGACGACTAAGCGCGGACCTGTGTGGTGTGTTACACAGCCCGCGCCTTACGTTTATTTCTGGATCGACTGTAGATAGTCGGCAATTGATAGGACCCGTCCGCGGGCTTCAATCTCCGAGGCGTAAATACCGCCCTCAGCCTCGAACTTGAACGTATTGCCCCAGATCGGCATTTCACGACCATGCGCTGGCACGATTGTGCGGCCATCAATCATCTGGATGACCCGGAGCATTGGAAATTCACCGTCATTTTCTTCGGAAAGGGTCGTCAAATCCGTAGGCCGAACCATCAAGAATCCGACCATCTCACCATCGCCGACCCCGCTTGCACCGTGACATGACGCGCATTTGTCAACGTATTCAACCTGCCCTGCGTCCTGTGCAAGAACAGGGGATGCCATGATGGCGCTCAGAATGCCCGATGCAATAAAACTGGTCTTAAACATCTCATTTCCTCACTTTTAAGCTAAAAATGTTATGCTACTCCGCGATCGGTCGCAGTTCTTTAACCTGTGTTAATTCTCATCGCGCCCGGCTTTCTGGTTCCAAAGTCCCGGCGTTTTGGCGCGCCGGGTGCTTCAGGTTTTGTGACGTTTGGCACGGTGAGACCCCAGACGCAGACAGGTGCATTGAAGCGCCGTGCGGTTCGGTCTATTTGAGCGGCAGCAGGAGGGCGCGATGCCACAGTTTTTATCGACCACTGACGCTGGTTTTGAAGCGGCGTTTACAGCGCTTTTGGGTGCCAAGCGTGAGGATTCACCGGATGTGGATGCGGTTGTGGCGGACATCATCGCCGATGTGCGCGCGCGCGGTGATGCGGCTGTGCTGGAGCTGACGGCGAAGTTTGACCGCCTTGAGCTGGACGCGGCGGGATTGCGGTTTAGCGCGGCGGAGATCGAAGCGTATTGCGCGCAGGTGTCGGATGCGGACCGCGCGGCGTTGGAATTGGCGGCAGAGCGGATCCGCGCCTACCATGTAAGACAGATGCCCGACGATGCGATGTGGACGGATGAGGCGGGTGCGTCACTCGGGTGGCGGTGGAGCGCGGTGTCTGCGGCGGGGCTGTATGTGCCCGGCGGGATCGCGACCTACCCCAGCAGTGTCTTGATGAATGCGGTGCCCGCAAAGGTCGCGGGTGTCGCGCGTTTGGCGATGGTTGTGCCCACACCGGACGGGGCGGTGAACCCGTTGGTGTTGATGGCCGCGCGCATTGCGGATGTGGACGAGATTTACCGCATCGGCGGCGCGCAGGCGGTTGCGGCACTGGCCTATGGGACCGAGACGATCGCGCCGGTGGACAAGATCACCGGACCGGGAAATGCCTATGTGGCGGCGGCGAAGCGGCGGGTGTTTGGCAAGGTCGGGATCGACATGATCGCGGGCCCGTCCGAGATTCTGGTGATTGCGGACCGTGATAATGACCCCGACTGGATCGCGCTTGATTTGCTGTCACAGGCCGAACATGACGAGTCTGCGCAGAGCATCCTGATCACCGATGATGCGGCTTTCGGGCAGGCGGTGGCCGATGCTGTGGAGGCGCGGTTGCGCACGTTGGAGCGGCGCGCGATTGCAGGTCCGTCCTGGCGCGATTTCGGCGCGGTGATTACCGTGCGCGATTTGGGCGAAGCGGTCGAGCTGTCAGACAGAATTGCGCCCGAGCATCTGGAAATCTGCGTGGCGGACGCTGATGGGTTGGCGGGCAAAGTCACCCATGCGGGGGCGATCTTTATTGGCGCGTGGACGCCGGAAGCCATTGGCGATTATGTCGGTGGGCCGAACCATGTGTTGCCCACGGCGCGCTCGGCCAGATTTTCGAGCGGGTTGTCGGTGATGGATTTCCTCAAGCGCACAACGCTGTCGCGGATGAGCCCCGAGGCCTTGGCCGCGGTCGGCCCAGCGGCGGAACGGCTTGCCATTTCCGAGAGCTTGCAGGCACATGGGCTGAGCGTGCGGGCGCGGCTTGATCGGTTGAACAAGGAATAAGACATGGCAAAGATTATCCACATAGATCTGGACGACAGCGCGTTGCCGCCGCCCACAGCCGAGATCGAACAGGAGCGCAAAGTCGCGATGTTTGATCTGCTAGAGGACAATTCGTTCGTGTTGCCGGAACGGGATGGAAAAGCCGTCCCGAAGGGCCCTTACAAGCTGGGCCTGTCGATCCGTCAGAAACGTCTGGTGTTCGAAGTGGCGACGGATAAGGGCGAGCCAGCGGGCGAGTTTCACCTGTCGCTCGGCCCGTTCAGACAGGTCGTGAAGGACTATTTCCAGATATGCGAGAGCTATTTTGATGCGGTGAAATCGGCCGCCCCGAGCCAGATCGAGACAATTGACATGGCACGGCGCGGCATCCACAACGAGGGCGCGCGGATTTTGCAGGAACGTCTTGAGGGCAAGGCGGACGTGGACAATGACACATCGCGCCGGCTGTTCACGCTCATTTGTGTTTTGCACTTCGGAGGCTGAGTTGGGCGAACTTCCACAGTCCATTCTGTTTTGTTGTGACCACAATTCCGTGCGCTCGCCTATGGCGGAGGGGCTGTCCAAAGACCTTTATGGAACAGAGGTTTACCTGCAATCTGCCGGCGTCAAGAACGACCTCGAGATTGACGGGTTTGCTGTTTCGGTGTGCATGGAAATGGGTGTTGAAATATACCGCCACCGCAGCCGTTCGTTTGATGAAATGGAACAATGGGGCGATGATCTGTCGTCCTTTGATCTGATCATCGCACTGACGCCAGCGAGCCAGCGGCGCGCACAGGAATTGACCCGACATTCACATATCGAGGTCGAGTATTGGCCGATCATGGACCCGACGGGTTTGGGTGAAAGCCGTGAAGACCGCCTTGTGTATTACCGTCAGACCCGTGATCAAATTCGCGATCGTTTGATCGCGCGTTTTGGGCCGGGGCAAGATAAGGACTGACGCATCCTTAGAGGCAACGCCACCAGACCCGCGCGCAAAAAGGACACCGGATGAAAATCGCAACCGCTGCATATAGGCCGGAATGGCACGCAGATTGGGCCTCGCTTGAGGGTAAGCTGGAGGCTTGGGTGAAGGATGCAGTTGCGCAAGGTGCGCGGCTGTTGGTGTTTCCGGAATACGCGGGGGTCGAGGCGGCGTTGATTGGCGCGCCGATGGATCGCAGCCCGTTGGAGTGGGTCGAGGCCTGTGTTGCGGTGCAAGAGCGCTGGGTCGAATTGAACGCCCGCTTTGCGCAAGCGCATGGGGTGTATGTCTTGGCGGGGAGTTTGCCGTGGCGCGAGGATGGTGTGACGACGAATATGGCAGCGCTGTGTGGACCGCACGGGCAGGCCGAGTTTCAGCACAAATTGATCCTGACGCCCTATGAGCGCGATGAGATGGGGTTGGGCGCCGGACGTGATATTCAGATTTTGGACACCGATTTGGGTAAAATCGGTGTGCTGATTTGCTATGATAGTGAATTTCCCCTGCTGGCGCGGGCGATGACAGAGGCGGGCGCAGATATGATTTTGGTTCCATCCAACACGGATTTCCCTGCCGGCCAGACCCGTGTGCGCCAGTCGTGTCGTGCCCGCGCGATTGAGCAGCAATGCCTGATCGTGCAGGCCCCGTTGGTGGGCGATGTGCCCGACTGCATGGTGCTGGACACGCAAACAGGGCGCGCGGCGCTGTTTTGCCCGCCCGATCACGGGCTGCCAGCGGACGGCATTATCGCGCAGGGCGAGACGGATAAACCAGCGTGGGTGATTGCGGATGTGGACCCCGAAGCGATCGCCGCGTCGCGCCAGACAGGGCAGGTCGGCAATTTCAGCCACTGGGTTGAACAGGACGGGCGCGTTAAAACGGTCACCACCACGCGACTTTGACAGATTATGCCTTGAAACTACGCAGCTTTGGGCGCATTTAGCCGCTGTCCGCACTGACGCGGACGTTTGTGATGGAGAGAACATGGCCAAGGAAGAACTGCTCGAATTTCCCGGTGTCGTGAAGGAACTCCTGCCGAACGCGACATTCCTGGTCGAGCTGGAAAACGGCCATACGATCATCGCGCACACGGCAGGCAAGATGCGCAAGAACCGCATCCGTGTTCTGGCAGGCGACAAGGTGCAGGTCGAGATGACCCCCTATGATTTGACCAAGGGTCGGATCAACTACAGATTTAAATAAGGTGACGGTGGGTTCCACCCACCCTTCAGGCGCTATGAAACTGGTGCTTGGCTCCGGCTCTCCGCGACGGTTGGAGCTGTTGGCGCAGCTTGGGCTGGTGCCGGACAGCGTGCGCGCCCCCGACATCAACGAAGACCCGACAGAGGCCGAAAAACCGCGCGATTATGTGCGGCGCATGGCGTTTGAAAAGGCGCAGGCGTCTGAATGTGCGGCTGACGAGGTCGTGCTGTGTGCCGATACCACTGTCGCCGTCGGACGGCGCATTTTGGGCAAGCCGGCTGATGCGGCCGAGGCGGAGGCGTTTTTGCGGCTGATGTCGGGGCGACGCCACCGCGTAATTACAGCGATTGCGGTCAAAACGCCCGACGCCGTGCGGGTTAAGGATGTGGTGACTGTGGTGCGCATGAAGCGGTTGAGCGAGCGCGATATTGCCGGATATCTGGCGACGCAGGACTGGCGCGGCAAGGCGGGTGGCTATGCCATTCAGGGGCCGGCCAGTGCGTTTATTCCTTGGATCAGCGGGTCGTATTCCGCTGTCGTGGGTCTGCCGCTGGCACAAACGGCGGGCCTGTTGCAATCGGCTGGTATGGAGATTTGGACATGAAGGGTCGGATGATCGTTCTGGACCATTTGGGAGAGCGCGAGGCCGCGGCCCTTTTGGTGGATGGAAAGCTGCAGGATCTATTGGTGGATGATGAGGGCGCCCCGCGCCCCGGTGCGATTTATCGTGCGATTTGTGATCGCCCGCTCAAGGGGCAGGGCGGTATGTTCTTGCGCCTGCCTGACGGGGAAACCGCGTTTTTGCGCCAAGGCAAGGGGCTGGCCCCCGGTCAGGTGATACTGGTGCAGGTGACGGGCTACGCTGATGATGGCAAGGCTGTGCCTGTCACCGACCGTGTGTTGTTCAAGTCGCGCTATGCCATTGTTACGCCAGGCAAACCCGGCATCAATGTCAGTCGCCAGATCAAGGATGACGATGCGCGGGAACGCGTGTTGGCCTGCGCCCATGAGGTCGGGCTGACCGAGGGGTCTGGATTGATCCTGCGTTCGTCGTGCGAAGCGGCGTCGGATGAGGATATCATCGAAGACATCGCCGCGATGGAGGCTTTGGCCAGCGCGATTATGGCCGACGTTACGGGCGACGCCGAGGCGCTGACCGAGGGGGACGGGCCGCACGCGCTGGCGTGGCGCGAATGGGTCGAGCCGGCGCAGGTGGTGACCGAAGCTGGCGGGTTCGAGGACCAGGGCGTGCTGGATCAAATGGCTGAACTCAGCCGCGCCCGCGTCGGGTTGGATGCAGGCGCGTTCATGTATGTGGAACCCACGCGCGCCTTGGTGGCGGTGGATGTGAACACAGGCGGAGATACGTCCCCTGCCGCATCCCTTAAGGCGAATTTGGCGGCGTGCAAGGCTTTGCCCCGCGCGCTGCGCCTGCGCGGGTTTGGCGGGCAGATCGTGATGGACATGGCGCCGATGTCAAAGGCGCACCGCAAACAGGTTGAATCCGCGTTGCGCGCGGCGTTTCGCGGCGACAGCATCGACACCACGCTGGTCGGCTGGACCCCGCTGGGACATTTCGAATTGCAACGCAAACGCGAACGCCTGCCCGTGGCGTTCGGGGGGGTCTGAAATGGGCTGCCCGATTTGTGACCGAGAGACAGACCCGAAGTATCGCCCATTTTGCTCCAAACGCTGCGCGGACGTTGATCTGGCCAAGTGGTTGGGCGGCGGCTATGCCATCCCGTCCAATGACCCCGATGATGCGGATGACGTGTTGGACGCGCTGGAAGAGGCCGCCAAAGACGAGGATTTGCCGCGCCCGTCGTAAGCTGCGCATTGATTTGAAGGAATTGAATTAAGGGTCTGGACAGTCCAAGTCACGGCCCCTAAAACGCCATCACCCAAGGGGTCAAACCCTTCCCGTGCCTGGGTAGCTCAGGGGTAGAGCAGTGGATTGAAAATCCTCGTGTCGGCAGTTCGATTCTGCCCCCGGGCACCATTTTAACTTTCGCTTTTTTGCTGTTGATCGGGCCTTTACGACCTGTCCGAACTGCGGGGCAAGGATCGGCCGCCATGTTTGCCCCAGCGTGTCGCTGTGGAGGCCGCCGATCATTAACTTTTGTCAATCTGGTGCTTGCTCGTGGGCATGCTTTTCCGGGGAAGTCCTGCCGTATTGACAAAAGTTAATGCCGAACCGGACGAATAGGGCCGAAGATTGTCTCAACGCATCAGCACGCGAAAGACAGGTCATGCCAAAGGACGACATCGGACATATCGTATCCATTGAAAGTAGCATTGCCGATGTCGTGTTCGACGGTCAGTTGCCCACACCCGGCACGCGCCTGGAAAGCCTGTCCGAGCCCCAGATTGTAATCGAGGTGGCAAGCCAGCCCGCCTCGGACAGGATTCGGGGGCTGGTGTTGAACCCGTTGGATGGCCTGCATCTGGGCATGGCGATGCGCACCACGGGCGCGCCATTGGATGTTCCCGTCGGTGAGCCTGTGCTGGGTCGGATGCTAAATCTGTTCGGCGATACCATAGACGGGGGCGATCCTATCATTGATGCCGCGCGCCGCCCGATCCACAGCGCGCCTGTGCCATTGTCCAAACGACGCGTCGAAGGAGAAATCTTCGAGACCGGTATTAAGGCGATCGACCTGCTCAGCCCGCTGGAACTGGGTGGCAAGGCGGGCCTCTTCGGGGGGGCCGGTGTCGGCAAGACGGTTCTGATCACCGAAATGATCCACAACATGGTGGCCGAATATGACGGGCTGAGCTTGTTTTGCGGGATTGGCGAGCGGTGCCGCGAGGCTGAGGAACTCTACCGCGAAATGGGCGATGCGGGCGTGCGCGACAAGACGGTGATGGTTTTTGGCCAGATGAACGAAAGCCCCGGCGTGCGGTTCCGCGTGGGTCATGCAGCGCTCACGATGGCCGAGTATTTCCGCGACGAGATGGAACGCAACGTTCTGGTTCTCATCGACAATATTTTCCGCTTCGTCCAGGCCGGGTCCGAAGTGTCGGGCCTTCTGGGGCGGATTCCCAGCCGGGTGGGCTATCAACCCACGCTGGGCACCGAACTCGCCGAACTGGAAGAGCGGATCTGTTCGACCGACAAGGGCACGCTCACCTCGATCCAGGCGGTCTATGTTCCGGCTGACGACTTTACTGATCCGGCGGCAACGCACACGTTTTCGCATCTGTCCGCCTCGATTATGCTGTCGCGCAAGAAAGCCTCCGAGGGGCTCTATCCCGCCATCGATCCCTTGCAGAGCTATTCCAAGATGCTGACCCCCGCCACGGTGAGCGAGCGCCACTACCGGGTTGCCCGCGCAGTCCGAACCACACTCGCTGAATATGAAAGCCTCAAAGACATCATCGCGATGCTGGGTCTCGAGGAGCTTTCCGAAGGCGACCGCGCCACGGTTCAGCGCGCCCGCAAGCTGGAGCGGTTCCTGACCCAACCCTTCTTCACCACCGAGCAATTCACCGGAAAATCGGGCCGTTTCGTGAAACTGGACGACACGCTGACCTCTTGCGAGCGCATATTGGCCGACGAATTCAGCGACCGGTCCGAAGGCGATTTCTACATGATCGGGACGGTGGAAGATCTGGAAGACAAGGCCACCCGCGATGCAGCTTAGGATCGTCAGCCCCATCCGCGTGGCGCTGGATACATCCGTCGCCAAACTGACCGCAGAGGCCCCGAGCGGTGCTTTTGGACTATTGCCAAGGCATGTGGATTTTGTCTCGCAACTGGTAACGGGCATCCTAGCCTACACGCCCGAGGACGGAACGGAACGCTTTGTCGCGCTGAATGGCGGCACGCTGGTCAAGTGCGGCGATACCGTGACCGTATCCACACGCAATGCCATCCTGGGCGATGATCTGAACACCCTGCAGCAAAAGGTGCGCGACGAGTTCCACGAGATCACGGAGCATGAACGCGAGGCCCGCGCGGCACTGGCACGGTTGGAGGCGGGGATGGTCCGCCGTTTCATCGAGTTGGAAGAAGTCAGATGACTGACGCAAATGACGATACCGAAGCGATTTCGCGCAAGGCCAAACGCAAGCTCGACGCGCGCAGGCGCGGCGATCAGGGCGCGTGGTTCGGCCTGGGAATGTTCGGTCTGGTCGGCTGGGCCGTGAGTGTGCCCACCATTGTGGGCGCGGCCCTGGGCCTTTGGCTTGATGCGAACACGGGGTCGGACCGGTCCTGGACGCTGGCCCTGCTGCTGGGCGGCGTTGCCCTGGGGTGTCTGAACGCCTGGTACTGGGTGCAAAGGGAAAGCCGCGATGACCGGGACCACGGGGACAATGGAAGGAATTGAAATGTCATTCACGCTAATGCCCCTGTTGATCGGGATCCTGGCCGGGGCCTTGGCCGGTGTGGTCTATTTCGCAGCACTTTGGGTTTCCGTCCGGACCCTGAGCGACGCAGACAGGGCGCATCGCATCGTTTTTGGTGCCGCGCTACGCCTGTGTGCGGTGATTGGCGCGCTTTGGTTGGCAATGGCGGCGGGTGTCAGCGGACTGACCGCGCTGGCAACAATCCCCGGCTTTATCCTTGCCCGCACGGTCATCATCCGGCTGGTGCGCCCGGCAGCGGCGAAAGGCTGACCCATGCAGATCACACCGGATCAGTGGGTTTTCTTCGAATGGCGCGGGTTTGCGCTGAACGCGACCATCGTGTTCACCTGGGGCGTCATGGTGCTGCTTGCTGTTGGCTCCTGGCTCATCACCCGTAATCTTTCAGAAGGCGAAACCGTGTCACGCTGGCAAGTGGCGTTGGAAGTGATCGTGGGCGCCATCCGCGATCAGATCGACCAGATCGGCGCAAAGGACCCGCTTCGCTATCTGCCGTTTATCGGGACGCTTTTCGTGTTCGTCGCCACCGCTAACCTGCTGATGATCATCCCGGGATATCGGCCGCCGACCGGGTCGCTGTCGACCACGGCTGCATTGGCCATTTGTGTGCTGATCGCGGTGCCGCTCTTCGCAATCCTGCAACGCGGGCTTGGCGGCTATCTGAAAACCTATATCCAGCCTAACATCATCATGCTGCCCTTCAATATCATCTCGGAGGTGTCGCGCACTCTGGCACTGGCCGTACGGCTCTATGGGAATGTCATGAGCGGCACGATCATCGCCGGCATCCTGATAAGCGTGGCGCCCTTCTTCTTTCCGGTGCTGTTGCAACTGCTCGGGCTGCTCACCGGCATGATCCAGGCCTATATCTTCGCTGTGCTGGCGATGGTCTACATCGCTGCGGCAACAAAGACAGACAAGCATACTCACGAAGACCAAAACGAACAGAAAGGAAACTGACCATGGACCCTTCAACGTGGATCCTTGTTGCCTCGATCGTTACGGCGGGACTGACCATCGCCATCGGCTCGATCGGGCCGGCTCTGGCCGAAGGGCGCGCCGCAGCGCAGGCCCTGTCCGCGCTGGCACAACAGCCCGATGCCTCGAACACGATCACACGGACATTGTTTGTCAGCCTTGCGATGATCGAATCCACTGCGATCTATTGCTTTGTCGTGTCGATGATCCTGATCTTCGCCAACCCGTTTACGGACATTGCAACACAGGCCGCCGGAGGGTGACAGGATGCAAATCGACTGGCTGACCGTCGCCGCGCAGATCGTCAACTTCCTGATTCTGGTCTGGCTGCTCCAGCATTTTCTGTATGGCCCGATTACCGGCGCGATGAAGCGGCGCGAGGAACGGATAGAACAGCGCCTGTCCGATGCCCGCCAAAAGCGCAGCGAAGCAGAGGATGAGGCCGAACGCTTTAAAAAGAAGCAAGCCGATCTGGATGCGCGGACCGAAGACATTCTTGAAGAGGCGCGAAAAGACGCCGAGGATTTGCGTCAGGAACGCAAAAAAGAGATCGAAGACGACGCCCAGGCCAAACGCGCCGCCCTGAAAGAAAGACTGAACGAAGAAAAGGAAGACGCGCTGCAGGACATCCGCAAGCGCGCGACCGCCAGCACCTTTGCCGCGGTCCGGGCCACGTTGCGGGATTTTGCGGGAGCTGATCTTGGCGAAGAGCTGGCCACCCGTTTTGCATCGCACCTCAAGGATTTGCCCTCCGACGACCTTGACCGGCTAACCGAGGCAGCCCGCAAGGATGGCGCGAGCGCAGAGGTCGAATGCGGGCCCGACCTGTCGTCGCCCGCCAAGGCCAAACTGACCCGCGCCATCCATCAATCCATCGCCGAAGGCGTCGAGGTTCAGTACGTCACGAACCCTGACCTGCTGCTCGGTTTGCGGCTGTCGATTGCCGGACAGATTGTCGAATGGTCTGCCGGGCGACATCTGGACCGGATCGAAGAGGACGTTCGCGAGGCGCTTACCAATGCGGGTGGTGACGCTGGCGATGCACAACAGGATGCGGCCTGAACCATGCTGAAAGACCTCGCCGATACTCTTTTTGATCTGATCGACACCAGAGTGTCCGAGAGGCCGCCCCAAATCGTGACCGCTGACATCGCCCATGTGACCAGCGTGGGCAACGGGGTCGCCCATGTTGTCGGGTTCTCCGATCTGGGCGCGGACGAGTTGGTTCGGTTCTCCAGCGGCGAGGTCGGGATGGCCACAAGCCTTGGCACCGGCAGCGTTGGCGTGGTCGTGCTGGGCAAATCGGGGCGTATTCGCGCGGGCGACCGGGTCAATCGCACCCGCCAGGTGGCGGATGTGCCGGTGGGCAAGGCGCTTCTCGGCCGTGTCGTTGATCCGCTGGGCCGCGCTCTGGACGAGGGGGGTGTGATCCGAACGACCGAGCGGATGAAGATCGAGCGCCCGGCGCCCGCGATCATGGACCGCGACCCGGTCGACACACCGATGCAAACCGGCATCAAGGCGGTGGATGCTGCAGTGCCCATCGGACGCGGCCAGCGCGAGTTGATCGTCGGCGACCGCCAGACCGGCAAGACTGCCATCGCCGTCGATACGATCCTGAACCAGAAAGCGGGCGATGTCATCGCTGTCTACTGCGCCATCGGGCAACGGGCGTCTGCGGTCTCGCGGGTGATCGACAAGCTGCGTCGCGGCGGCGCGTTGGAGCGTACCATCGTGATGGTTGCCTCTGGCGAGGATGCGCCGGGCCTGCAATATATCGCGCCCTATGCCGCCACCAGCATGGCCGAACATTTCATGGCACAGGGCCGCGATGTGCTGATCGTCTATGACGACTTGACGCGGCACGCGCGTGCCTATCGCGAGCTTTCGCTGCTTCTGCGTCGTCCGCCGGGGCGCGAGGCCTATCCGGGCGACATCTTCTATATCCATTCCCGGCTTCTGGAACGGGCGACCCATTTGCGCGAAGAGCATGGTGGCGGGTCGCTGACCGCGCTGCCCGTTATCGAAACACAGGCTCAGAACATCTCCGCCTTTATTCCCACCAACCTGATCTCGATAACCGACGGGCAGATTTATCTTTCGCCCGACCTGTTCGAGACCGGACACCTGCCCGCTATCGACATCGGAGAGTCGGTCAGTCGCGTCGGAGGCAAGGTTCAACTGCCTGCTTTCCGTGCCGTGGCAGGCGATCTGCGGCTCTACTATTCCCAGTTCGAGGAGCTTGAAAGCTTCGCGCGCTTTGGCACGCAAATGGACGAGGACACGAAAGCCAAGCTGAACCGCGGACGAAAGGTGCGCGCCATCCTGCGTCAGACCGAACAGGACCACATGAGCGTCACCGAACAGATAGCCGTCCTGTTGGCCGCAACCGAAGGACGACTGGATGATACTGCCGAAGACCGTGTTCCGGATGCCGAAAAGGCGATCCGTAAGAAACTTGGTGAAATCGACGATGATCTGCGCGAGGCCATAGCCTCGGGGCAGACCCTTGGCGATGAAGACCGCGCCGCGCTGCTCGATCTTATTGATGCGGCCATTGGTGATCTTGGGGACACCGATGGAGACGCTTGAACTTCTGACCGACACGCTGAAGACGACCCAGGAAATCCAGTCGATCGTGCGCGTGATGAAATCGCTCTCGGCGGTCAGCATTACCCAGTTTGAAACGGCTGTCGACGCACTTGGCAGGTATCGTGTCACGGTCGAACAAGGTCTTCAGGTCGTGCTGCACCGGTTTCATGTCGAAAACGGCCATCTGCCGCCCGACCTGCTGGCCGATCCGACCGGGCGCGAGGGATATGTCGTCATCGGGTCCGATCGCGGCATGTGCGGGCGCTTCAACGAGACAATTGCCGCCTTTGCCGACAAGAGACTGGCCAAACTGGAAGAGCCACCGATGCTCTGCGTTGCCGGGTTGCGGGTGGCCGCGCGCCTGAAAACGGCTGGCCACGGCACGGATCGGCTGTTTACGTTGCCCGGATCTGTCGAGGGGCTAACCGAGCTTGCACACGCCATCCTGATCGAGATCGACCGCTGGCAGCGCGACCACGGCGTTCAGACCATTCATGTGCTGCACAATCACCGTGGGGACCAATCCCGCGCCAAACCCGGCGCGGCACAGCTTCTGCCGGTGCCGGAGGCCGAGTTGGCCCGCTTGGCACAGGCTGAATGGCCGGGCCCCAGCCTTCCCTGTTTTACCATGCCGTCCGACGCGCTTTTGTCATGGCTGGTGCAGCAGCGCATGTTTCTCGGGGTTTACGAGGCGCTGGCGCAATCCCTGGCCAGCGAACATGCGGCACGGCTTGCCGCAATGCAGGCCGCCGACCGCAACATTCAGGAGCGGCGCGAGGAAATCGAGGCGCGCTACCGGCAGAAACGGCAGGAAAACATCACCCGCGAATTGCTCGACATCGTCGCCGGTTTCGAGGCGGCGGGATCCGGAGACTAACAAGATGAGCTTAACAGCAGTTAATGCGCGATTCTCTCAGAAAATCAACACTATCAGGTACTCGTTTCAGCAAGCCACTCAAAGGAGATCACCATGAAAATCAACGAGATGATGACCACGACTGTCAACCGCGTCACCCCCGAGACGGCCATCGACGAAGCCGCGCGGATGATGCGCGAAGATGATATCGGAGCTTTGCCTGTGGAAAAAGGCGACAAGCTTGTGGGTATGGTCACTGACCGCGATATCGTCACCCGCATTCTCGGCAATGGCAAGGATGCGACGCAAGCCCATGTCAGTGACGCGATGTCCGAGCAGATGCTATATTGCTTCGAGGATGACGAGGTCGAAGATGTCGCCCAGAACATGAGCGAACAGCAGGTCCGCCGGATGCCTGTCATGAACCACGACAAGCGCCTTGTCGGAATCGTGTCATTGGGCGATCTTGCGTGCAACGCTCAAAATGAAGTGTCGGGCGAGGCGTTGGAAGGGATCAGCGAACACCACGCGGGGTAGGCACCGTCCAGCGTCGGCCCGCCGGGATGCAAATCAATGCGGGCCGACAGCCGCCCGCGCCAGAACCAGTTCCTCATCCGTTGGAAGGTTCAGGATTTGAAACGCGCTTTCGCTGGTGGAAATCTGTGGTCCCCCGCTTTTGTTTGCATCCGTGTCAAAGGTTGCGCCCTGCCACTCCACCGATCCGCATAGCAGCTCCCGCAGCACCGGTATATGCTCACCCATGCCGCCAGTCAGGACCAGACCGTCAAGCCCACCCAACGCCGCCGTCAGCGAGCCCACCTCGCGCTGGAACCGGTAGACGAAGAGCGACACAGCCTCTGCTGCGGCTGACGCGTCGGAGGCAAGCAAATCGTTCATCTCGCCGCTAATGCCCGAAACACCCAGAAGCCCCGCTTGTTCATACAGCATATCTCGCAGGTCTTCGGCGGCATGCTTCCTGTCAAGGATCAGGTGCAGTACGACACCGGGATCGAGCGCGCCGCACCTTTGCCCCATCGGCATGCCGTCAAGCGCGGTCAGCCCCATGGTCGTGGCGATGCTGCGGCCCGCATGCATGGCGCATAGGCTGACCCCGTGACCCAGATGGGCGACGATGACCCGACCCTTGGCCAGTTGCGGGTGATCTTCCGCAAGCTTTTCGGCGATGTAGTCGTAGGACAGCCCGTGGAACCCGAACCGGATTATACCATCCTCGATCAGATCGCGCGGCAGCGCATAGAGCTGTGCCAATCTTGGTTGATGGCGGTGAAAGGCGGTATCGAAGCAAGCGATCTGCGGGATATCCGGATGACGCTTGGCCAGCGCACGGATCGGTCGAAGATTGTGCGGCTGATGACTGGGGGCGAGTGGCGATAACGCGTCAAGTCGGCTCAAGATTTCGGCCGTAACCTCGACCGGGACATCGAATTCCTGACCGCCATGGACGACCCGGTGGGCAAACGCGCTGATGCGCGCGAAATCCACCTGCTCGTGCAAATGCGTCATCATAGCCGAAAGCGCCGTTTCGTGCGGCTTGTCGCCCGGTTTGTCGAGTTCGGTTTCATCGGACGTGCTGTTGGCGTGATCGACCACTTGCAGGATCATCCGCCGGGGCAACCCGCGGATGCTTAGCGAAAGGACCGGCTCGGGCCCTTTTTCCTGCGCACGGTAAACACCGCAGCGCAGGCTGGACGAGCCAGCGTTGAATGTAACGACAATCGGATCGCTCACGGTGTTTTCCTCCCACGTTTCTTCCATGCCGCCACAAGGCATGCCAAAGCGGCCGACGCACGGCGTTCGACTTCGCCATCGGCGCGGCTGGTCAACGCGATCGGCACCGCCGCGCCCATGACAATCCCCGCCGCTTCGGCCCCGGCGAGATAATCCAGATCCTTGGCCAGAATATTGCCCGAAATCAGATCGGGCACGATCAGGATGTCCGCCTGACCCGCCACGGGCGATGTTATGCCCTTGATCCTTGCCGCTTCGGGCGAGACGGCGTTGTCCATGGCCAACGGCCCGTCAATATCGGCACCCGTAATCGTCCCTCGGTCAGCCATCTTGCAGATCGCTGACGCAAAGATGGTGGATTCGATCTTTTCCGACACGTTCTCGGTACAGGACAAAAGCGCGACTTTCGGGCGTTGCGTGCCCAGGGCATGCGCAAGGTCGATCGCGTTGCAGGTAATGTCCCGCAGTTCGCCCAGGTCGGGGCGCACGTTGACCGCGGCGTCCGAGATAAACAGAAGCCGCTCGTAGCTTGGCACATCCATTGCAAAGACATGGCTGATCCGACGGTCCGTCCGCATCGTGCTGTCGGCGACTACGGCATGCATCAGATCGTCGGTATGCAAAGCGCCTTTCATCAGCGCATCGATCTTACCCTCTCGTGCGAGGTCGACTGCCGTCGTTGCGGCCTCACTGGGTGTCTTTGCATCCTCAATCGACAATTGGTCAATGTCGAAACCTTCGTCCTGTGCAACCTTTTGGATGTCATCCGAAGGACCGATCAGCACCGGATGGATCAGCCCTGCCTCTGCCGCAGCGAGCGCACCTCGAAGGCTGGGCGCATCCGTCGGACAAACCACTCCCATGGTGATGCACCCGGCGGCGCGGGCAATGTCCTCCAGTTTGGCAAACCGGTCGATGCGATCTTCGCCTCGGCTTTCGTTCGTGTTGTCACGTTCCATGCCGTTGCTCCTAGCGTTGGAAAACATAGGTGCCGGGCGCAGGTCCGCGTGGAGCCAGACGCTCGGACTTGCCGCCCATCCCGGGTGGCTTGACGTCTCCGGAGGATTGCTCGGACAGCCATGATATCATGGCCGGCCACCACGAGCCGTCATGATGTTCGGCGACTGAACGCCAGTCCTGCGGAGACAGATAGCGGGCATCCGCGGGCGTGGTACGGATCCGGTATTCGCGCCCCGCATGGCCCGGCTCACTGACGATACCGGCATTATGGCCGCCGCTTGTCAGCACAAAGGTGATGTCGGTGTCGGCCAGCAGGTGCAACTTGTGAACCGAATGCCACGGCGCGATGTGATCGCTGGTGGTCGAGACGCAAAAGATCGGCACGTCGATATCGCTGATCGCCACAGGGCTGTTGCCGATTTGATATTGCCCTTCGGCCAGCGCATTCTCCAGATAGAAACTGCGCAGATACTCACTATGCATCCGGTAGGGCATGCGTGTGGCATCCGCGTTCCAGGCCATCAGGTCGAACATGTCCTGCCGCTTGCCGCGCAGGTATTCCCGGACGTAACGCGACCAGATCAGATCGCGAGATTGCAGCAACTGGAAGGCACCCGCCATCTGCTTGGTGTCCAGATAGCCCTGATCCCACATCATGTTTTCCAGATAGGAGACCTCGCTTTCGCTGGTGAAGAGCTGTAATTCTCCGGGCTCCTCGAAATCCGTCTGGGTGGCAAAGAGCGTCAATGTCTTAAGCCTGTCATCCCGGTCACGGGCCATCTGGGCGGCCTTGACCGACAAGAGCGTGCCGCCGATGCAATAGCCGACGGCGTGCAGTTTCACTTCGGGCACGATTTCCGCCACCGCATCCAGCGCATCGCCAAGAGCGTCCAGATAATCCTCCATGCCCAGATCACGATCCTCGGCCGTCGGGTTGCGCCAGGACAGGCAGAAAACGGTAAACCCCTGTCCGACGAGATATTTGATCAGCGAATTGTGCGGCGATAGATCAAGGATGTAATACTTCATGATCCACGCCGGCACGATCAGGATCGGCTCGGCTTTTACCTTGTCGGTCTTCGGTGCGTATTGCAGCAATTCCAGCAAGTGATTTCGGAACACCACGCGGCCTTCTGTCGTGGCCACCTCGCGGCCGGGCCTGTAGTCTTCGGCACCTATGGGCAGCTTGCCGGAAATCTCGCGCTCCCAATCCTCAAGGAAATTCTGGAAGCCCGTAACCAGATTCAGGCCACCCGATTGCAGCGTCAGACGTGCGATCTCGGGGTTGGTCCACATGAAGTTGGAAGGCGACACCATGTCGAGCATCTGGCGTGTCACAAAGGACGTGACCCGTTCGTCTTGCCGCGACAGCCCATCCACGTCATTGGTGGCATTGTACCACCATTGCTGCATCAGCAGGAAATTCTGCGCGATCAGGCCATACGGCCAACGCTGCCAGTCTTCGCCATCGAACCGGTCGTCGTGCTCTAACGGCGCGATGCAGGGCGGTGTGTCAGGGTCGCGAAGCTTGGCGCTTTGCTGGATAGCCAGTCGGGCGGCCTTGCGCGCTGCTTTCTCTACAAGTTGCACCTGTTTGCCTGGCGACCCCCATAGATGCGCGCCCCAGGTAAAGAAGGTCGATGCCAGCCCAAAGGGCGAAACCCCCAAGGTAAATCGGGCCAGATGGGCCTTGAACGCCCGGTCCAAGCTTTCGGTGCTGTAGCGGTCCACTTCTTCGGGTGGCGGCTCACAGTCCAGTTCCGGAGGCTCGGCATCCAGCCCGGCGCGCCGATCCCGCCCCGCTTCTTCCTGCGAGATTTCGGGTTCGACCTCGGTGGTCGGGAAGCCTCTGACATTGGTGCTTTGTTCGGCCATCATGTACCCACGTCCTTCCAGCGTTATTTTATATGAAATCCGCCATTCACCGGCAGAGTCGCGCCGGTGATGAACCCGGCATCCCTTGACGCGAGAAACGCCACGCAACGACCGATCTCGTGCGGTTGGGCCAGCCGGTGCAGCGGCACATCCTCGATGATGCCTTCGACAATCTTGTCAGGCACCGCATCGACCATCGGCGTGTCGGCATAGCCCGGCGTTATGGCATTAACCGTGATGTTCTTGGGTGCCGATTCACGCGCCAAAGCACGGGTGAAGCCCAGCACGCCGGCCTTTGCGGCGCAATAGTTGGTCTGACCCGCCTGGCCGCGTTCGGCATTGACCGACGAGATGTTGATGATCCGTCCGTCTTCGCGTTTGCGCATCCCTTCAATCACAGCCCGGCACATGTTGAACATCGACCCTAGATCGACATCGATGACCGCATCCCAATCCTCGCGCGACATCTTGTGCAGCATGACGTCGCGGTTCACACCAGCATTGTTTACGAGAATGTCGATGGGGCCGAGAGCTTCCTCGACTTTGGCCACGCCGTCTTTGCAGGCTCCGAACTCCGCGACATCCCATTCAAACACAGGCATGCCCGTTTCCTCACCGAATGCATCGGCTCTGTCACCTCCGCCCAAATGCGCAAGACTATGGGCCGCCGCCGCCCCCAATCCCTGAATGCCTCCTGTGACCAAGGCCACGCGCTTTTCGTCCAGCATCTTCGTGCTCCATCTGTTCGACTCTTTTCGGACCATGCGGCCGAAGCTGGCACAACGGTTTCATGCTGCGCTGCGGCAAGCATTAACTGCTGTTAATCCTCAAACTAAAATGGCCCCACCTTTTCGGACAGGTTTGCAACGTTTCTAAGGTGTAGCGTGCTTAGGTTTCATGCTGCTTTTAGTGGCTCGATGCCTGCTGGATATGCGTGGTCCGGCGCGTCGCCAGTTTCGTATCCCTTCAAAGGTTCGGGATATACCTTAGCCCGCTGGCCGGTTTACTTGGACCACTTCAGGGCGGAGCAGCGACGCTTATCGCGACATCCACGACCCTGCGAGCAGTAGCATAGTGGCGCAGTTCGGCCTTGCCCTTTCGATATTCGAATTCTCGGGTGTCGGAGCGGTGATTACCGTGGTCGGGTTGGTGCTGCCGGGCCCTTTTTTCTGTCAGATCGGCAGTCCGTCGCTCCACAAGAGCACAGTGACCTTCGCTGCTTTTTCACGACGCGGTGTCTGCCATGGCCGAAATCACATCAAAATTGCCGGCCGCGCAAACGCGTGTCGTCTAATACCGCGTAATTAAAGGCCGGGCGGACCGGACAGGATAGTCATGGCAAACAGCGTTAGACCTACGGCGTTGGCAAGGATCACGAGGACGCCGACCCAGCGCCATGCGCCGACTTCGGGTGTGCGCCGCGCGGTGCGAAAGACAGCGGTTGTGAGAACGACGTAAAATAGGGCTACCAGCGCGACCCAACCGCCATTGATCCAACGATACTGCGAAGCTGGCAAGAGCGAAAACGCGAGGAAGAAGATGATGAAGCCCAGCGGCACGAAGATCAGCGCGGTGCCAAAGCCACCCGCCCAGAACGTATCGCCCAGTGACAGGCGTGCGGACAACAGATCCGCAAACCAGCGCGGCGTGAAATAGCTCCGGCGCGGTTGCGCGGGCGGGGTGGGGCCGGATTTGTCGGGTGTCATGGCGGGTCCTGACGTTATGGCGATTGCGCCGATCGGGCGCTGCATGGAGTTAGCGGCACCCTACCGCGGCGGCCTGTGACATCAAGGTTAATCCGGAAGGGGTGCGTGCGGTGGCGCATTGGCCACATTCGATCGAATTTGTCGCAACAATCGGTCGCCAACGGGCGGTCTGTTGGCCTATAGGCGAAGGATTGAAGTCTTAGGGGATGACGTATGCGTTTGATGGCATTGATTTGCGCCAGCTTGATCGCGGCGGGTGCGGTGCAAGCACAAGAGCAGACACAAGAGCGGGTACAGGGCCGCGAAACGCTGGGCTTCGGGCGCATTTTTACCAATGACTACTTTGGCGACAACAATGACCGCTGGCGGTCAGGGTCCTATGCCTATTCCATCCTGCGCGGTCCGCAGTGGGAGGGGCGCGCGCCGTCGCGCCCCGGAGCTGTGCTGGAATACCGGCTGCGCACCGAAATCATCGCGCCCGCACGCCTGAACGGGGCAGGGTCGGATGACCGTGCCTATGTCGGTGCGGTGTCGGCCGGTTTGCATGCGCATTTTGCCCGCGGCGGCGCGGATATTTCTGCCGGAATCGACGTTGTGGCGGTCGGCCCGCAGACGGGCGTTGCAGACATGCAGGACTGGTTTCACGATATCGTAAGCGCGCCCAACGTTTCGGATTCCGTGATCGCAAATCAGGTGGGGGACGGGGTTTATCCGACGTTTCTGGCAGAAGTCGGATATCCGGTGCAGCTGTCTGACGCCGCACAAATCCGCCCCTTTGTTGAGGCGCAATACGGTGTTGAGGACATTTTGCGCGTGGGCGCTGATGTGATCATCGGGCCGGTCGGCCACACCGACCTTTGGCTGCGCGACAGCCCGTCGGGCCAGCTTTATAGTGG
>CBFHGD010000018.1:6944-23874 GCA_965655275.1 Octadecabacter sp. | reverse complement strand
TGATCCTCCCGACCTTCGATGTGTTGACGATAGCATAGGCTCATCCGAATGTCTCAACGGCCACTATGTCCGCAGCGCGGACGGTCGCGTTGGGCAGTGCCAACGCTCGCTTGGTGTGCACAGGCCCCGTTGACCTCACGACGCTCCCGCGCCATGACGGGATTATGAACAAACCGGATATCTTGTGCATCGGCTCGGTCCTTTGGGACATCATCGGGCGTTCCTCCAGCGCCATGCGGATAGGGTCGGACGTGCCGGGGCGGATCACGCGGCTGCCCGGTGGTGTCGCCATGAACATCGCCATGACGCTGGTGAACTTCGGACTGACCCCGGCGCTTTTGTCCGCCATCGGGCGCGACGTGGAGGGCGATGAACTCGTCCTTGAAGCCACCCGCATGGGGATGATGATCGATTATCTTTACCGTTCCGACGACTTACCGACGGATTCCTATATGGCGGTCGAAGGCGCGAACGGTCTGATCGCGGCCATTGCCGACGCCCACTCGCTCGAACAGGCTGACACCAAGATTTTAAGGCCCCTTGAGGACGGCCGCCTCGGATCGCCTGCTACGCCCTGGAGTGGCCCTGTGGCGCTGGACGGAAACCTGACCCGTGATTTGCTGTCCGATATCTCCAAATCGCCCCTGTTTGGTGCGGCGGACCTGCGGGTTGCGCCCGCATCGCCCGGTAAGGCTGAGCGCCTGCTCGCGCTGGTCGGGCATCCGTCGGCCACGCTTTATGTCAACCTCGAAGAAGCAGGGCTGCTGTGCCAGACCACGTTCGAGACATCCAGCGCCGCAGCACGCGCGCTCATCAAACGCGGCGCGCACCGCGTGCTGATCACCGATGGCGGCAACCTCGCCGCCGAAGCGAAAGGCGACGTGATCCTGACCGCGCAACCGCCCAAAGTCCTCGTCACCCGTGTCACGGGTGCCGGTGATACCTTCATGGCGGCGCACATCGCATCCGAAGTCCAGAATATGGACCCGCAAGCCGCGCTTGAACGCGCCCTGAAAGCCGCCGCAACCTATGTTTCCGGAGAGACACCGAAATGACCCCCGCCTTGATCCCCATGACCCTTTCCCCCGACGTGCAAGCCGCCAAAGACGCGGGGGCACCCATCGTCGCGCTGGAAAGCACCATCATCACCCACGGCATGCCTTACCCGCAAAACGTGCAAACGGCGCGGCTGGTCGAAGATGACATTCGCGCAAATGGCGCAACACCGGCCACGATCGCGGTTATGGCCGGAACCTTGCACATTGGCTTGACCGATGCCGAACTTGACGCGCTGGCGCAGGCCAAAGACGTCGCGAAACTCAGCCGCGCGGACATCGCGGCATGCATGGCGATGGGCGGAACGGGGGCCACGACGGTGGCCGCTACGATGATTGCGGCACAGCTGGCCGGCATTTCTGTCTTCGCCACAGGCGGTATCGGCGGCGTCCACAAAGGCGCCGAAACCACATTCGATATTTCCGCAGACCTGCAAGAACTGGCGCAAACCGCTGTCACGGTCGTGGCCGCGGGGGCCAAGGCGATCCTTGATCTGGAAAAGACCTACGAGGTGCTTGAAACCCTCGGCGTGCCGGTCATTGCCTATCAACAAGACACCCTGCCCGCGTTCTGGTCGGCCACATCGCCCCTGCCCGCGCCCCTGCGCATGGACAGCGCCGCCGACATCGCGCGGGCGCACCAGATGCGTGCACAGATGGGCCTACCCGGGGGCCAGCTTATTGCCAACCCGATCCCGCTTGATGAACAAATCCCGGCCGAGACCCTCGCGCCGATCATCGCGCAGGCGCTGGACGAGGCCGAGGCACAGGGCGTCTCTGCCAAAGGCGTCACGCCCTTTCTGCTTGGCCGGATATTCGAGCTGACCGAAGGCGCATCGCTCACCGCCAATATCGCACTTGTGCGCAACAATGCGCGCCTTGCGGCACAGATTGCGTCCAATCTTGTGGGCTAATACAGCTTCAAATCGGCGCGCCATTGTGCACGCGCCCGCCCTGCCCTACATATCCTTGACGTTTAAGGACAAATGAAGCCCGTGACCCAACCAAAAGACACACCACCACGCCGCACCTTTCTGGGTGGACTGCGCACAAACTTCCTCGCGGGGCTTGTGGTTATCGCGCCGATTGGTCTGACACTATGGCTGATCTGGACGGTTGTTGGCTGGGTCGACAGTGTGGTGTGGCCGTTCGTTCCCAACGCCTATCACCCCGAACAACTGATCAACCGAATCATGGGGCGCTCGTTTGCCGACGACAACTGGATCACGGTGAACGTGCGCGGTATTGGCGTTGTTATTTTCCTTGTGTTCACCATGCTTGTTGGCTGGATGGGTAAGGGCCTGATCGGGCGCAGCTTTCTGCGGTGGGGCGAAGGCCTCGTCGGGCGCATGCCCGTGGTGCGCTCCATCTACAACGGCGTCAAACAGATCGCGGAAACCGTGTTCGCGCAGACCGAAACAAGTTTTGATCGCGCCTGCCTGATCGAATATCCGCGCAGGGGCATATGGGCCATCGGTTTTATCTCGACATCGACCAAGGGCGAGTTGCTCGAAAAATCCGGTGAGGCGGAGATGACATCCGTTTTCCTTCCCACAACGCCAAACCCGACCTCCGGTTTCTTGCTGTTCTTTCCGAACAAGGACATCCGCCCCCTTGATATGTCAGTCGAAGACGCCGCCAAACTGGTAATCTCGGCTGGTCTCGTCTACCCCGGAGAAAAGGGCGAAGTGGCCCCCAGCGTGGGCGAGTTGGCCGACAAAATCAGCCACACGCGCAAACCGGACGCGTAGCGCGCCCGTCGTCAGGACATAAACATATCGTCCAGATCGACCGTGTCCCGCTCACCGATATCTGCCCAATTGTTGTGCAGGAACTGTTCTGCCGCGTCGCGCCCTGCGGACTTCAGCCGTGACAGCACGATCGCATTGGGCATGGACTTCGTCGCCACGCTCAGCTCGTTCATCAAGACATCATCTGCGATCATGTGCACCAACACATTTTTCATCGACCTGGCCGGCAGTTGGCCGTCCTCCAACAGGCGTTTAACAAATTTGATCGCGCGCAATTCGCGCAGCAGGGATGTGTTGAAACTGATCTCGTTGATGCGGTTGGAAATCGCCTGCGGATCGGTGGGAACATCATCGCGGCGCAACGGGTTGATATTGACCACCACAATATCGGACGGCAAGTCGGGCACGAACAGCGGAAACAGCGCGGGGTTGCCGGTATATCCGCCATCCCAATAGGCCTCGCCACCAATCTCGACCGCCTTGAAAACCGTGGGCAAACAGGCCGACGCCAGCAGCGCGTCACTGGTGATTTCATCGCCCGAAAAGACCTTGATCTTGCCGGTGCGCACATTGGTTGCGCCAACGAACAAGGCAGGCCCCGTGTCCGCGCAGACCTTGTCAAAGGCGAAATCCTCGACAATCGGGCGCAACGGGTTGGAATAGAAAACACCGCGATCATAAGGTGACATGATCGTGTTGGCGAACCCCATCGCGGCAAATCCCGGTGAATTTGCCATCGCGCGCGCCAGCCACGGCGCTGCGGGTGCCATAGCGTCCATCCATGCCACCAACGCATTGCCAGACACCGCGCCGACGTCTTGCCAGAACGCATCCAGATAGGCCTTCGCCCCTGTCCGCCCGTCCGACACCATACCGGCCTTGAAGGCGGCGCCGTTCATCGCCCCCGCCGATGCGCCCGATATGGCTGCAATCTCGAGCCGCTCTTCCTCAAGCAACCGGTCCAAAACACCCCAGGTAAACGCGCCGTGCGCGCCGCCGCCCTGCAACGCCAGATTGATCCGCTTCATGGGCCGGCCTCGCCTCCGCCGCTCACAACGCGGTCCAGCCACCATCCACACTGATGGTCGTGCCGGTGATCTGCGCCGCGGCGTCAGATGCAAGGAAAACGGCCGTGCCGCCCATTTGTTCGACCGTCGCAAATTCCTTGGACGGCTGGCGGGTCAACATGACGTTCTTGATCACGTCTTCGCGGCTCATGTCATATTCTTTCATCGTGTCGGGGATCTGGCTTTCGACCAACGGCGTCAGTACATAGCCCGGACAGATCGCATTACAGGTGATCGGTTCCTGCGCGGTTTCCAGCGCCACGGTCTTGGTCAACCCGACAACCCCGTGCTTGGCCGCGACATAGGCCGATTTATAGGGCGACGCGGTCAACCCGTGTGCCGACGCGATATTGATGATCCGCCCCCAGCCCTTTTCGCGCATGCCGGTGACCGCGGCAGCGGTGGTGTGAAACGCGGACGACAGGTTGATCGCGATGATGGCGTCCCACTTGGCCGTCGCAAAATCCTGAACAGGGGCAACATGCTGGATGCCCGCATTGTTGATCAGGATATCGCAGGCGCCGGCGTCTGCGATCAGGCGGCGGCAGTCCTCTCCTTTGGACATATCAGCGGCGACATAAACCACCTCGACGCCGAATTCCTTTGCCATGTCAGCCGCCAGCGCATGATCCTCTTCGCGGTCACTGAACGAGTTCAGCACAACCCGCGCCCCCGCACGGGCCATTTCACGCGCGACCCCAAGGCCGATACCTGAATTTGATCCGGTGATTACGGCGGTTTTACCTTGCAGCGTCATGGTTCTCTCCAATGGGAATACGGTGCCAATCACCATAAGCCCCCCCCACACAACCGCAACCGGGATCGGGTCACAGTTTCGCCAAGAAAAGCGCCTTCGAGCCTGCGCATCTTGTTGCTTTCATTGTTTCCCTCTGCCCTCCAATTTCCCGTTTGACGCCCCATTCTGCCCCAATTCGTCACTTATTGGTTAACGTGAATAGCTGATTTATACGTTGGAGACGGGCATGCCCCTTATCGATCCTATGATTACAAACGCCAGCGCGACGCGCTTTTTGTTTGGCACATTCACAATGGTGGACTCCGAGCCTGTGTTTTATGGCGCGGTGGTTTTCGGCACAGATATGATATTCGATGAAATGTCCGGCGCGCCGACCGGGGGCACCATTGATCGGATCGAACTTCAGACCAGAACCGAATTCAACGTGCAGACCGTGCATGGCGTGTATTCCGATTTCAACGCGGACGTGGACCAGTTGAACGCCGCATTCGCAACGGCAGACAACCCATGGTATGATCCGGCACAATTCTTTTCCCCTGCCCTGATAGACGCCGACAATTCGATCAAATGGGCTGGCGGCGCGGGCGATGACAGCTTTACCGGGACCGACGACGCAAATACCTTGCTCGGCCGCGACGGCAGTGATGAAATCTACGGTTTGGACGGCGCTGATGATATTCGGGGCCAGGCTGGCGCCGACATGATCCATGGCGGTGAGGGCCGCGATCTCATTATGGGTGGCACGGGCGACGACCAGCTTTATGGCGGCGCGGAAAAGGACATCATCCATGGCGGTGACGGCAATGACCTTATCGAAGGCGGGGCCGCAAACGATACCCTCTACGGGAACGACGGCGCGGACACGATGTTTGGCGGCGACGGCAAAGACGTCATGCGCGGCGGCGCGCAAGACGATGTCATGTCCGGCGGCAACGGCAACGACAAACTTATTGGCATGGACGGCGACGACACGCTTTCCGGGGGCGACGGCAATGACCGGCTCAACGGTGGCGATGGCGACGATTTCATCGAAGGCCACGAAGACCGCGACACCCTCTTTGGCGGAAACGGCAATGATATGCTTTATGGTGGCGGTGGAAACGACCGGCTCAGCGGGCATGACGGCGACGACACGATCGAGGGCGGCGACGGAACGGACTGGCTGTATGGCAATGACGGCAATGACCTTCTGGCGGGCGACGCCGGTGACGATAACCTGCGTGGCGGCGATGGAAACGACATCGTGCAAGGCGGCGACGGCAAGGACCGCATGAACGGCAACAGCGGCGATGACGTGCTGCAAGGCGGGCAAGACGATGACCGGATGATCGGCGGGGACGGTGATGACACCCTGATCGGCGGACTTGATTATGATCAGATTTCCGGCGGTAAGGGCAGTGATACATTCGTTGCGGATTTCGCATCCACGGCCGATGGCC
This sequence comes from Octadecabacter sp., assembly GCA_965655275.1. GTDB lineage: Bacteria > Pseudomonadota > Alphaproteobacteria > Rhodobacterales > Rhodobacteraceae > Octadecabacter. Next base: position 17,805 of record CBFHGD010000018.1, on the reverse strand, counting down.
ACATGATGGTGCGTGACTTTCATTCAGGCGAAGACAGCCTTTATCTGCACACTGGCGATGTGCTCACCGCGTCAGAAATGCAAGGTATTTTCGCAGCCGGCGCCACGCAACAGGGCCGCAGCGTCGTGTATGAGGATGACGACGGCAACGTGCTGACGTTGTTGCACACGTCACTTGAGGACATATCGCAAGACGACTTTTACGAGATCGACATCGAGAACGCGGAAGAAGACTTCGTGCTCGGTTTTCTCTAGGCCCGGATCACGAACGACATCCACAACGCTTCCCAACACGCCCCGTGCCATCCGCGCGGGGCGTGTTGCATTCGACCTACGGCGCGCGCCTGATTCTCTCGTGATCAGTCACTTCCCATCGGGATTTATGCAAAGACCGCTCGCCCTGCCATATGTGGAACATCGGGCAGAAAAAAACCCCAGCCGAAGCTGGGGTTAAGTTATTGAGGCAGGTTTCATACAGGCAAGAAACCTATCGAGCAGTGCCCTATCTATAAGCAATCTGGCGCCTGCATCCAAGCTAAAAGTTTGAAATGGTTTGTTTCCACCTCTAGGCTCGCCCACAATCAAGAAACACAAACCGGGGATCGGGACAAAAATGACCACCACGATATTCACAAAAAGCAATCGTGTTTTGCGCGGGCTGGCTCTTGCGGCGACAACCACACTGCTGGCCGGCGCCGCACTCTCGGAGCCCACCCATGGCATAGCTATGTATGGTGACCCCGCCCTACCCCAAGATTTTGCGCATCTGCCCTATGCGAACCCTGATGCGCCCATGGGCGGTTCGATCGTCACAGCCAACGTCGGCAGCTTTGACAGCCTCAATCCGTTCATCGTCAAAGGGTCCGTGCACTGGCAGCTTCGCTTCTTGATGGGAGAAAGCCTGATGGCGCGCTCGCTGGACGAGCCTTTCTCACTTTATGGCCTTTTGGCCGAATCGGTCGAGACGGCAGAGGACCGCTCATGGGTCGAATTTACCCTGCGCCCGGAGGCCCGATTCTCTGACGGGTCGCCCGTTACCGTGGACGACGTGATCTGGTCGTATGAAACATTGGGCACCGTCGGCCATCCGCGCTACCACGGGTTCTACAACAAGGTGCAAAGCATCGAGGCCGTGGGCGAACGGGGTGTGCGTTTCACCTTCGCAGAGGAAGACCGCGAACTGGCGCTTCTCGCCGGTCTGCGCCCGATCCTGCAAAAGGCCCAGTGGGATGGTCTGGATTTCGCGCAATCCGGCCTTGATGTGATCCCCGTGACATCCTCGCCCTATACCATCACCGATTTCGAAGCCGGCCGTCACATCGAGATGACGCGCAACCCCGACTATTGGGGGTATGACGTGGTGCCGTTCGTGAACGGCCTCTATAATCTCGACACGATCCGCATGGAATTCTTCGGGGACGAAACGGCAGCTTTCGAGGCTTTCAAAGTCGGTGATGTGAACACCAACCGGGAATTCAACGTCGCCAAATGGGACAGCCAGTATGATTTCGCGCTAATGCAGTCGGGCGACTTCGTGCGCTCCATCCTGCCCCATTCGCGCCCGTCAGGGATTACCGGCTTTGTGATGAACACCCGTTTGCCGCAGTTTGCAGACATCCGCGTGCGTGATGCGATGATCCATGCGTTTAACTTTGAATTTATCAACGAAGCGATGACAGGGTCCGCGCAGCCGCGCATTACGTCCTACTTCTCGAACTCGCCCCTGGCCATGCAAGACGGCCCCGCCACAGACCGTGTGCTGGACTTCCTTGAACCCTTCGCCGATGACATCCCCGCAGACGCGATCAGCGGCTATGAATTGCCCGTGTCTGACGGGTCCGAGCGCAACCGTGCAGGGATCGGCGCGGCGCTCGATCTGATGGAACAGGCGGGCTACACTGTGCAGGACGGCGTCATGGCAGATGCCAGCGGCGCACCCTTCACCTTCGAGATCCTGCTCGAATCCGGATCGAGCGAAAACCAGTCGATCATCGACATGTATGTCGAAAGCCTCAGCCGCCTCGGGATCACACCCACCATCACGGTCATCGACGGTGCGCAATACGCCGAACGCACAGATGTCTATGACTTCGGCATGACTTACTACCGCCGCGGCCTGTCCCTCAGCCCGGGCAATGAACAATACCTCTATTGGGGGATTGAAGCGGCCAACGTGGACGGCGGGCGCAATATGATGGGCGTGCAGTCAGAAGCAATCGACGCGATGATCAACCTGCTGCTGACCTCGAACAGTCAGGACGATTTCCTTGCCGCGACCCGCGCGCTGGACCGTCTGCTGACGTCGGGGCGTTACGTGATCCCGATTTACCAGTGGAACATCAGCCGCATCGCCCACGACAAAAACCTGCACTACCCCAGCGAGATGCCGATCTTCGGCGACTGGCCCGGCTGGCAGCCCGACGTGTGGTGGTATGACGAAGGCTAAGACAATCGGGCGTCCCACAGCGGGGCGCCCTTTTTTGTGATTTCCATCGACGGCGCCGGCACCATGGGCGCGTCACTTCAGCGAAGTCACCCAAAGGATCGTCGCATCTTCCGCGCTGAGGGACACCACATTGTGCCCCATTGATGCGTCGTAATAGGCACTGTCGCCGCGTTTCATTTCAACGGGTTCATAAAACTCTGTATAAAGCCGGATAACGCCCGTCAGCACATACAGAAATTCCTCACCGTCGTGGCGCACCCAGCCATCAAATTCGTCAACGCTGCGTGCGCGCACCTGGGCGCGGTAGGGCAGCATCTGTTTTTGGGTCAGCGTTTCCGCCAGCAATTCATGTTCGTAGGTCGCGGTGGCATGGGCGCCACCCTCTCCGATGCGCGTCACCGCCATGCGGCCCGTGACCTGCCCCTTTCGGGGCGGCGTGAACAACTGCGGCACCGATATCTGCAACCCCACCGCCAGCTTCTTGAGTGCCTCGTATGTCGGCGACATCTGCCCGTTCTCGATTTTGCTCAGCGTGGAGCGCGCCAGCCCGGCTTGACTGGCGGCCTGTTCCAACGTCCAGCCTTGGGCTTTACGCAAGTCGCGCACCCGCACGCCAAGGTCCAGCGGCGGCGCATCTTCGCGCTCCCCGTTTTCGCGGGCGATGCGGATCAGGCTTTTGGGATTACTGTCACTCATGTGCCCCTATACGTCAGCGCGCCACTCCCTTGCAACCACACGCAACCTTGCACGCCCCCGCCGTGCTGGTGTAGCGCGACGTCATGCCCGATAGCTCCGCGCCCAACTCGTTCAATATGGCGGCCCATGTGCTGTCGCGTGCCACCGCGCGCGCTGACAAAATCGCGTTAAGTGTGCTTGGCAAACCATCGCAAGACTGGACCTTCGGACAGATCGAAGCCGCTGTGCGCGGTGCTGCAACGGGCCTTTTGGCAAGCGGTTTAACGGCAGGGGACCGCGTGCTGCTGCGCCTTGGGAACACGCCCGACTTTCCCATCGTATTTCTGGCCTGCATCGCGGTTGATCTGGTGCCTGTGCCCACGTCCAGCCAGCTCACTGTCGCAGAAATCACCGCGCTGGCGGGGGATGTCGCACCTGCCGCGATCATCGCGGGCAATGGCATTGCCCTCCCCGATCACCCCGCGCCTGTCATCAATACTGCCACGCTCGAGGGCTTTTTTACCCTGTCCGCCGCGCCCTACGTGATGGGCGACCCCGACCGCGCCGCCTATATCATCTATACCTCCGGCACGTCGGGCACACCACGTGGCGTGATCCATGCCCACCGCGCAATCAAGGCGCGGCAGATGATGTTTGAGGGATGGTATGATCTGCACGAAGACGACCGGGTGCTGCATGCCGGTGCCTTCAACTGGACCTACACGCTTGGCACCGGGTTGATGGACCCGTGGACGATGGGCGCAACCGCGCTTATCCCCGTTGCAGGAACGCCGGTCGTGCAGCTCCCCACACTGCTACATCAGAACAGCGCAACAATTTTCGCCGCTGCACCAGGTGTTTACCGCCAACTGTTAAAGTCACCCATCCCCGCCATACCCAGCCTGCGCCACGGATTGTCAGCGGGCGAAAAACTCCACGAACCTACGCGCGCCGCATGGATCACCGCCACCGGCACCGCCCTTCACGAAGCCTACGGCATGTCGGAATGTTCCACCTTTATCTCGGGCAGCCCGACGGCCCCTGCGGATGCAGGAACGCTCGGACGCCCGCAACCGGGCCGAAGGGTCGCACTTCTGGAGGCAGATGGAACCCCGTGCGATCATGGTCAGATCGCCGTGCACCGCAGTGATGCCGGCCTCATGCTGGGCTACCTCAACGCGCCCGATGAAACCGCCGCGCGCTTTGCAGGTGATTGGTTCTTGACCGGCGACATCGCCACGCGCACCCCGGACGGGGCCTTGCACTATGACGGGCGCGTGGATGATATGATGAACGCAGGCGGCTACCGCGTATCCCCCATCGAAGTCGAACACGCCCTTATCCAACACCCCGCCATAACCGACGTGGCCGCTGTCGAACTACGGGTCAAATCCGATGCCTCGGTTATTGCCGCCTTTTATGTCGCGCCGGATGTGTTAGACGAAGACAACGTGCGCGCATATTGCACGGCGCGCCTTGCCCGCTATAAAACCCCGCGCCTTTTCATCCACTGTGACGGGCTGCCGCGCGGGGCCAACAACAAACTATTGCGCCGACAATTGCGCCAAGACTGGGAACGCCAAAATGGTCAAACTTGATATCCTGTCCGACCCGATTTGCCCGTGGTGCTACATTGGCAAGACCAACCTTGATCGCGCACTCGAACAAATCCCCGATCATCCGTTCACGATCGAATGGCACCCGTTCCAGCTTAACCCCGATATGCCCGCAGGTGGCATGGACCGGCGCGCCTATCTTGAGGCGAAGTTCGGCGGCAAAGCCGGTGCCGTCAAAGCCTATGCACCCGTGGTTGAAGCCGCCGAGGCCGCAGGCCTGTCCATCAATTTCGAAGGGATGCAGCGCACACCAAATACGCTGGACGCACATCGTCTGCTCCACTGGGCGGGCATCGAACAGCGTCAGACGTTTGTGGCCCAACGCCTGTTTGAAGCCTATTTTCGTGATGCGCGCGATATCGGCGATCATGATGTGCTGCTTGATATTGCGGACGGCTGCGAAATGGATGCCAGCGTTATCGGCAAGCTGCTCGCCTCGGATGCAGACGCGGACGAGATCCGCAAACGTGACGCGCACAGCCGCGAAATGGGCATTTCCTCTGTTCCGACGTTTATCGTTGCCAATCAACACGCCGTCCCCGGCGCGCAACCGACCGAAATGTGGGTCAAAGTGATTGGCGAAATCATGGAGCAGATCGAGGCCGCAGAGTGAACCGCGAGGTCATCGGATACCTGATTGGCGCGCTCGCCGTCATCATCGCAGGCGGCACGGTGTTCTTTCATTATGTCGAGGGCTGGAGCTGGCTGGACTCCTATTTCTTTACCGTCGTCACCATGTCCACGGTCGGTTACGGGTCACTGGTGCCCGCCACGACCATCGGAAAAATCGGCACAACATTTCTGATTTTCCTCGGGTTGATCGTGGTCGCGGCCATCATCCAGCAGCTTAGCTCTTTTAACCTGCAAAAGCGCATTGAAGCCCGCCGCGCCCTGCAAGAGGCCCGCCACCGCGCCGCCGCCGCCGAAAAGCGCGCACAAGCCGCGGAAGAAAAAGGCCCCGACGCATGAGCACCACCACCACGACCAGCCCCCCCCGCGCGCGTCGCGGCAAACCGATCGCGCCCTTGGGCCAAACCGAATTCGTCGCCCTGATCGCGATGCTGATGGCGACGATCGCGTTTTCCATCGACGCGATGTTACCTGCCATGCCCGAGATCGGCGCAGAACTCAGCCCGGATAACCTCAACCGCGCGCAACTGATCATCACCAGCTTCGTGTTGGGCATGGGGTTGGGCACATTTTTCACCGGCCCGCTTGCGGACAGGTTCGGGCGTAAAGCGGTCATCGTAACCGGCGCGTGGCTCTATATCGCGGCGACGATCTTTGCCTACTTTTCGCAAACGCTGGAAACGATGCTGGCCGCCCGCGTCCTTATGGGCCTGGCCGCCGCCGCACCGCGCGTGGCCTCTGTGGCCTTGGTGCGCGACCTGTATTCGGGCCGCGACATGGCGCGCATCATGTCCTTTGTGATGTTGATCTTCTCGCTCGTGCCCGCCCTTGCGCCCTCCATCGGCGCCCTCATCATCGCCCTTGCAGGCTGGCGCGGGATCTTCGTGGCCTTCGCTATCTTCGCCGCGCTGACATCCACGTGGCTCATGCTACGCCAACCCGAAACACTCCTCCCCGAAAACCGCCGCCCTCTGCGCCTGACGACCCTCTGGGCGGCGGCGAATGAGGTCGCCATCCACCCCACCGTGCGCCTTGCCACACTGACGCAAATGCTCAGCCTCGGCATGCTGTTTTCGGTGCTGTCCTCAACCCAGCAGGTTTTTGACCAGACCTACGGACAGGGCGCAACGTTTCATTATTGGTTTGGCGGCATCGCGATCCTCGCGGCCTCGGCGTCCATCGTCAACGCACGGCTTGTCCGGCGGTTGGGAATGCGCCCGATCATCAAAGCGATGTTTCTGGCGCAGATCATTCTCTCGCTGTGCATGACCGGCGTCGTGGCACTGCACCTGCCCAACCAGATCGAACTTCTGTTTTATGCCTTCTGGACAACATCTGTCTTCTTTCAGGCAGGCCTGACTTTAGGCAACCTCAACGCCATCGCGCTGGAACCCATGGGCCATATCGCAGGCATGGCGGCCTCGCTGGTGACGGCCTTGGCAACCGTCGGCGCAGTTCTGATCGCGGTGCCAATTGGCCTCGCGTTCAACGGCACGCCGCTGCCACTGGCGGTCGGCACGTTTATCTGCGCGGTGCTGGCGTTCTGGCTGACCACGCTGATCCGGCGCGACACGGACGGCTAACCGCCCTAACCCGCCTTCTTGGCTTCTTTGACCTTGCCCGCCAGATCACGCGCAATGTTGAACGCGCCCTGTATCTTGTCACGGTCGCTGCCCCAATCGCGCTGGATAACGATCTTGTTGTCCTTGACCTTGGCCAGCCCGCGCTGATCCTGGATAAAGTCGACCAAGCCTTCAGGCGAGATGAATTTGTCGTTGTGGAACCGGATCACCGCGCCCTTCGGCCCGCCATCCAGCTGGGAAATCCCCGCCTTCTTGCACATCGCCTTGATCCGCACGACCAGCATCAAGGTATTGACCTCTTTGGGCAATTTTCCAAACCGGTCAATCAGCTCGGCAGCAAAACCTTCCAGTTCGACTTTGGTCGTCAGTTCGCTCAACCGACGATAGAGCCCCAGACGCACATCAAGGTCCGGTACGAAGTCTTCGGGGATCAGGACCGGCACGCCAAGGTTGATTTGCGGTGCCCATTGCCCGTCCTCAACCAGCGTGACCTCGCCCGATCTGATCTTGGCGATCTGTTCTTCCAGCATGGACTGATACAGTTCGTAGCCGACTTCCCGCATCTGGCCGGATTGTTCCTCGCCCAGCAAATTGCCCGCGCCGCGAATGTCGAGGTCCTGGCTCGCCAGCGTGAACCCTGCGCCAAGGCTGTCGATAGACCCCAAAACACGCAGCCGTTTTTCGGCCTGCGGCGTCAGTTTCTGGCGCGGCTTATATGTTAGATAGGCATAGGCGCGGGTTTTGGACCGCCCGACGCGCCCGCGAATTTGATACAGCTGAGCTAGGCCGAACATATCCGCGCGGTGCACGATCATCGTGTTCGCCGTCGGGATATCGAGGCCGGATTCAACAATCGTTGTGGCCAGCAACACATCGTATTTGCCGTCGTAAAACGCGTTCATCCGGTCATCCAGCTCGCCTGCCGCCATCTGGCCCGTAGCGGTGATAAACGAAACCTCCGGCACCTCGTCGCGCAAGAAGGCTTCGATCTCCGGCAGATCGGCGATCCGGGGCACCACGAAAAACGACTGCCCGCCGCGATAATGTTCGCGCAACAGCGCTTCGCGGATGGTGACGGTATCAAATTCGCTGACATAGGTGCGAATGGCCAGCCGGTCTATGGGCGGCGTGCCGATAATGCTCAGCTCGCGCACGCCCGACAGGGACAGCTGCAAGGTGCGCGGGATCGGTGTCGCCGTGAGGGTGAGCACGTGAATATCCGTGCGCATCTGTTTCAGGCGCTCCTTGTGCTGCACGCCGAAATGCTGCTCCTCGTCGATCACCAGCAGGCCAAGGTTCTTGAACCGCACCGATTTGGCCAGCAATGCATGGGTGCCGATGACGATATCAACGGTGCCCTTGGCGATGCCTTCGCGCGTGTCGGCGGCGTCTTTTGCACTGACAAATCGGGATAAGGGCCTGACGTTGACAGGAAACCCGCGAAACCGTTCGGCAAAGCCTTTGTAGTGCTGGCGCGCCAGCAATGTGGTCGGCGCCACAATCGCTACCTGCACGCCCGACATCGCGGCGACAAATGCTGCGCGGATCGCCACTTCAGTTTTGCCAAAGCCCACGTCGCCACACACGAGCCGGTCCATCGGTTGCCCCGACCCGAGGTCTTCGAGCACATCGGCAATCGCCTGCAACTGGTCTTCTGTTTCCGCATAGGGGAACCGCGCCAGAAACTGATCCCACATGCCGTCCGGCGGCGTCAGCGCGGGCGCTGTGCGCAAGGCGCGCTCGGCCGCCACACGGATCAAGCGTTCCGCCATCTCGCGGATGCGTTCCTTCAGCTTGGCCTTTTTGGCCTGCCACGCACCGCCCCCCAGCTTATCCAGAAGTCCGACCTCATGGCCAAACCGCGACAGCAGTTCGATGTTCTCAACCGGTAGATACAGCTTTGAATTTTCGGCATATTCCAGCAGCAGACATTCATGCGCCGCGCCGGCCGCCGTCACCACCTCAAGCCCGAGGTAGCGCCCGACCCCGTGATCCACATGCACCACCAGATCACCGGGGCTCAGGCTCTGGGTTTCCGTCAGGAAGTTCTCGGCGCGGCGTTTGCGTTTGGTCTGGCGGATCAACCGGTCCCCCAGCACGTCCTGCTCGGACACGACGGTCACATCTTTGGACTCAAACCCGTGTTCCAGTGGCCAGACCGCCAGATGCAGCCCGGACTTACCGACACGGGAAAAATCGCTCACAGGGATCGTCTCGGTGATCCCTTCGTCCTCGATCAGCCCCATCAGACGTTCGCGCGCACCTTGTGAATACGACGCGACAATCACAGGTCCAGCCTCAAGTTTTACCTTAATATGATCTGCCAAAGCCCCAAAAAGGCTAATACTTTCCTGCTGGCGTTCGGTTGCAAAATCGCGCCCGATGCGCCCGCCCGCGTCAATAACTCCGGGGCCCGTGGCCTGCGGCAGCGCGCCAAATTGCATCACCCGAAAATCGGCCACCGCCGCGTCCCACGCGGCCCCGTCCAGATACAAGCCATCAGGCGCGGCCGGTTTATAAACGGAATCCATGCGTCCTTTGGCCAACATCGCCTCACGGCGCGCATCATACTGATCGGCAATCGACGCCCAACGCGCGTCCCGCTGGGCGGCGTTTTGTTCATCCAATGTGATGGTCGCGCGGGGCAGATAATCAAACAGCGTTTCAAGTCCGTCATGAAAAAAGCTGAGCCAGTGTTCAACGCCAGCGTGCTTGCTGCCCGACGACACTGCTTCATAAAGCGGGTCATCCGCCCCCGCCGCGCCAAATTCCAACCGATAATTCTGACGAAACCGCGTGATCGCCGCCTCATCCAAAATCACTTCGGATACGGGGGCAAGCTCGACCACCTGCAAGGTCTCTGTCGTGCGTTGCGTCGCCGGATCAAACCGGCGCGCGCCATCAAGGTCATCGCCAAACAGATCAAGGCGCACAGGCCCAGACTGACCGGGCGGGAAGATATCAATAATGCCCCCGCGCACCGCATAATCGCCCGGTTCCGTCACCGTCGGCGCTTGCGTAAAGCCCATGCGCACAAGAAAACCGCGCAATGCCGCTTCGTCAATGCGCCCGCCAACGTTGGCTTTGAACGCGGCCTCGCGCAGCACACCGCGTGCGGGCACCTTTTGCGTCGCCGCGTTCAGCGTGGTCAGTAAAATAAACCGCTCCGGCATGCCGTGCGCCAACCCGGCCAGCACCGCCATGCGCGCGGCGGACACATCCGCATTGGGCGACACGCGATCATAGGGCAAACAATCCCACCCCGGAAACACGACCACAGGCATGTCAGGCGCGAAAAACGCCAACGCCGCGCGCGTGGCTTCAAGGCGGCGATCATCGCGACACACATGCACGACGGGCGCTTTTTCAGCCTCGGCCAAAATCAGACGGGCATCATAGCCTTCCGGCGCACCGGACACGGTCACATGGTTTGGATTAAACATGGGTGGGACCTACTTCGCAACGCGCGGGTGTCAACACCCGAACCGCACTTAGAAACCGGCCCCGACCGCCAAATTCTGATACATCCCGAACATCGCCGTAACAAAGATCGACAGCATGCCGATGAACTGCGTGATTACGCGATGCTTGGACAGGCGCGCGTAGAGCGCATCCCCCTCTGGCTGGTCTTGCGCAATAACCTTAGCTGTCGCAAGGCTGAGCGCGCCGACCAGCGTCATCGGAAAGGCCAGCAGGAACACGGCCTGGGCAAATTCGATGTCATAGTAAAACGCCAAAATACCCAGCGAGGTCAGGAAGAAAGACAAAAAGGCCAGCAACACCAAACCCGACACCCGCCCGATATAAAGCAACCGGTTGACGTTGATGCGCACGATGTCATGCAAATCTATCTCGGCCTGCCCGCCCTGTTTGCGGGCCCTCTGGATCATGTCGAACGGAACGCCCAACACC
>CBFHGD010000018.1:0-6934 GCA_965655275.1 Octadecabacter sp. | reverse complement strand
TGAACGAGCGCATGTCGATGACTTCAAAAAGGGTGTTGGTCCAATTCACAAAAAGGCAGCCTGTGTTGGTGGTGGGCGGTATTTCGGCGCAACCTAGCGCCCGTTAGCGCCAATGCCCAGCCTTGCGATGAACCTAATTACATGCGACCCAACGGGTGTGACTTGAAAGGCCCGCCACATGAGCAAACCAACCGTCCCCTCCTTCCCTGCCGCGCGCCTGCGCCGGCTGCGTCAAAGCCCATCGATCCGTGCGATGGTGCGCGAAACCACGCTGGCGCCGTCCGATTTCATCTGGCCCGTGTTCGTGATGGAGGGGCGCGACGCCGAGGAGCCTATCGCGTCTATGCCCGGCGTCCTGCGCCGCACGGTGGACCGGATCGGTGCCGCCGCACGCGAGGCCTACGCCCTTGGTATTCCGGCGATCTGCGTTTTTCCGTACACCGGACCAGACGCACGCACCGAAGATTGCGCACTGGCGTGGAGCCATGACAACATCGCCAACCAAGCCATCCGCGCGATCAAGGATGCCCTGCCGGAAATGGCGGTGATGACGGACATCGCGCTGGACCCCTACAACATCAACGGGCACGATGGCTTTGTCGAAAATGGCCAGATCGTCAATGACCGCACTGTAGACGCGCTTGTGAAAATGGCGATCACGCAGGCGGAATGCGGGGCCGACATACTTGGCCCTTCCGATATGATGGATGGTCGCATCGGCGCGATCCGCGGCGCGCTTGAATCGCACGGGCACCACAACGTGAGCATCCTTAGCTACACCGCCAAATACGCGTCGTCGTTTTACGGGCCATTTCGCGACGCCGTTGGTGCATCCGCCGCCCTGACGGGCGACAAGAACACCTACCAGATGGATCCCGCCAACAGCGACGAAGCGATGCGTCTGATCCAGCGCGACCTGTCGGAGGGCGCGGATATGGTCATGGTCAAACCCGGCATGCCCTACCTCGACATCGTGCGGCGCACCAAAACAGAATTCGGCGTGCCCACCTTCGCCTATCAGGTGTCCGGCGAATACGCGATGATGCAAGCCGCCGCCCAGAACGGCTGGCTGGACGGGGACAAGGTGATGTTGGAATCGCTCATCTGCTTCAAACGCGCAGGCGCCGACGGGATGCTGACCTATTTTGCGCCAGCCGCCGCGAAACTTCTGAACGGCTAAAACCCGCCACCCTGCATCTAGCTGCTGACAGGGCGCGAAATACCGCCTATAGTGTGTGCCATAACGGGGACAAACCCCGATCCTATAGGCACGAGGCAGTCCATGACCTTACTGACAAGACGCACCTTTGCGCTCAGCGCACTGGCAACAACAACCCTTTCAGCCTGTGGCAATGGTATCGGCGGAGCCGGTGCTGCCACGATCGACGCGCGCGTCGACAGCACGCTGAACTTCATGTATTCCAATTATCCCGGCACACGGGACCTTGCGAACAAGGCCAGCGGCATGCTGGTGATGCCCGTCGTCACCGAAGCAGGCCTTGGCCTTGGCGGATCTTACGGGCGCGGCGCATTGCGCATTGGTGAAACAACGGTTGATTATTACTCCGCCGCCGCGGGCAGCGCGGGCCTTCAGATTGGCGCACAACAGTATTCCACGGTCCTGTTCTTTATGACCCAAGAGGCATTGATGGATTTCCGTCAGGCCAATGGCTGGGCGGCGGGCGCTGACATCGAATACGCGCTGAGTGATCGTGGCGAAACGTTGCGCGCAGAAACCACAACCTCGCTGACGCCGGTGATTGCCGTCGTGTTCGGACAGGCCGGCTTTCGCGCGGGCGCAACGATTGAAGGCACCAAATACACCCGCATCATTCCTTAATGCGAACCTGCCCCTGCGCACCCATGGGTGTGCAGGTGGTCACATGGGCGCGCGTCGTGAAAATCAGGCGCGAAGCCGCGCGCCCTTGGGGTCAAACGGCGGCTCGGCCAGCACGACACCACGATGCGGTTTACCCAAGATCATAACATCCACCTCGCTTCCGGGCGGGGTATCCTTGAGGTAGCCAAGGGCGAGACTCATCCCCACGCTATACCCGAATGTGCCCGATGTGACGCGCCCCACAGGTGTGCCATCGGGAAGGAAAACCGGCTCGCCGCCCGTGGCATCCGCAGTCGTTACATCCTGCACATGCATCAGCGACAAAACTTCACGTGATGGATTATCTTTAATTCGCAAATAGCTGTCTTTATGTAAGAAATCCTTTTCCGGCTTTATCAGCCGATCCAGTGCAACTTCTTGTGGCCAGTATTCGGGCGAATACTCTCGCCCCCAGGACCCATAGCCCTTCTCGACCCGCAGGGACATCAAGGCGCGGCTGCCAACCGGCCCGCCGCCTTCGGCCTGCGCTGCCTTCAAAAGTGCTGCGTAAACAGTGGCCTGATCCTCGGATTTGCAGTGGATTTCCCAGCCAAGGTCGCCCGTGAACGACACCCGCAGCGCCAGACAGGTCACACCGGCGACCTCCAGCCACTTGGATCGCATGAACGGAAAATCGGCCGTCTCGAGCGACGTGTTGGTCAATGTTTGCAACGCCTTACGCGCCGCAGGCCCCGCAATGTTGAACCCGCACCATGCGTCGGTCTTGCTCTCGAATGTGGTGCCATCGGGCAGCGGCACCATCTTCCAGAACCGCTGGTGATAGCGTTCTGCCATGCCGGATCCGATGATCCAGAATTCATCGTCGCCCATGCGTGTCACCGTGAAGTCGCCCGCAATGCCGCCATTGACCCCGATCAGCGGCGTTAGGCACGACCGCCCGACCGCCTTGGGCATAGTGTTGGCAAAAACCGCGTTCAACCAGTCTTCCGCGCCTGCACCCGTGCAGCGATATTTCGCAAAGTTGGAAATATCAATGATCCCAACGGACTGGCGCAACATCTTCGCCTCTCGCCCGACGCTGTCAAACCACGGCTGGCGGGTGAACCCTGCGCTTTCGGGCGTGTCTTTGTCAAAATACAGCGGATGTTCCCAGCCGTAGTTCAGCCCGAACACGGCCCCCATATCGCGCTGTTGTTCATACACAGATCGCACCCGCACAGGCCGCCCGGCATCGCGTTCCTCACCGGGGAAATGGATTTTGAAACGGTGCGCATATTGATCGCCCACCCGTGCCTTGGTGAATGCTGCATCGGCCCATTTACCAAATCTTGCCACATCCCATGCGAACATGTCGTAGGTCGATTCGCCTTTCGTGATCCATTCAGCCGCCATCAGGCCCATACCACCAGATTGTGAAAACCCGGGGATGATGCCATTGCAGCAAAAGTAGTTGGACAAATCAGGGTGCGGACCAAACAGCACGTTTGAATCAGGGGACCATATCATCGGGCCGTTGATGACCCGTTTGATACCCGCTTCGCCGACGACCGGCACGCGGTCGATCGCGCGCATCATATTGTCCTCGATGCGTTCCAGATCATCGGCAAACAATTCATGGCCAAACCCTTGCGGCGTGCCCTCCTCGGCCCAGAACCGCACGTCCTTTTCATAGGCGCCGACCAGCAATCCCTGCCCTTCCTGACGCAGATAATACTCACCATCCCGATCCGCCACAGACGGCAAACGCGTCTCCATCGCAGCAATATCTGCAATGGTTTCAGTGACAAAGTACTGGTGCTCTGTCGGCAAAAGCGGCAATTCGATGCCCGCCATCTTGCCCACCTCGCGGCCCCATAGCCCCGCAGCGTTTATCACCCAATCGCACTTGATATCGCCCTTGGCGGTTTCGACCACCCATGTTCCGTCCGGCTGCTGAACTGTCGCGGTGACGGGGCAAAACCGGATAATCTCGGCCCCGCGTTGACGCGCACCCGACGCATAGGCGTTGGTCACACCGCTTGGGTCCACATTGCCGCCCTCAGGCTCAAACATGATACAGCGGATACCGTCATAATTCACCAACGGGTGCAGGCGCTCCGCCTCTGCGCGGTCCACCTCGTAGAAATTCATGCCATAGAACTTGGCCTTGGCCGCCTGAAGGTGCAACTGATGCTCGCGCTCTTCGGTTTGGGCCAGATACAACGATCCGGGCTGGAACACGCCGCACGACTGCCCCGTCTCCGCCTCCAGCTCGTTATAAAGGTTCATTGTATAGTGCTGGATGCGCGATATATTCGTGCTGTCATGCAGCCCGTGAATATTGGCCGCCGCATGCCACGTCGACCCGCTGGTCAGCTCGTCACGCTCCAGCAAAACGACGTCTGTCCACCCCAGCTTGGCCAAATGATACAAGATCGAGCAACCAATAACGCCGCCCCCGATAACAACTGCCTGTGCATGTGTCCGCATGGGAATCCCCTCTGGTTTGGCCCACCCTGAAAGCCCTTCTTCGCACACATTTGCCGCAACGCGACATCTCTTGTCGCGAACAGGCTTCCACCCGTCTTCAATCGAAAATACCGTGCACGAAACAAAGGAGCGCCCCTATGAAAACCACCACCCGCGTTGTCGTTATTGGCGGAGGCGTCGTCGGCGCCTCTGTGTTGTATCACCTCACCAAGCTGGGGTGGTCGGACGTGATGCTGCTGGAACGGTCCGAGTTGACCAGCGGGTCGACCTGGCACGCGGCGGGCGGGTTTCATACGCTGAACGGCGACACCAACATGGCCGCGCTTCAGGGCTATACCATCAAGCTTTACAAGGAGTTGGAGGAGATCACAGGCATGTCCTGCGGTTTGCACCACGTGGGCGGCGTGACCCTGGCTGACAATCAGGACCGTTTCGATATGCTCGTGGCCGAGCGCGCCAAGCACCGCTACATGGGTCTGGAAACCGAGATCATCAGCCCAGCGGAAATTGCGAAAATCGCGCCGGTCACAAACCTGGATGGCATTATCGGCGGGCTCTACGACCCGCTTGACGGGCACCTTGACCCCAGCGGCACGACCCACGCCTACGCCAAGGCCGCGCGCATGGGCGGCGCGGAAATCGTCACGCAATGCATGGTGACGGCCACCACCCAACGCATGGACGGCACATGGGATGTGGTGACCGACAAGGGCACGATCCATACCGAAAACGTGGTGAACGCCGGTGGGCTCTGGGCGCGCGAAGTTGCGGCCATGGCGGGTGTTTACGCACCGCTGCACCCGATGGAGCACCAATACATCGTCACCGATGATGTTCCCGAAATCGTCGAGCTTGGCCGCGAACACCCTCACGTCATGGACCCTGCCGGTGAAAGTTACCTTCGCCAAGAAGGACGCGGGCTGTGCATCGGCTTCTATGAGCAACCCTGTCGTCCGTGGGCGGTGGATGGCACCCCGTGGGATTTCGGGCATGAGCTGTTGCCG
Source organism: Octadecabacter sp. (assembly GCA_965655275.1). Classification (GTDB taxonomy): domain Bacteria; phylum Pseudomonadota; class Alphaproteobacteria; order Rhodobacterales; family Rhodobacteraceae; genus Octadecabacter. The sequence goes on along the minus strand of CBFHGD010000018.1, from coordinate 1,621 downwards.
GACGACTTTGACAAGATCACCGATAGCATTGAATTCGCTTACAAAAGGTTTCCTGCCCTCGAACGCGCGGGCGTCAAATCCGTGGTGCATGGTCCCTTCACCTTCGCGCCGGATGGCAACCCGCTGGTCGGCCCGGTGCCCGGCTTGCGCGGCTATTGGTCGGCATGCGGCGTGATGGCGGGCTTTTCACAAGGCGGCGGCGTCGGCCTGACGCTGGCCCAATGGATGATCGACGGTGAACCGGACCGCGACGTCACCGCGATGGATGTCGCCCGCTTTGGCGACTGGATCACGCCCGGCTACACCCGACCAAAAGTCATCGAAAACTACCAGCGCCGTTTCTCAATCAGTTACCCCAATGAAGAACTGCCCGCCGCACGGCCCCATCGCACTACGCCGATGTATGACATCTTTACAGGCCTCGGCGCGGTCTGGGGCCAGCAATATGGGCTCGAAGTTGCCAACTACTTTGCCTCGGGCGACGAGCCGACATTCGAAGATCCGTCCTTTCGACGCTCCAACGCCTTTGCTGCCACCGCGCGGGAGGTCAAAGCGGTGCGCGAAACCGTCGGCATCAACGAAGTGCATAACTTTGGAAAATACCGCATCACCGGACCCAACGCGCGGGCGTGGCTGGACCGGATCATGGCAGGGCGCATCCCCAAATCCGGTCGCCTTGCCCTGACCCCGATGCTGTCGCCAAATGGCAGACTTTTAGGTGATTTCACGGTGTCATGCGTGGGTGAAACCACCTTCCATCTGACCGCGTCTTATGGCGCGCAAGCACAGCACATGCGCTGGTTCCTACAACATCAAGAAGATGGCGTAAGCATTGAAAACATCAGCGATAAATTGACAGGTTTTCAAATTGCCGGACCCCGCGCGCGCGACCTTCTTTCGGCCTGCACCCGCGACGCAACCGACCTCAAATTCCTCGATGTGCGCGTGATGACCGTCGGACAGGCAAAATGCACGGTGCAAAGGGTCTCCTACACCGGTGATCTGGGCTATGAGATCTACTGTGACCCGATGGACCAACGCGCCCTGTGGACAACTTTGTGGATGCATGGCGCGCCTATGGGCCTCACACCGTTCGGGATGCGCGCCATGATGTCCCTGCGGCTGGATCGGTTTTTCGGCTCATGGATGCGTGAGTTTTCGCCCGATTACACCGCCGCCGAAACCGGCATGGACCGCTTCATCAAATGGGACAAGGATTTTATCGGTAAGGCCGCAGCGCAGGCTGATGACCCTGCCCGCACGCTTGTCACTTTCGAGGTCGAAGCCAGCGACGCCGACGTCACGGCCTACGAACCGGTTTTCATCGACGGCGAGGTCTTGGGCTTTTGCACCTCGGGCGGATATTCACACCACACGGGCAAATCCATCGCCTTTGGCCTGATCCCGCGCGAACATGCGCGCGAAGGCCTCAAGGTCGAGATTGAGATCCTGGGCGACCGGCGCCCCGCCACCCTGATCACCGCCCCGATCTTTGATCCGGATGGCGCGCGCCTAAGATCCTGACGTCATGATCGCAACCCTCCTCCTCGCAGCTGGCGCGTCTTCGCGTATGGCTGGCCGTGACAAACTTCTCGAACCCGTTCAGGGGCAACCGCTTCTC
>CBFHGD010000017.1:0-25011 GCA_965655275.1 Octadecabacter sp. | reverse complement strand
GAAGCTGATCGTGATCGACCCGCGCCGCACGGATATCGTAAAATCCGCGCACATCGAGGCACAGCACCATTTGCCGTTGCTTCCGGGCACCAACGTCGCCGTGCTGTCCTCCATTGCCCACGTCATTGTCACCGAAGGACTGATGGACGAGGCGTTCATTCGCACCCGGTGTGATTGGGATGAATTCGCCCATTACGCCGAATTCATCAGCGATCCGCGCCATTCCCCCGAAGCGACCGCGATGTTGACCGGCGTAAACGCGAACGAGCTGCGCGCCGCTGCAAAACTGTTCGCCACGGGTGGCAACGGGTCGATCTATTACGGGCTTGGCGTGACCGAACATTCGCAAGGCTCCACCACGGTTATGGCCATCGCCAACCTTGCAATGATGACCGGTAATCTGGGCAAAGACGGCGTTGGCGTGAACCCGCTGCGCGGCCAGAACAACGTGCAGGGGGCCTGTGATATGGGGTCGTTCCCGCATGAATTGCCGGGCTATCGCCACGTGTCCGATGACGCCACGCGCGAGGTGTTCGAGAAAATCTGGGGCACCAAGGTCGACCCCGAACCCGGCCTGCGCATCCCCAATATGTTGGACGCGGCCGTGGATGGCACGTTCAAGGGCATCTACATTCAGGGCGAGGATATTTTGCAATCCGACCCTGACACCAAACACGTCAAGGCGGGTTTGGAAGCGATGGAATGTGTCATCGTGCATGACCTTTTCCTCAATGAAACCGCCAATTACGCCCATGTGTTCCTGCCTGGATCCACCTTTCTGGAAAAGGACGGCACCTTCACCAACGCCGAACGCCGCATCAACCGTGTGCGCAAGGTCATGGCCCCCAAAAACGGCTATGCGGATTGGGAGGTGACGATGTTGCTGGCCAATGCGATGGACAGCGGCTGGACCTACACCCACCCGAGCCAGATCATGGACGAAATCGCGGCGACCACCCCCAGCTTTGCGGGTGTGAACTACGAAATGCTGGAAACCCGCGGCTCCGTGCAGTGGCCTTGCAACGAAAGCTTCCCGGACGGCGCGCCGATCATGCACATCGGCGGGTTTGCGCGCGGCAAAGGGCAATTCATCGTGACCGAATATGTCGCGACGGACGAGAAGACAGGGCCGCGCTTCCCGCTGCTGCTGACCACCGGGCGCATCCTGTCGCAATACAACGTCGGCGCGCAGACACGGCGCACCGAAAATTCGCAATGGCACGCGGAAGACCTGCTTGAAATCCACCCGCATGACGCCGAGGTGCGCGGTATACGCGACGGGCAATATGTGCGGTTGGCATCGCGCGCGGGCGAAACCCAGTTGCGCGCCACGATCACCGATCGCGTGTCGACCGGCGTGGTCTACACGACCTTCCACCACCCCGACACACAGGCCAACGTCATCACCACGGATTACTCCGACTGGGCCACCAACTGTCCCGAATACAAGGTGACGGCGGTGCAGGTCGCGCTGTCCAACGGGCCAAGTGAGTGGCAGGAGGACTACGCTGAACAGGCCGCGCAGTCGCGTCGCATTCTGCCGGCGGCTGAATGACAGGGTATCGCGCAACCAACGCCCATGTGGTGAGCAACGGACGCGCGATGACCACCAGCCGCGCCCTACCCGAAGAGGTGCCGGTGGCGCTTGTCTATAACGGCACGACGCAGGCGGTCATGATGGCAACCCCGTGCGATCTGGAGGATTTTGGCCGCGGTTTCACCCGCACCGAAGGCTGGGGCGAAGTGGAGAGTATTGATGTTGTCACCCACGGCACCGGGATTGAAGTCCAGATGTGGTTGCCCGAGGAGCGCGCCAAAGATCTGGCCAAACGCCGCCGCGCCATGGCGGGGCCTGTCGGCTGTGGATTATGCGGTATCGACAGTCTTGATCAGGTGTTGCGCGATGTTCCTGTCGCGTCGCACGCCCTCGCGCTGAACAGCGCCGATATTGCCAGCGCCATGCAGAGTTTGCGCGCCAAACAAGCCTTGCATGACAAAACGCGCGGTGTGCACGGCGCCGGCTTTTATGTTCCGGGGCAAGGGCTTGTTGATATTCGCGAAGACGTCGGGCGCCACAATGCGCTCGACAAACTAATCGGTGCCACGCCGGATTGCACTATAGGCGTAATCGTTTTGACGTCACGGGTTTCCGTCGAAATGGTGCAAAAATCTGCCATGGCCGGCGCGCCTGTCATCCTTGCCGTGTCCGCCCCCACAACGCTGGCCGTGCAGACGGCAGATGCTGCCAACATCACCCTTGTGGCGCTCGCGCGCGATGACACCTTTGAAATTTTCACCTATCCGCACCGTATCCCTACAAAGGACGCCACCGATGTCGCCTGACAAACTCACCCGCATGGCCAACCAGATCGCCACGTTTTTCGAAACCCAACCGGACGCAGACAAAGCGGGTCGCGTGGCCGCTCACCTCAAGGAATTCTGGGAACCCCGCATGCTCGACCAACTGGCCGCGCATCTGGAACAGGGGGGGGACGGTCTGAGCCCGCTGGCGCTTGAAGGCTCCAAACGCGTGTTGAATCAAACCGCCTGACCCTGTCTTTGCTTTGAAAATATCCCGGGGGGCGTCCGAAGGACGCGGGGCTGGCCCCAAGGACACAGCATATCAAACACCACATCCGCTTGCCTGCCACAGCCTACGGCCATACCTTGCCAGTTAACAACAACAGGCAGGCCATGATCGCACCCATCCTAAAATCGCTGCGTCGGGACTATATGGACGTGACCCTGCGCAACGGGCGCGACCGGATCGTGCGGATCATGGAGCGACCGGGGCGTTGGATGTCCGATCAGCAGGTGCAGGACCTGACGCGGGATCTGCGCACCGTCGCCGCCAAAACACTGGACGACGGCACCTTGACCTATGGCGTGTTTTCGGGCGATCGCGCGCGCCTGAATGACACCATCATAACGCTGGTGACATTGCGCGACGGCACGCCGGTTGCCTTTAATGCGCTGGCGATCATGACATTGGACACCCGGCCGGACCGGGTGGATGTGTTGCACCTCGGGCTGGTGATGGTTGACCCGGATCAACGCTCCGGCGGATTGTCCTGGGTCCTTTATGGCCTGACCTGTTTTATGTTGATCGTGCGCAACCAGTTTCGCCCGCTGTGGGTCTCCAACGTCACGCAGGTGCCCGCCGTTGTCGGCATGGTGAGTGAGATGTTTTCGGATGTCTGGCCCAAGCCACACGCGGACCGGCGCACGTTAAACCATGTGCTGATGGCGCGCCGGATCATGGCGGGGCATCGCGATGTGTTCGGCGTTGGGGATGACGCGCAGTTTGACGAGGCGCGCTTCGTGATCACCAATGCCTACACCGGCGGATCGGATGATCTGAAAAAGACGTGGGAGCAAGCGCCAAAGCACCGCGATATTGTATTCAACGATTTTTGCGCCGCCGAGCTTGATTACACCCGTGGTGACGACCTGCTGCAATTGGGGCGGATGGATATGCCCGCAATCCGCCGCTATCTGACCCGCGCTGTGCCCAAAGCCGCCGTGCTGGGTGTGATGTCCGCGGCTGTTTACGTGGCCCTGCGGCGTTTGATCCTGCCGGTGTTGTATTGGTCTGACACGACGCGGCAATTTTCTATTCTACGGCCCGCCAAAGGGGACGGCGATGTTTGACGCTCTGGCCGGATCAGAACGCACGAACGGGGCGGTGACATGACCTTGGCCGCCACCCAAACCGGCAACCTGTTCTTGTCCCTCGCGGCCCTTGCCGGGCTGTTAATCCTGCACCGTGTCATCACGGCACGCGACCCTTGGGCACCGCTCAACCGGCGGTTCCTGTTGGGGTTGCGCGTGATGGCGATCCTGTTTGCGGGGCGTGCCTTTTTCATTCTGACGGATGCGGGTTTCTTTCGATTTTTCATACTGTTGGGGGCCGCTCTTATCCCGCTTTGCGTTCTGCTTCTGGCCGAGGGTTTATTGCGCCGCCATGCCCCGCCTTGGGCGAAAGTCTGGGTTGCGGCGGGCACGATTGTCTTCGCGGCCCTGTCGCTGTGGTGGTCTGACAGCATTGATCCGCCGCGCCTTGTCGGGCTGTTGATTTTCCAGTTCAGCGGCTTCCTCATCGGCGGGTGGTTGGTACTGACGCGGGACAAATCCAGCCTCACCGTTGCTGAAAACCAGACGGTGGAACGCTTGGCCCTGTCGTTGGTTCTGCTGATCCCGCTGGCGGCCGCGGATTTCTTGATGGTCGTGCTGGACCTTCCGGCGCAAGTCTCCCCGCTCGGGGTGCTGTTCTTGTGTTGGCTGGCGGTGTCGCTCGGGCGCGCGCAGGCACAGCATCGCGCCCCTTTGATGTCGTTTCTTGCGATCGTCATCGGTGCGGGGCTGTCTGGTGCGGTCGTGGCGCAGATGGCGGGCATGGACAAGGACGAGACGATCCTGACACTGGCGGTCATCCTCGCGGCCGTCCTCGTGGCTGTGCTGTTCATCGAGGCGCAAACCCTGCGCGCGGAGGAGCAAACCCAAACCCTTCTACGCCATCTGGCGGAGGACCGGTCGCACGATGCACTGGGGTTCTTGCGCGGGCTTCAGGTGCACCCGTTGGTAGAAGGTGCGGCGCTGATCGAGGCGGGGCAACTGGCCGATCTGGATGACACCGTCGTGCGCCGCATTTTTGCGGTGCGTCCCGTGTTGCGCCGCGCGGACCCGCCGTTCATTGATGGCATTGAAGGCGATCATATCAAACATTTGTTTCGCATGTTCGACGCGAGCCATATTCTATTGGCCGACGATGCGCCGCTCACCCTTGTGGCGCTGTCGACGCCCGCCCTTGCGACGTCGCCGAGGGCCGAGTTGGAACTCGCGGCGGTGCAACGGATGGCGCAGCTTATGAGCAAGGCAAAGTGATGATATCCCGAGCTATTTTCGAACGCTGTGTTGGCCGTGCCGCCCTCGCACCCACCATCCATAACACCCAACCCGCGCGCTGGACGCGTGAGGATGACGTGCTCTCGCTGTTTTGTGACACAAACGTCGGCTTGCCTGTCGCTGACGCGTCAGGGCGGGGCGCGGGCCTGTCGTGTGGCGCGGTTTTGGAGGGTATGGTTCTTGCGCTGTCCGCCGAAGGGTTTGACGCCGCCGTCACCTTGACCGGCCATTCGACCAACCCCGGTCAGGGGCTTGTCGCAGTGGCGCATCTAACGGTGCTGCAAGGGGACGCGCAGGCAGACGGATTGCATGTGCAGCTTGAAGACCGGTTTACCTGGCGAGGGCCATTCAGCCCCACGCCTGCGGAATTGTTCGGCTGGATGCGCCCCGACACGCGGCTGGTCCTCGATACTGGGGGGCGGGCGTTTTTGGCGCACCGCAATGATTGGGCCAGCTTTCAAATCATGCAAGACGCTGCGTTTCGCCGCGAACTGGTCAGCTGGATGCGGCTGTCCGACAGCCACCCCCGCAAAGGGCATGATGGTATGGATCGTGACGCCCTGCGCATGAGCCGCCGTGACGCGCGTGCAGCGCCGTTCGCATTGGTGCGGTTCTGGCGTGTTCTGAACGTGTTTGGCGCAACCAAAGGGCTGACAGCGGAGCGGGACGCCACATTAAGTGCACCCGTTATTGCACTGTTTCACCGCGATTTATCTGAGAATCCGGTCACGTCGGGGCGCGCCTACCTGCGCATGTGCCTTGAGGCGGCGTCGCTGGGGTTCGCAGGCTGGCCGATGGCGGCGCTGACGGATCATCCGGCAACCAACGACCAACTCTGCGCACGCTTCGGCGTTGCGTCTGACCGTCGCCTTATTCAGGCGATCCGCTTCGGGCGTCCGACAGGCGATATGCCTCCGCGCGCGCGCCGCCCGCTGGCAGAGGTTTTGCGCTAGTCGACGGGCAAGCCACTGGGCACCGAAAGGGGGCGGCCAAGGGGGCGTTGATCTACGGTTTCGCCTGTTAAAGCGTGCAAAAATGCTTCCAGATCAGCGATGTCCGCGTCGCTGAGCGCGACAGGATGTATGTCGAGCGCGGCCGCTTGACGCGACATTTCGCGGGCGTCCTGACGAATGGCAAAATCCACTGCGCTGATGGCGGGCGCTGCGGGCAGGGCGGCCATGTCGGGTGTCCACGCTGCCCGCGTTCCGACCGGGTCGGCGTGGTGGCGGATCATGTCCTGCAACGTCGGATAGGCGCCATTATGGCCATAGGGCGCCGTCAGGGCGACGTTGCGCAAGGAAGGTGTGCGGAACCTGTAAGCGTCTGACAACATGTCGGTTTCGCCCATGCGCCCGACGTCACGGGGCATCTTGTCGAAGGTTCGGGTGCGACCGGGACCAAAGGCGGGCATGCCAAGCGCGTGAAAGCCCTGGTCGCTGAACAACGGGCCGCTGTGACAGGTTGCACAGCGCGCCTCGCCAAAGAACAGCGCGCGGCCGCGTTCTGCGCTGTCAGGCAGGGGCGTTCCGCTCAGCCATGCGTCATATGGGCTGTCATAGCTGCGCCATTCGGTAGTGATGAACGCGCCAAGCGCATTGCCGACTTCGACGATGGAGATATCCAGAGGTTCATCAACAGTATCAAAGGCTTGTGTAAACTTACTCGCGTAATCCGGCACGGCGCGCACGCGGGCGGCAAGGATCGGCCACGCCGCGTCTATCCGGTCATGGGTCGCACCTGCGATTTCGTTTTCACCCGGATTGCCCGCCATTTCAAATTGCGCCACCAGCGGGAACACCGCTTGGGCGGCGACGATGTTATCAAAGCCTTGGGGCAGCCATTCTTCTGCGGGGGAGTCAAAGCCGTTGTTGAACTGGTCCGACACCTCAAGGCGGCCATCGTGGAACAGAATATCAACAGAATTATGACCTATATTCCAAAGGCTTGGGGCATTGCGCGGGATACGTTTGCGAATGTCGCCGACCAGCCGTTCGGCCCCCAACCCGCTGCCGCCTTCGCCGATTCCAAGCGACAATCCGTCGCCGCCCGCAAGATCATGGTGGTGGCAGGTGCCACACGAAATGTTGCGATTGCCGCTTAGGATCTTGTCATAAAACAACAACTGACCAATGCGGGCTTGCGCGGCGTCGGCATCCACGAAATCATCGGCGGTGATCGGGTCGGCCCGTGCCGCCGCACCCCCTAAGACAAGGATACACAGCGCATGCACAGCCCATGCCCATCCCGAATGAATACGATCCGCAAAATCCATGCGGTTATCTTGGCGGTCCTGCTGGCGGTGACAAGTCCAATATCGGGGCCTGTAATGGCCGCCGACCTTGAAGACGCGCGCGATCTGATGGAGGCGGGGGAGTTTGACGCGGCGCGCGAACAGTTCGAGGTGCTGGCGCGGTCGGGCAATGCGGACGCGGAGGAGTTGATCGGCGTGATGTATGCGCTGGGGCTCGGGGTCGAGCAGGACGATGAGCGCGCGTTCGAGTGGTATTTGCGCGCATCGATGAAGGGACATCCGGGTGCGCAGTCCGGCATCGGATGGTACTACGAGCTCGGCCGCGGCCTGCCAGCGCCGGACCTTGTGCGCGCCTATCTGTGGTATGCGCTGTCTGCAATTGGCGGCGATGTGGACGCACCCGACAGCCTTGAAGAGCTGACACCGCGCATGAGCGCTGAACAGCGGGCTAGGGCGCAGGTATTGGTGGATGACTACAGGGCGTGGATGTATCCGTTCCGGTAGCGCGGTGGCGAATTGAGGGGACTTGGGGCCAGTGGAAAGTTTGCCACGGGACACGAGAGCAGGGGCGGTTCAGCGTTCCCGAAACGGTCGTTTTGGGGAGGGTCTTCGGGATGACGATTAGGCTGTTTCAGACCACATCTGCCCATGGTCACAAACTCCGATCAAAACCCAGCCCGATGTTAGAAGGTTTTGCCACGTCGTCAGGGGGAAGATGACGGGCTGGCGCCTTGAAAAGTGTCAACCTCGCTGACTTCTGCCAATATCGGTAAATGATCTGACGCGTGGCGCCCCTTTGATTTGCGCGGCACGTCGAGCATGCGCACGTCGAGGCGGTCACAGTGGGCGACGCGGTCCAGTGCGCCCATGGGCAGGGTCGACGGAAACGTGCGCCCCGGTGTGAGGATGGTGTAGCGGCGCGCGAGGCGGCCCAAGCCGACCTTGCGGGACCATTCGTTGAAATCGCCGAGGATCACGGTGGGCTTTTCGGGAAGTGCGTCGAGTTCTTCGCGGATGTGATCGAGTTGGCGGCGGCGCGAGTGGCGCAGAAGGCCGAGGTGAACGCCAACCACCCTTAAGTGCGCCAGATCAACGGCGATGGCGCCGCGCGGTTCCAGCCCCGGAAGCGGGTAACGGTGAACGGCGCTGGCCACCAGATCGGGGCGGGCCAGCAGCGCGATGCCGTGCCACCCCAGACTGACATCGTTGTCTGCCACCGGCAGCGGGCGCAGGCCGGTGTGACCTTCGATCAAATCACGCGGCAGGGCCGAGGGGCGCTTGCCGGTGCGAAAGTCGGCCTCTTGCAGGGCGACAATATCGGCCTTGAATGCGGCGATTGCGGACAGCACGCGCAGCGGGTTGCGTCGCAGATCGCTGCCAAGGCCAGCGCGAATGTTGTAACTGGCCAATCGAAGGGGTGTGTTCACGTCCATGATCCCTATATTGGGGCTGAGGACGCAAATCGGAAGTGCAATGTTCAAATCAGGTCACCCTATCGTCATCCGCGTGATCCAGGCCATCCTCGCGCTTGAGGTGATATCAGGTGTGATGACGCAAGCCTGGCCGGCGGTTTTTGTCGCCCTCGCGACGCTGATGCTGACGTTTCTGCCGCAGCACTTTGCGCGATTCTTGGGTATCGTGCTGCCGAATTCCGTTTTGACCGCAATTGTCGTGTTTATCTTTGCCACGATCTTTCTGGGCGAGGTGGGGGATTTCTATGAGCGGTTCTGGTGGTGGGACATCATTCTGCATTTCACATCGGCGTTGAGTTTCGGGGCGATCGGGTTCTTGTTGATCTTCATGTTGTTTGAGGGGGATCGATACGCCGCGCCGCCCTGGGCGCTGGCGATGTTGGCGTTCTGTGTGGGCCTTTCGATTGGCGCGTTGTGGGAGATTTTCGAGTTCACCATGGACCAGACGTTCGGGATGAACATGCAGAAATCGGGGCTGATGGATACGATGAAAGACCTGATCGTGGACACCGTGGGCGCGGCGATTGGTGCGTTCTCGGGGTATTTGTATCTAAAGGGTCGCCAGATGGGGGGCGTCGGCACCATGCTGGAACAGTTCATGCAGGCCAATAAGCGGTTTTATAGCAAGCTGCGAAAAAAGGGGTAGGGCGCGCCTAGGCCGGCGCCGCCATATAGCCAAAGGTGGCGCGCAGATTTAGCCCAAAATAGTGGTCATACCCGAGCCATGCGGCTGTCACGAGCGTGGCCCAAAAGATGCTGAACAGCGAGCCGACAAGGAAATATTCGGCGAAGGATTTTTCGTCCATTTCCTTGAAGCGCGAGATGGTCTTGAGGGCGATGACAGCGGCCAGCACCTCCCAACTGTGGGCGATGATGCCAATGGCGATGATGATGCGTTCGAGCGAACCGATGACGCGGCCTGCGGCGGGCTGGGCGCTGGCATCGGGGGAGGACAGGCCGGTGAGGTGGAACAGCCAACGGCAGGCCAAATTGCCAATCGTGGTGAGCAGGACCAAGCCAACCCCGGTATAAAGGGCGAAGTGGAGGTAGATGTTCACTCGGTATCCTCGCGTGATGTGGCGGTCAGGGCCGTGTCGATGGCAGCCCATTGCACCTTGTAGGCGTCATAGTCGCCGGAGGCGCGGATTTTGTAAATGTTGTGGATGGTCACGTCGCGGGCGGCGGCAATGTCTTTGACGGACTGCCCGCATAGGCTGTTCCAGATGACCTCGCGTTGGGTGGTGGTCCAGCCGCGTTCGATCACGCTAAGGCCGGTGCCCACCGCATCCAGCAAAACCTCGGTGACGGGCGCGTCGGGCAGGGAGAAGCGGTAGGTCTGGCCGGCGCGTTTTTCGTTGAGTTTGTCGCGCGCGCGTCCGAGCCCGGTGCCCATCATGTTCCACGCCTTATCGGGGTTGAGCGGCGAGTCCAGACGGGCTTGTGCGATGACGAAGCGGCATTGCACATCGTGCTGCAGCAGGTGGAACCGGACCCCGCGCGCAATGGCTGCGGCCTGTTCCAGCGTGCGTGTAACCCCCTGGAATTCATCCCCCAGCGTGATGGTAAGAGGCGAGAGGATATCGCCCGCGTGATCGCGGTTGGCCTGATCAATCGCTGCATTGAAAAGGCGATGCAGGGCGTCCTTGGCGGGGTGACGTTCGCTTTTGACGAGGTCGCCCATGAGGACGGCGGTGGTGTGCGGAGTATCTTGGGTCATAGCGCAGTATGCAATTTACCCAAATTTGGGTCAATATAAATTTTAACCCAATTATGGATCAAAAAGGGCCACCCGCATACGGATGGCCCTGTGTGGTCACGGTGCGGTGGTGTGCACCCCTAGTTCAAGTCCGCCTCATAGCCCGCTGCAAGGTCGGCTTCGACGTCTGCCACGGCTGCAATCAGCGCATCGAGGATCATGTCGCCACCGTCAACGTTGGCGCGGAACCAGTCCTGCACGGGGGCCGCGGCTTCGGCGAACATCGCCTTTTCCTCGGGTGTTGGCACATAGAGGTTCCCGCCACCGGCGACGAAATCGCTGTAGGCCTGGATGGAGTTACGCTTGGGCGAGGCAAAGGTCGCCTGCTGGAGCGCGTAGAACCCGTCCACGATAACGCGGCGCTGGGCCTCGTCCATGCCGGTGAACCGTTCGTTGTTCATCCACCAGAGCGCACCCATGTAGGCGTGCCCGTCCAGTGTGACGTATTGCAGGCCCGCATCCGGGAACTTCATGCCCATGATGTCGGTGATCCCGTTCTTGGACCCCTCAACAACGCCTGTCTGGAAGGACGTGAACAGCTCGGGCCACGGGATCGGCGTCGGGGATGCCCCAAGCGCGCGCACCAGTTCCTGCGGCAAGTCAGCGACCACGGTACGGATTTTCAGGCCTTCCATGTCGGCCGGCGTCATGACCGGGCGCACCGTGTTGGCGAAGTTGCGCCACCCACCGGTGTTGCCGACTGTCATCAGGCGGATCGTATCGTCGGATGTTTCCAGCGCCATATCGCGCATGGTGCGCACGAAATCGCCCTGAAGCACGGCTTCCGCGACGCGGTCATCGGCCATAAGGTAGGGCAGGTCGAGGACCTGAACATACGGGAAGATGCCCGCCGCACCGCCGGAGGTGGAGATGTAGATGTCGATGGAGCCCTCAGAGACGCCTTCAAGACATTCCGCACCCGTGGAACACAGCTGCGTGCCGATGAACAATTCCACCTCGATCGCGCCGTTGGAGGCCGCTTCGACGTAGTTCTTGAACACGATCAGACCGTCATAGTCTTCGTCGTTTTCGTTTGAATTGGCGGTCGCGCGCAGTGTGATCGTGTCTTGTGCGACCACGGGCGCGCCCGTCAGTGTGTAGGCGGCGATCATGCCAGCCGTTGCGATATACTTCATCATTTTTGTAATCCTCCCAGATTGTATGAAGTTCAGTTTGTGGGTGGTTCAGGGCTAATGCAAGCCATGTAACCAATGTCAGGCGGGCATCCGAGGAAGTCCGCGAGATAGGGAACGGTCATTGAGATTTGTGGAAAGAAGGTGATCAGGAAGATCACGAGGACTTCCACAGCCAGAAACGGCAGGATCGCCTTGGAAATGGTTTCGACCTTTTCGCGACTGACCGTCGAGGCGACGAACAACACAAGCCCCATAGGCGGCGTGGCCAGCCCCACGGTCAGGTTCACAGACATGATGATGGCGAAGTGCACGGGGTGCACGCCGATGTCGGTAAAGATGGGGCCAAGGATCGGGCCAAGGATGATGATCGCCGGGCCAGCGTCCAGAAACATGCCGACGATGAACAACAAGATGTTGATCAGAAACAGCAGGATCAGCGGGTTGTCCGACAGTCCGAGGATGATGTCGGCCATGGTCGTGGCCGCGCCGGACGTCGCCACGATGGTCTTGAACGCAACGGCGGCGCCCACAAGCAAGAGTACAGCAGCCGAGGCCAGCGCAGAGCGTTGCAGCACATCAAAAAAGTCCGCCCAAGTGAGCGAGCGCAGCACGAACACGCTGACCAGCAGCGCATAGGCGACCGCGATGGTGCTGGCTTCGGTCGGGGTCATGATGCCGACAAGGATACCGCCCAGAATTATGATCGGCGTTTGCAGCGGCACGACGCCCTTTTTGCACACGGTCCGGAAGTCCGCCGAGACTTGAGTGCGAAGCCAGACCAGGAAGACATGCGCAAGGATGAGCAAGATCACCAATGTTGCGATCAGCATGACGCCTTGCGGTTTTTCGACGCCCGCGATCGACGAGCCAAGGCGGAACACGGCCCAAAGCAGCCCCATCAGGTTGATGCGCAGCATAATAAAGGCCAGCCAGAATTCTGTTGCCGTGATCGTCTGGTTCTTGGTGACGATACGTTCTGCTTTCGGCAAATCGTAACGATCCGCCATCAGGCGCACCATGACCATCAAGCCCAAGCCCACAAGGATGCCCGGCACAATACCTGCCAGAAACAACGCAGCCACGGATTCGCCCATGACATAGGCGTAGATGATCATAATGCCGCTGGGCGGAATGATCGGGCCGATGACCGAGGACGCGGCGGTGATCGCGGCGGCAAAACGGCGGGTGTAGCCGTTCTTTTCCATGGCTGGAATCAAGGTGGACCCGAGTGCGGATGTGTCCGCCACGGCCGAACCGGACAGGCCCGCGAACAGCATCGAGCTGAGGATGTTAACCTGTGCCAGACCGCCGCGCAGATGACCCATGAAGGCCTGTGAAAATTCCACGAGGCGGGTCGTGATGCCGCCGCGGTTCATGATTTCGCCAGCCAGCATGAAAAACGGCAGCGCCATGAGCGGGAAGCTGTCGATGCCGCTGTAGATATTGCGATACAGGATCGCGAGGTCTTTTTCGTTGCCGCTGGCCCATGTCATGAACCCCGGGGCGAACAGCAGCGCGAAGACGACGGGCATTCCGATCATCAAGATCGCCATGAAAAGGGGCAGGAACCAGATCAGCATTACGACGCCCCCCCGATTTCCTGATCGCCCAGCGGGGCGAGGCCGGCATCGCGGCCAAACAATTTCAGCCCTTGCCGCAAGATCAGTTCCACACAGGACACGATCAACAAGTTGATCCCGACCCAAAGCGCCAAGTATTGATAATAGTTGGAAAATTTGCCGCCGCACTTACCAATTTCGATGCCAAACGGCCAGCGCAGGGTGCTGGAGCAACCGCGCCCGGACAGGCTGTCGACGTGGTTGTTCAACCCTTTGTCCCACATGACCAGCAAAACCAGAAACGACATGGCCAGCAAGACCAGCGACAAGACTGCCGAAAGCCGTGGCGCAAGGGCGCGTTCCAGCATGTCGATGGCGACAAACCCGCCGTGGCGATAGGCGATCGGTGCCATCAGACCGGTCATCCAGAGCATGCCGAACCGTGCGGCTTCCTCTGTCCAGTTGGGCGCGTCGTTGAGGGCGTAGCGCATGAAAACCTGTAGCAGAATGAAGCAGACCATCGCGATCAGCGCGAATGTGGATATCCACTTTCCGGCCAGCTGCAGGGTTTCATTGATCACCGCATGGGCCTGCACCGCAGACACGGGCCGCAGAATGCACAACAGCCAAAGCCCGCCAGCAAGGGCGGCGACAAAGGCCATATCGCCCATGCCGATGCGGTCGGCCAAGGCGTCGCGCCGGTCCCCGAAGGCCCCGACGAATAGGATTGCGGCATATCCCAATGCCACCCATCCGGTTGCAAGACGTCCTCCCACGGCTTGCCCTCCCTATACTGTGACCCGTTTTGTTGCAGGTCTTATTGTTTCTTATCAGGGTCTTGCGCCCCGTTGTTGAAGTTATCCCTTGAGCGATACAAACCGTCCTGATTGAAACAACAGCGGCAGGCCGGCGCGCGCGGATGCGCCGGTGACGCGCCCGATGATGATGGTGTGATCGCCTGCGTCATGGCTGGCATCAAGCGTGCATTCAAACCGCGCAAGGCAGCCGCGGATGTGGGGCACGTCATGTGCGCCTGTCACCCAATCGAGCCCGTCGAACGCAGATTTGTCCTTGGTGAACCCGTTGCACATGTCTTGTTGATGTGCGTCCAGCACGTGGATCGCGAAATGTGGTGCGTCCGCGAAGTATTTGAAACGTTTGGAGGCTTTGGCAGGTGACCACAGCACAAGCGGCGGAGCGAGCGAGACCGAGGCAAAGCTGTTTGCTGTGATCCCGATGGGTCCGTCATCCGAGGGCACAGTCACCACGGTCACGCCCGTCGCATAGGCGCCAAGCGCGTTGCGAAAGGCCTTGGGGTCATCGATGGGATCAAACGCGTTCATCCTCAGGCAACCTCGTGACCGAGTGCGGCTTCATAAAGTTTGAACCAGGTCGTGCGCGACATATCGACTTTAAGTGCGTCAGAGAAGCTTTTGATCCGGCTAATATTATTGGTTCCCATAACCGGCATGATCTTGGCGGGGTGTGCCAGCAGCCACGCCACGGCGACGGCAGCGCGGTCAACGCTGTTTTGCGCCGCGACCTCGTCCAGCGCGCGCGCGATGGCGCTGTCTTCGGTCATCAGGGCCCCGCCGCCCAAAGGCGACCATGCCATTGGTGGCACGCCGCGTTCTTGCAGGAACGCCAGATCGCCATTGGTCAGCGCGTCGTGCGCAGACAGGGACACTTCGATCTGGTTGGTCACCAGTTTGGATTTCATGGCCGATTGCAGCAATGTCCAGTCGTGCAGTTTGAAGTTGGATACACCGACCGCGCGCACCTTTCCGGATGCGACGACCTCGTCCAGCGCGCCACCCGTTGCATGGTGGTCCATCAGCGGGTCGGGGCGGTGGATGAGCAGCACGTCAATCTTGTCGATCCCCATGAGACGCAGGGAATGATCGACAGATTTTAGGATATGTTCACGGCTGGTGTCGTAGTATTTTCCCGCAACGTCCGAATACCGGCCCGCAGGAACAAGGATATCGCATTTGGTCACAACCTCGATCTGGTCCCTGATCGACTGTGTCAGGCCCGCACCCATGATTTCCTCGGCCATATAGCCGCCGTAAATGTCGGCTTGGTCCATGGTGGTAATGCCCTGTTCAAGGCAGGCTTCGATTTTGGCCTGCACATGTTTGGGGGAGGTGTCGTCTACGTCGCCAAGGCGCCACATGCCGTAGACAATGCGCGACAGGGAGAGGTCTGATGTAAGGTTAATACGTTCCATAGATGTCATAATTATATACGAGGTCCGTTTCCAAGTGGTGTTGCAGGGGTGTCGCTCGGGACGCGCCCGTAGGCATGGGGCAAAGAGCAGGTTTTCAACTCCGGTAACACCAGTTTGCCGAAGTGTCTGGCTTCGTCAATGTGGGGATAGCCCGAAAAGATAAAGGCGCGGATGCCCATTTTGCGGTAGTTTTCGATTTTGGACAGGACCTGGTCAGCGGACCCGACCAAAGCAGCGCCACAGCCGGACCGGGCACGGCCGACGCCTGTCCAGAGGTTGGGTTCGACGTAGCCGAACTTGTCGGCCAATTCGCGCGCCTTGGCTTGGTGGGATACACCCAACGAGATGGAATCGTGCGCACGGTCGCGGATCAGTTCGCCGTATTCATCGTCAAGCTTGCTGACAAGGTGATCGGCGTATTCGCGGGCCTCGGCTTCGGTGTCGCGCACGATCATGTGGACGCGCAGGCCATAGTCCAGCGTGCGCCCGTAACGCTCTGCCACAGCATTCACATCGCGCATCCGTTGGGCGAGGTTTTCTTCCGGTTCGGGCCACATCAGATAGACATCGCAATGCTGACCGCACAGTTCCAACGCAGCAGGGGAATACCCGCCGAAATACAGCAGCGGCCCGCCGGTTTGGTAGGGGGTCGCGGGCGCGGTGGGCACATTCGAGAACTGGTAAACCTCACCCTCGAAGTTGATTTCGTCCTGTGTCCACGCCTGTTTCAGGATCTCGACCACCTCGCGGGAGCGTTGATAGCGCAGTTTGCTGTCGGCCACTTCGCCGGGGAAATCCGAGGAAATGACGTTGAGCGTCAGACGACCTTTGAGCATGTGATCCAGCGTTGCCACGGTGCGCGCAAGCATGATCGGTTGCATCTCGCCGCAGCGGATCGCCGCCAGCATATTTATACGCTCCGTGAGGGGGGCCATGCCAGCAACAAAGGACAAGGTATCTTGTCCGACCTGGTAGGAGGAGGGCGCGAGGATGTTGCGAAACCCCTGTTTTTCTGCCTCGAGCACGATGTCGCGGCAGTGTTCCCATGACGAGCGCAGGGCACCATCAGGCACACCAAGATAGGCGTAATCATCTGAACACAAAGCGGAAAACCAGCTGACTTCGGAGGCATCAAGGTCCGCTGATGTGACGGGAACGATCGGATTTTGCATCACTGATGGTCCTTTATGTTGCAGCCTTTATCTTCGGTCGCACGCGAAACACGGGCCGAAAAAGAAAAGGTAAATGCAATTTCAGGAGTCATGATTCTCCTCCCCAGAGAACTCTATTCCCTCTTGCGTAGCATCCCGAACCTAGTGCATCAATCCTGTATCAATTTTATTTGTCCGTTCGGGAGGGCGCGTCAATGTCAGACCCCCAGCGCCAGTTCGACCCCTCTGGCGCGTTGCCCAAGTATGTGCAGATTGCCGAAATGCTGATCCGCGAAATTGCGGCAGGGCGACTGGCGGATGGCGCGCGCCTGCCGCCCGAACGGGACATGGCCGAAGACCTCGGCACCGCCGTTGGCACGCTGCGCAAGGCGCTGGATGTGTTGGCAGGCAAGGGGTTGCTGGACCGTGTGCAGGGGTCGGGCAACTACGTGCACGCGCGCGGCGGGGTGTCGTCTGTCTATAGTTTCTTGCGGATCGAACGCATTCAGGGCGGTGGTTTGCCCACGGCGCAGGTCTTGTCGATTGACCGTTTGGCCGCCCCTGCCGAGGCGCGGTTTCGCGCGGCTGACGGGTATCGGTTCCGCCGGTTGCGGTTTATGGATGATGTGCCCGCGGCGATGGAGGAAATCTGGCTGGATGGTGCGGTGACGGACGCCGTTGATGAGACGGCGGTGTCGGAATCCCTTTACCTTTATTACCGCCAGGCCCTTGGCATCGTGATCACAAGCGCCGAAGACCGGATCAATGTGGCGCCGGTGCCCGATTGGGTCGATGTGCGTTTTGGTCTTAAGGCGGGTGAAATGGCGGGATATATCGAGCGGACAGGCCGCATGCAGACGGGTGAAACCGTCGAGTTTTCAAAGACATGGTTCGATCCGAACCAAATCAATTACGTCTCTCGCTTAGGGAAGAGCTGACACATGGACATGGTGAACTACGGGCTAATCGGCTGTGGGATGATGGCGCGCGAGCACATCCAGAACATTAACCTTCTGGCGCAGGGCCGGGTGAGCGTGGTCTATGATCCGGTGGTTGAACTGGCGCAAAGCTGCGCTGATTTGGCGGGCGGTGCGGTGGTGGCGGACAGCCTGGATGCGGTGTTGGCCCATCCGGATCTGGACGCGATTGTCATCGTCAGCCCCAACCATCTGCACATGGCGCAATTGCGAGAGATCGTGGCCAAACGCCCCGTTCCGATCCTGTGTGAAAAGCCGCTGTTTACCGATCCGGCGGATCACGCCACTTTGGATGCGCTGTTTGACGGATATGCGCATCCGGTCTGGGTGGCGATGGAATACCGCTACATGCCCCCCGTTGCCGCATTGATCGAGCAGGCACAGGCGGCAACAGGCGGCGTCAAGATGCTGAGCATTCGCGAGCATCGCTTTGCGTTCTTGCCGAAAATCGGTGACTGGAACCGGTTTAATGAAAACACCGGCGGCACGTTGGTGGAAAAATGCTGCCACTTCTTTGATCTGATGCGCCTGATTTTGCAGGCTGAACCGGTGCGGGTCATGGCCAGCGCGGGGCAGGCCGTGAACCATCTGGACGAGACATATGACGGGCGCACCCCCGATATTTGGGACAACGGGTATGTGATTGTGGATTTCGACAGCGGCGCGCGCGCCATGTTGGAGCTGTGCATGTTTGCCGAAGGCAGTCGCTATCAGGAAGAAATTAGCGCCGTAGGGCCAAACGGGAAAATCGAGTGTCTGGTGCCTGGTCCGGGGCGGTTCTGGCCTGAAAAGCTGGGGCCTGCACCGACGCCACAGCTGATTATCTCACCGCGCGACCCGCAGGGGCCGATTGTGGCGGAAATCCCTGTGGACCCGACGTTGCTTGACGCAGGTGATCACAACGGGTCGACGTTTTATCAACACCAGCGGTTCAACGCCGTGGTGCGCGGGCAGGGCGTGGTCGAAGTGAGCGTCAGGGACGGGGCCAAGGCGGTGGCGATGGGGCTGGCGGCGCAGGAAAGTGCGCGCCGTGGTGAAGCTGTCACGCTCTAGCGGCTGTAGATCGTCGGAAACCAGTCACTGCGCAGTCTTTGACCTTGGGTCATGCCATGGTCGGGAAAGGGCGGCGATGTCGGACCAGGGCGCTGGGTGTAGCGCGCATCATCGCCCAGCAAACGCAGGGAAAAGGCGCGGCGGCGCTGTGGGGTGTCGTTCCCGCGCGCGCCATGCAGAATGTGGTAGTTGAACGCCACCGCATCCCCCGGCTCCATCGCGTATTCGCGGATATCCATGCCCTCCGCGTCCGGATCGGGCACGGGCATATAGGTGTCATCATCGGGGTAAAACGAGGTTTCGGACAACCAGCGGGTCGGCAGCACGGGTTTGGGCCATTTGTGGCTGCCCGCAACGCAGCGCAGCGAGGCTTGGGTGACCGGATCAAGAGGGGACCAGAACGATACGGTTTGCTGGCCTTCAACAAAATAGTATGGCCCGTCGGTGTGCCACGGTGTCGGTTTTGATGTGCCCGGTTCCTTGACCAGCACATGATCGTGAAACATCTGGACCGTGTCGCTGCCCATCAGATCGGCGGCAACCTGAGCCGCCGCACCCTCGCGGATCAAGGTTTCAAATTCGGGGATGCGCTGCCAATTGCAGTAATCGTCGAAAAAGCGGCCCTTTTCGTCGGATTTAAGGTTTTCGGCAGCATAGGGGCCCGGGTCGGCCATATTGCGATCCACGCCGGCGCGCAGGGCGTCCACGTGATCGGCGAACAGCCCTTTGATGAGGACGACGCCGTCGCGTTGGTAGGCGTCGATATGGTCTTGTGTGATCAATGGATGTGTCATGCAAATACGGTGGCGTTGACGATCTGTGTCGTCAAGTGGTGACAGTGCCGGACACCGCAGATATATCGCCCCCATGACACGCACCATTGACCCTCAAAGCCTTGAACGCGCAGCCCGCCTGTCCGTCGCTCCGATGATGGAGTGGACGGATCGCCATTGCCGGTATTTGCACCGCCTGCTATCAAAACGGACGCTGCTTTATACCGAGATGGTCACGGCCCCCGCGTTGGTGCGCGGGCAGGCGCGGCATTTGTTGCGCTTTGATCCGGCAGAGCAGCCTGTGGCGTTACAACTTGGCGGGTCCGAGCCGGCTGAACTGGCGGAGGCGGCGGCCATGGGCGCGGCCGAGGGCTATCCGGAAATCAACCTCAACGTTGGCTGCCCGTCCGATCGTGTGCAATCGGGAAGTTTTGGCGCGGTGTTGATGGAACAACCGGCGCTGGTTGCGAAATGCTGTGCGGCGATGATGGCCGCGCAACCCGCTGAAGTGACGGTGAAATGTCGTATCGGGGTGGATGATCAGGATCCAGAGGTCGCTTTGCCGGAATTTCTGGCGCAGGTCGTCGGCGCAGGGGTCAAACGCGTCACGATCCATGCGCGCAAGGCGTGGCTGAAGGGGCTAAGCCCCAAGGAAAATCGCGATGTGCCGCCGCTTGATTATGATCTGGTGTTCGAGATGAAACAGCTGTTTCCGAACCTGCACATTTCAATCAATGGCGGGGTGACGTCGCTGGAACAGGCGCGCGATCTGCTCGACGCCGGACTGGACGGTGTGATGATCGGGCGGGCGGCCTATCATAACCCGACCGACATCCTGCAACGTGCGGATGCGGTGATCTGGGGCGAAGATGTCGGCCCGGATCCGGTGGATCTGGTGCTGCAAATGCGCCCTTATATCGAGGCGCATCTTGCGGACACGACGAAGGGCAGCGGCAAGCTGTCCCAAGTCACCAAACATATGTTGGGCCTGTTTGCGGGGCAGCCGGGTGCGCGCCATTGGCGGCGGCATCTGTCCGAACACGCCCATCGCGCCGATGCGGGCTGGTCGGTGGTCGAAGACGCGTTGGCGGCCATGCTGGATATCAAAGCTGCGGGGGAAATCGATGCCTGAACTGTCCGCTCTGTTGCCCCTTGTGGGGATGTTGATGGTCATCGGGGCCTTTGCCGGTGTCTTGGCCGGATTGCTGGGGGTTGGCGGCGGCATTGTGCTGGTGCCTGCGTTTTTCTATGCGTTCAGCGCGCTCGGCTATGACAGCCCGCAATTGATGCAGATTTGTCTGGCCACGTCGCTGGCGACGATCATCGTCACATCCCTGCGCAGCCTGTCATCGCACCACAAAAAGGGTGCGGTGGAATGGGACATCTTGCGCGGCTGGGGGGTTGGTATCGTGATTGGTGCCGTGATTGGCGTGGCGGTGGCGACGCAATTGCGATCAAGCGTGTTGCAGGCGTTGTTCGGCGGACTTGGCATTTGCATCGGCATCTACATGGTGTTCGGTCGGGCCGACTGGCGCTTGGGCGAGGGGATGCCCAACGGCGTGTTTCGCGCGGTTGGCTCACCGGTCATCGGATTCTTGTCGGTGTTGATGGGGATTGGCGGCGGGTCGTTCGGGGTGCCGGTGATGACGCTGTTTGGCGTGCCCATCCACCGCGCGGTGGCGACGGCAAGCGGGTATGGAGTGATCATCGCGGTGCCTGCGGTGATCGGGTTTTTGTTCGCCGACATCGACGTGGCCCCGCCACTGACGGTGGGGGCGGTCAATTTCGGCGCCTTTGGCGTGGTCGTGGCGATGACGTTGATCACGGCCCCGTGGGGCGCGGCGCTGGCGCACAGGATGAACCCCAAACCGCTGAAACGGGTTTTCGGTGTGTTCTTGATTTTGGTGGCGCTGAACATGCTGCGCAAGGTTGTGATAGGCTGATTTAACGGTTTGGTAGCTTTGGGATGCAACAAGGGGCCTGTCAGTTTACCAAAGGACCCTTATGAACCTGTATCACTGCTCTATTGATCTTCGCGATGATGCCAAGGCGGTAGCATTTGCCGTGGCCGTTGAGGCGTGGATGACCCATTTGCACTCCAATGATGTGATCGAGGACTGGCGACTGTGCCGGCGCAAGCTTGGGTTTGGCGGGCCGCGCAGTCGCGATTTCCTGCTCGAGATCGAGGTGGAGGATTTGAGCCAGCTGGACCACGCGTTCCGCTTTACCGGATCGCGTGACGAGCAGGTCGAGCGGCTTTATACCACGGTGCATCAAATGGTGGGGGATGTTGATATTGCGCTATATCGCCCGTTTCCGGACCCTCAGCGGGCCGAACGCATGGCGTTGATCTAGCGTTTGAGGCGCGCGGCCCGGCCGCCGCGCCGTTTCGTGATCAGTTTGGTTCGGTTGGGCAGGTCATCCATGACGTCCAGTCGGGCCTGCGCGGTCAGGCGGGACCACGCGCCAATTTCATCAATCGTGCGCAAACAGCCCGTGCACAGGCGTGTTTCGGGCTGGATCACACAGACCTTGATGCAGGGGCTTTCGATTTCGACCCGCTGCCAGATGTGATCGGTGTTTTCAGGAGCACTCATCAGGAACCTCGGATGTTGCGCAAACGGTCGAGTAGTCCTTGCAGGATATACCCTGCGGCGACATGATCAATGACCTCTGCGCGACGCTTGCGAGACGTATCCGCCTCAAGAAGGGCGCGTTCGGCGGCCACGGTGGACAGGCGTTCATCCCAAAAGGTGATCGGCAGGGGGGTCAGCCGTTCAAGGTTGCGCGCGAAAGCACGGGTGGATTGGGCGCGTGGCCCTTCCGATCCGTCCATGTTGCGCGGCAGCCCAAGGACAATTCCGGCGATCTGGCGGTGGGCGATGATGGCGGTGAGGGCCGCCGCGTCAGCCTGAAATTTGCTGCGTTTGATGGTTTCCAGCGGCGAGGCAATGGTTTGCATCGCATCCGATACCGCGACACCGATGGTCTTGGTGCCAAGGTCCAGCCCCGCCAGCGGCGCGTAGGCGGGTAAGCTGGCAGAAAACGCCACCGGGTCCTCGATGATCATTCGCCAAGGCCGGCTTGGGTGGCGGCTTGGCGGATGATTTGCACCGCCTGCACATTGCCCCCGAAGGCAAGTTCGGCTTCGGCGAGGACCTCGCGCGCCGTGTCTTCTTCACCAAGGACCATCAGGGACGAAATCAGCCGTGCCCAGTCCTGCGGCGGGCCGCCTTCGGTTGCCAGTCGGTCCGAAAGCTGGGCAACCATACCTTCGATCATGACTTCGCGGTCCTCGGGGGCCATATCCTGCGCAGCGGCGATATCATCATCAGACGGGCCGCGGCGGCTGGGTAGGGCGTAATCGACCCCGAGGTTGCGCGCGACACCTTCGATCTGGCGCGATGTCAGGGTCCAATACAGACTGTCGACTTCGGCGTTGTCGATAATGCGCTTCCAGCGGTCAAACGCCTCGTCGGGGCGGCCCGCTTGGGCGTAAAGCACGCCCAGATAATATACGGCAGGGATGCTGTTTGGATTATCGCGCTGCAGCTGACGCGCGAGGGCTTCGGCCTCCGGTGATACGTAACCACCGGTGCCAAGCACCAGAAAATCAAGCAAAAAGACAAAGTCCTGCTCGCTCGCCGCGTCGCCCAAAAGGGCGATCTTGCGTTCCTGCGCGCGGGCGGCGCGCTGATAGTTGCCCACCCCGGCCTCGACCCGCGCAAGATAGTCGAACGCTTGCATATCGTCGGGGCGTTCAAACGCGACGCCGCGCAGGGATTGCAGGATTTCGGCGGTTTCCGGATCGGCGGTGGCGATCCCGTCCGTTTCCGGGTTTCGGGCCTCGGCGTCCATCTGGCTTTCGCGGTCTTGCAACCACGCAGCGGAGTTTTCCAGCCGTTCTGCGCGCGGAATATCCCCGTATCCCGGCGCGCCAACCTGCCAGTACAAACCACCAGCTGCCCCGATCAGGCCAAGTGCCACGATAACGGCCGCTGCGCGACTCAACCCGCGCGGGGCGTCGGATGCGGCGGCCCGCGCTGTCGCGTCGGCATTCAGCAAACGGCGCGAGATTTCGGTGCGCGTGCGCTCGGCCTCGACGTCGTCCAGCACACCGCGCGCAAGGTCACGCTCCACTTCGCCAAGCTGGTCGCGGTAGATGTCGATATCGGTGTCGATCGGGCCCGCCGGTGCGCGCGCGCGCCACATGGGGGCGATAACCGCCAGAATTGCGAGAATTGAAAGGGCAGCGCAGATCAGTGCAAAGATATAAATGTTGTCAGTCATGCCGCAGATGTAGTGCGTCACGCCCTGTCACAAAAGGCACAAAACGACGCAAGGCTGCGACGTTTTCGTTAGGTGTCGCAAATGTGCAGATAAGTGCCGCCGTCGGTCTTCAAATTTCTGGCAACTGGCGCAGAAGGATTTAGACTATTGAAAAGCTATTCTGACGCCCGAGGATCCGCCATGCGCCGTTTTTCCGCCTTTGCCATTGCCCGCGAAGCCGCCCGCTATCACAGCGGTTGGGAACGTCACTGGCGCGCGCCGACCCCGAAAAAGAAATACGACGTCATCATCGTCGGTGCAGGCGGGCACGGGTTGGCGACAGCCTGGCATCTGGGCAAGCATTACGGCATCACCAATGTCGCCGTGATCGAAAAAGGCTGGCTTGGCGGCGGCAATACGGGGCGCAACACAACCATCATCCGCTCCAACTACCTGCAAGACCCGTCAGCGGCGATCTACGAGAAGTCGCGCTCGCTTTACGAAACCATGTCGCAGGATCTGAATTACAACGTCATGTTTTCCCCGCGCGGTGTGATCATGCTGGCGCAAACCCACCACGAGGTGCGGGGCTATCAGCGCACGGCGCACGCGAACGCCTTGCAGGGGGTGACGACCGAATGGATCAACCCGGCCCGGGTGAAGGAACTCTGCCCGATCATGAACATCGAAGGTCCGCGCTATCCTGTTTTGGGCGGCCTCTGGCAGGCCCGCGGCGGCACGGCGCGCCATGATGCGGTGGCATGGGGCTATGCGCGGGCCTGTTCGGATATGGGTATGGACATCATCCAGCAATGCGAAGTCACCGGCGTGCGCACCGAAGGCGGCAAGGTCGTTGGCGTGGATACCTCGAAGGGCGCGATTGATTGCGACAAACTGGGGATGGTCGTCGCCGGCCATGCGAGCCATCTGGCGGATATGGCGGGCTTCCGTCTGCCGATTGAAAGTGTGGCGTTGCAGGCGCTGGTATCCGAGCCGATCAAGCCCTGCATGGACATTGTGGTGATGGCCAACACCGTGCATGGCTACCTCAGCCAGTCTGACAAGGGCGAGATGGTGATCGGCGGCGGCACGGACGGGTTCAACAACTACACCCAGCGCGGGTCGTTCCACCATGTTGAGGAAACCGTGCGCGCGCTGAACGAAACCTTCCCGATCCTGAGCCGCCTGAAGATGCTGCGCCAATGGGGCGGGATCGTGGATGTGACGGGGGATCGTTCGCCGATCCTCAGCAAAACCCCGATTGAAGGCGTGTTCGTGAACTGCGGTTGGGGCACGGGGGGCTTCAAGGCCATTCCGGGGTCAGGCTTTGCCATGGCGGAACTGATGGCCAAGGGCGCGTCCCCGCTGACGGACGAGTTTTCGATGTTCCGGTTCAGGGAAGGAAAGTTCATTGACGAGAGCGTCGCGGCGGGGGTCGCGCATTGATGTCATTTGCCGCTTCCACTTTGGTGCCCTTGC
>CBFHGD010000016.1:0-25058 GCA_965655275.1 Octadecabacter sp. | reverse complement strand
GGCCTTTCACCGTCACCCGTGATCAAAACCCCAACGCTCTGCTAGAAGGCGACTTTGCGCGCACGTCGCGCGCCTGTCCGCCAAACTGCCTGCAGCCCCTCAGCGCAGGGTCGGGGGTCGCAACGCTCGGTGAACTCGAGGTGCTCTCTTTCCTCGAAAACGACGTCACACAAGGCAACGGCCTCTTAATTGACGCCCGCTCCCGCGATGAATTTTCCACGCAATCTATCCCCGGTGCCGTCAACGTGCCCTTTGAAACGCTCGATGCCAGCAACCGGTATCGCGATGATATCTTGCAAGCCTTGGGCGCCATTTATACCGCGTCCGGCGAGCTGGATTTCGATAACGCCATGGCGCTGGCCATCTTTTCCGGGGGCGTCTGGTCCCCTGACGCCCCCGCCGCGATCGATTTTCTGCTCGCCGCCGGTTATCCGGCCAACAAGCTTTTCTATTACCGCGGTGGCCTTCAGGCGTGGGTTCACGTCGGCCTGACCACGCAACCATCAAGTACTCCCGGCTAGCGCCAAGAGAGGCCACCTATGATCCGCACCGTCGTTGTTCTTTTCGTCTTTTCCATCGTGGTCTGTGGGCTGATCATTTTCCGCCCCTTTGCTGGCAACGATACCTCCACGACTGCCGACCGCCTCGGCACACCGGTTGAACAACCCGTCGAAGTCACGCGCGCGGCTTCGACTGACGTGTCAGACATCACAGCGACCGCCCCGCTGGCCGGCAACACCGCGACACACGGAGTTCAGGCACCCCGTCGCGTCGATGTCGCCCGCCCTTCCACAGATGACACCCGTCTGTCCGACATGACCAACAACGTGCTGGCCGAACTGGGCTTTGCAGGTGTCAGTCCTGTATCCACGCCCGGTCAGGCCCAGCGCCAATCCACCTCCGACATCCTCGCCGATATCCAGGCTGCAACAGGTCAGCGTTCCGTTCTGGATGAACGTGACACTCTCGAGGCGATCGTCATCGCCGCCCTTCGTGCTGGTGAATCCGACGAAAACATAGACAGCATCGTGAATGATGCAGCGGCATCCGGCTCCGTCGCGGTCCCTGAAATTCTCGTGACGTCAGACGGGCGGGTAGACACCCATGTGCTGCTCAACAACATCGTCACGCAAGCCCAGATCGCGGCAGG
This sequence comes from Octadecabacter sp., assembly GCA_965655275.1. GTDB lineage: Bacteria > Pseudomonadota > Alphaproteobacteria > Rhodobacterales > Rhodobacteraceae > Octadecabacter. The sequence goes on along the minus strand of CBFHGD010000016.1, from coordinate 23,908 downwards.
CGGGCCCGCACCGGCCATCCCCGATGCGACGCCCGATAACACACGCGGCATGGAAGTCCGCATCGTGCAGCGCGCGACCGACGAAGTGCAGGCCCGGTTCTATACGGTGCAACGTGGCGACAGTCTTGGTGCGATCTCGATCAAATTTTTCGGGTCGATCGAACATTTTGAAACGATCTTCCAAGCCAACCAACAAATCCTGTCCAGCCCTGATCGCATCCGCGTCGGTCAACGTCTCGTTATTCCGCAGCTCGACACCTAGGCGTCCACGCCCCAATCCGCACCCTGCATCTCGCGCAACCGGCTAGCGGTGCGCTCGAACTCGAACACACCCTCTCCCTCGATATACAGCATCTCGGGCAAGGCAGCCGCACTCGCAATCAGACGCACCCCCGCCTCATAAAGCGCATCAATCAGCGTCACAAACCGTTTGGCCTCGTTGAAATTGGACCGCCCCAAACGCGGAATATCTTCCAACACCAACACCCGCGCCGCATCCGCCAAGGCAAGGTAATCAGCGGCACCCAACGGCACACCGCACAAATCCCGGAACTTCGCGCGCGCCACGCCGCCGGCAAACGCCGGGATCACCACGTCGCGCCCCTTCACCCGCAAGGTCAGCGGGTGCGCCGCACCAAGTGTCAGATTTTCCCACAATGCATCGATCTGCACACGGGCCGCGCTGTCGTTGGGCGTGAAATAAACAGGCGACCCTGCCAGAACCGACTGACGGTAATCCAGATCGCTTGCCAGCTCATGCACCTCCATCCGGTCCTTCAGAAGTGCAATGAACGGCAGGAACAACTGCCGGTTCAACCCGTCCTTATATAAATCATCCGGCACACGGTTGGTCGTGGTTACAACCACGACTCCAGCAGCAAACAGTGCCTCGAAAAGCCGCCCCACAATCATCGCATCGGTGATGTCGGTGATCTGCATCTCGTCAAATGCCAGGAACCGGACACGCGCCGCCAGATCCGCTGCCACAGGCGCAATCGCGTCCTCCACACCGTCCTTGCGGGCATCGGCAATTGCACCATGAACCCACTGCATGAACGCGTGAAAATGGCTGCGCTGCTTGGGCACCTCGACCAACTCATACAGCAAATCCATCAACATGGATTTCCCGCGCCCCACGCCCCCCCAAAGATATAGCCCCTTTGGGCCAACCACGGGGGCCGCCTTGCGAAACAGGCCCTTCCTGGGCGCGGCTGGCGCATCCAACACCGCCGCGCGCACGCGCTCCAAACTCTCCAACGCGGCCCGCTGCACCGGATCATCCTGCAACGTGCCCGCGTCCACCCGCGCTTGATACTCTGACTGAACCGTTCCCATGCCCGCCTTGTTACGCAGCCGCGCCGCCACCCGCAATCCACCCTGCCTTCTTTGGCTCATAAATACCGATCAACCTTCCCGTTATATGCCAGATCACAATTCTCGAATTGACGCCTCGGCAATCCCCCGCCAATGTCGCCCGATGGATCGTCAAGCCAACCTCGTCACCCCCGTCCTCGTCGCGGGTTGTATCATCATCATGGTCAGCTTTGCTGTGCGGGCCTCATTTGGCGTATTCCAAATCCCTGTTGCGGATGAATTCGGCTGGGCGCGCGCGGAATTTTCCCTCGCTATCGCGTTCCAGAATCTTGCGTGGGGCATTGGACAGCCGATCTTTGGCGCACTGGCCGAACGGCTTACCGATCGCAAGGCGATCATCATCGGCGCGATCATCTATGCAATCGGCCTTGTGCTGTCCTCTAATGCCGTGTCCCCCATCGCGCATCAAACCTACGCTTGGCTTGTGGGTTTCGGGATTGCCGGAACGGGCTTTGGCGTCATCCTCGCCGTTGTTGGCCGCGCCGCGTCGGACGAAAATCGCTCCATGTCGCTGGCCATTGCCACCGCCGCAGGCAGCGCGGGGCAAGTATTCGGTGCACCGCTGGCAGAATACCTACTTGGGTTCATGACGTGGCAATCAGTGTTTCTGGTCTTTGCGGGCCTCGTCCTTGCCTCACTCCTCACCCTGCCGATGATGCGCACCCCAGCCACCGCGTCCAAACTGGAACTCGAAGAAACCATCGGACAGGTCATCACCCGCGCGTTTCGTGATCCATCCTACACCCTGATCTTTCTGGGCTTCTTTTCGTGTGGCTACCAGCTGGCTTTCATCACCGCACATTTCCCTGCGATGATCACCGAAATGTGCGGCCCCATCCTGCCCGGCGGCGCGCTCCACAATATCGGCATCACGACCACCTCCGCCCTTGGCGCCATCGCGATTTCGCTGATCGGGCTGGCAAATATCGCAGGCACGTTGCTCGCAGGGTGGGCAGGGAAACGCTATTCCAAGAAATACCTGCTCGCGGGGATCTACACCGCCCGCACCGTTGCCGCCGCCGCGTTCATTATGGTTCCGATCACACCAACGACGGTCATCATATTCTCCATCATCATGGGGTCACTCTGGCTGGCCACCGTGCCCCTCACCAGTGGCCTCGTCGCGCATATCTACGGGCTGCGCTATATGGGCACGCTGTATGGCATCGTGTTTTTCAGCCACCAACTCGGCTCGTTCCTCGGGGTCTGGCTCGGCGGGCGGCTCTATGATGCCTACGGCTCTTACACCGCGGTCTGGTGGGTCGGCGTGGGCATCGGCGCATTTTCAGCCATCGTGCACCTTCCCATCCGCGAAGAACGTCGTCCCGCACAGCTTAGCGCTGCTTAACCAAGCTTAACGCCAGCAGGCGGACGCAAAAAAGCTGCTAAACAACGCGCAACGCCCTTACTGCACGTCCTCGCGCAGCACATCACGCAACACAGAAACGATATCGTCTGAATGGGTGAACGCGACGCGGTGATCTGCCCCCGAAATCACCTCTTGGCGCACAGAGCGGTTCCACTGTGTCAACGTTCCAAGGGATTTCAGCGGAATCACCTCATCCTTCTCAGCCCATAGCCCCACAACGGGAATCCCCGCACGGCCAATGGCGCGATGCGCCTCTTCTTGCATATCGGCGAGCATATGACGGCGGCTGGACAGCACAGATCGCAAGAACCCCTTGCTCTCGTATTCCGCCAACTGAAGTTCGATAATTCCTTTGATATCAAACATCTGCCCCAGTTGCGCCCGCAGTGCCCTGCGATCACGGCGCGTCGAAATCATGGAATGTAGCCAATCCCCGAAAAACGGCACAGTGCGACTGAACTCGGTCACTTTATCCTCGCGCAACCATACGCCACCAGACGCCAACAAAATAAGGCGGCGCACCCGGTTGGGGTGCTTGGCGGCAAAATGCGTCGCGATAGACCCGCCCATAGAATACCCCATCAACGTCACGTCTTCGCCCAGCCCTTGATGGTCCAGCAAGTCGCCCAGCTGTTTCGCGAAGAAATCCCCATCCTGAACCCCGGTCGGTGCGTCCGAAAATCCGCGCCCGAATAGGTCATACACCAACACACGATACCCCAAACCCGACAGCCGTTCCGCGATACTATACCAGACGGGACTCGGCGTCGTCAGGCCGTGAACAGCCACAACCACAGGCCCCCGCACCGGCCCAATCCATTGATAATGCGTGACACCCTGACTCAATTTCGCGAACCGCCCGGGGGCCTTGTCGCGGAATGCCTCAACCCCGTGGCGATTACGCTCGGCCAGCCACGGCAATGCCGCAAGGCCAGCAAAAACCATCAGTGGAATAACCCATCCCATCATGAGTTTCGCGCCTTCCAAACGTCCAGAATGTAACGGCTGGTCATCAGATCCAGATGCGCGCCTCCGCCGTTTTTGAACAGGGTGATTTCGTCGCGCTGTCCTCGCGCAAATGCCGCTTCCTCGTAATAGTCCGCCACCACATGCTCCGGTGCAATCACGCCGTTTTCGATCGGGATTTTCAACTCTCCGATATGGCCCAGCGTTGTCGCGTAGCTGTCAACGAACACGCGGGATCGCAACAATGCTTCATCGTCCACCTCGCGCATGTCGGGTCGATACGCGCCAATTAAATCAATGTGTTGGCCCGGTTGAAACCACGCACCTTTCAGGATCGGCTCTGTCGTCATCGTCGCGGATGTCACGATGTCTGCGGCCTTCACCGCCGTCTCAAGATTATGCGCGACAGTGACGCCATCGCAGTCCTTGGCGAATTGCGTCGCCCCCTCGGGCGAGCGGTTCCAGACGCTGAATTCCGCCTGTGGAAACACCGCGCTGTAAGCCTGCCAAAGGGAATGCCCGACCGTGCCGGCGCCGACAATCAGGATATGTTTGCTGTCCGGTCGGGCCAATCTGCGCGCCGCCAAAAGGCTGTCGCCCGCCGTCTTCCATTTCGTCACCAGATGGAAATCCACAATGGCGTCCAACTGGCCATTTTCGTCTGAAAACAGGTTCACCGCCCCGTTTACCATTGGCTTACCCTGCGTCTTGTTGTTGGGAAAAATCGTCGCGCATTTCACAGCCAACCCCATGCCATTGATCCATGCGGATCGATTCAACAAAGTCTCCGGGTCGCGATAGATAAACACATCCTCGACCTTCGCCTTGGGCAGGCGGTGCCCCACCGCCAGCGCATCAGTCAACGCGATCCAGTCAAGGTCGCGCTGCCCTTCTTCAAACGGTATCATCTCGGTCATGCTGCGGCCTCTTTCGTTAGTAAACCTTCACGGACAAGTCGGCTTGCCCACCCTTCGGGCCCGTCGAAAAAATGGGTTTGCCAGCCCCGTTTCGCTGCGGCGTCGATGTTTTCCGGACGGTCATCAGTGAACAACAACCCGTCTGGCGGTAGACCACAATCTGCCTCGACCCGTTCATAGATTTCGGCATCCGGCTTGTTCACACGCATCTCGCCCGAAATATAGCGGCGGTCGAACTCCTCAAGGAACGGATATTCACCTTCAGCGATTTGTAGCGTCTCAACCCCGAAATTCGACAGCGCGAAAACCGGATACCCCGCACGGCGCAAGGCCCGTAGCAGCCGCACAGAATGATCAATGGCAGGGGACGCCATTTCGATCCAGCGGTCATGCCATATACCAAGCGCATTCGCCCAATCGGGATGCTCAACCGCCACCGCGTCAATCACGTCAGCGAACCCATCCCCATGGTCAATCCGGTTTGTCATGTCATGCACCGGCACCTGCGCGAAAAACGCGGCCCGCTGGTCCTCGCCCAGAACACGGTCAAAAAACCGTTCCGGCTGCCACTCGATCAGAACATTTCCGATGTCAAAAAGCACAGCACGCACGGTCATCCAACGAATTCTCCATATTTCGGGCAGAGTATCAGTTTTACCGCCACGTCAAAGCGTTAAGCGCGGGCCGCAGCGCGCAATTCACGCTCCAGCGCGTCCAGAAATCGCGATCGGTCGGCTTTCGAAAACGCCTTCCCACCGCCCTGGCGAAACGGATCAGCCGCGCGCAGGTCCGTCATGAGGTCGCGCGTTGCGAGGATATTGCCGATGTTGGCTTGCGTCAGGGCTTCACCGTTGTGCTTGAGGACCCGCGCTCCCGCCTCGACGCATTTGGCGGCCAACGGAATGTCGCCGGTAATGACGACGTCACCGGTGGTGGCCCGCTCCGCGATCCACATGTCGGCTATGTCAGGGCCGTCGGGCACGATGACAGTCTCGACCAGCGGGTTTTGCGAGGGGCGCAATCCACCGTTGGACACCACAAACATCCGCACCTTATGGCGCGTGCCGACCTTCTCGACCTCGGCCTTCACGGGGCACGCGTCAGCGTCGACATAAATCACGCCCGCGCTCCAGGATGTGCGGCGCTCAACGCCACAACGCCTCTGCGTGAAAGTTGATATGATCTTCCATGAATGAGGAGATGAAGAAGTAACTGTGATCGTAGCCTTTTTGCAGGCGGATCAGGCCCTCCTGCCGTTCTTCGGCAAAGACCTGTGCGAAGGCGTCCATCCCCAACAAATCCCAGAACTGGTCTTCGGTTCCCGTGTCGATCAGCATAGGCCCGTCAAACCCGCCGCCGCGCATCAACACGGTGGCGTCATGCGGACCCCATTTGTTTTCATCGCCCCGGTAGGCCGTGAACTGTTTGCGCCCCCAATCGCTTTGCGTCGGGTTGCAGATCGGCGCGAGGGCCGAAACGGACCGGAACCGCCCGGGCAATCCCATCGCCAATGTCAGCGCACCATGCCCGCCCATAGAATGTCCGGTGATCGACTGGCGGCTCATGTCGACAGCAAACCTTTCTCCAACCAACTTTGGCAATTCTTCGGCTGTGTAGGTCCACATCTTGAAATGATCGGACCACGGGCCTTGCGTCGCATCGACGTAAAACCCGGCGCCTTGACCAAGGTCATAGGCATCATCATCCGGCACGCCTTCACCGCGCGGGGATGTGTCAGGGAAACAGAGCGCGATGCCTTGTTCTGCGGCCCAAGCCTGTGCGCCCGCCTTGGTCATCGCGTTTTCATGGGTGCAGGTCAGGCCGGACAGAAACCACAGGATCGGCACGGGGCCGTCTGCCGCTTCAGCCGGTAGGAACAGCGCAAACGTCATGTCCGTTCCGGTCGCATCAGAGCGGTGTTTGTAAACGCCTTGGACACCGCCAAAGCAGCGGTTCTCGGATAGGATTTCCATTACGTGTCTCCTTCATAAGCCGTCATGATTTCGGACAGGTCCTTTTTCTTCTTTGCGATAGCCGGAACCGTTGCGCTGTCGGCGGGGTGACCCACGGCGAGGATCATGATCGGCTTTTCGTTCTCGGGCCGGTCACACAGTTCGTTAAGGAACTTCATCGGGTTCGGCGTATGCGTGAGGCAAGACAGGCCTGCTGTATGCAGTGCTGTAATCAGCATTCCGGTTGCGATGCCGACGCTTTCAGGCACGTAATAATGCTTGATGCGTTCCCCGTCCCGCATCCCCCAACGCTGGGCAAAAACCACGATCAGCCATGGCGCGATATCAAGGTGAGGCTTGCTGGCATCCGTTCCGATGGGTTCCAGCGCTTTGAGCCATGCATCACCTCCCCCGCCGCCATAAAACTTCTCTTCCTCGTCTTCAGCCGCCTTGCGCACCCGCGCTTTCATCGCGGGATCGCTGATAGCCACGAAATGCCATGGCTGCTGGTTTGCGCCGCTGGGGGCTGTACCGGCGGCCAGAACACAGGCCTCGATCACCGCTTTGGGCACTGGACGCGGGATGTAGTCACGAATGGTGTGGCGCGTTTTGACATGGTCATAGAACGCCTGCGCCTCGGCCAGCATTTGCCCATCGTCGTAGTCCGCACGGTCGGGCAGTGGCAGGGCTTGGTAGGTTGGTGGGGCTTGGGTCATGTCAGGCTTTCTATCCGGTGAAGGCGGCAATCACGGCAGATACCGTGAACACGCTAAGCGCGGTTGAAATCAGGATCGAGGCGGACACACGCGATGGCGCCACCCCGTAATGCTGGGCGAGGATGTAGACATTTCCGGCCACGGGCAAGGCCGCTGCCGCAATCATGACGCCTGCGGCATAGGGATCAACAGGGAACATCACCAGCGCGGCAAAGGCGACAGCGGCGGGATGCAGGACAAGTTTGGCAAACGACAACCAGCCCGCAACGGCAACCCGTTCAGCCGATTTTGTCGCCAGCGATGCGCCGATAGCGAACAACGCCCCCGGTGTAGCCGCTGCGCCAAGTAGCCCGAGAAATTCATTGGCAGGCGCGGGAATCGGGATACTCAGCGACGATATGATCAATCCCAATGTGATCGAAACGATCATCGGATTTTTCAGAAGGCCAAGACCGACCGTGTGCAACACCCCCAAGGACATGCGCCCGTCCCGGGACCCGGTGATCAAAATCACAATCAACGACCCGAAGACGATCAGATCGACGGCCAAAACCAGCATAACGGGGCCGATCGCTTGTTCGCCCAATAGCAACACCAACATCGGAATACCGAGGAATCCGACATTGCCGATGACCGCGCATTGCGCCTCGACTGCGGCTTCTTCGATCCCGCGTTTGCGCAACAGGGCCACGCCCGTCGCGATCAGATAGACGAACAACGTCCCCCAAAGGTAGGCAAACACAAATGGCCAATCCAGGATCGCGGCCAATGACAGGTTGGCCGAGAAGCGAAACAGCATCGCCGACAGTGCAAAATAGAAGACAAACTTGGTGAGGTAGGCCGTGGCTTCAGGCGTGAAAAAACCCGTGCGGCCCGCGCCATAGCCCAGTCCAATTAGCGCGAAAAACGGCAACGTTTGGAGAAAAATGTCCCACATGGCACAGGCTTAGCACTGCGATGGCAGGCGTAAAAGCCTTAGCTGGTGCCGATCAACACACCCGCAGCCAACACCAATGCACCGCCCAGAACGACCTGAAACGCCGCACGGAAAAACGGCGTCTGCATGTAACGGTTCTGGATCCACGCGATCGCCCAAAGCTCGACGAACACGACGATGATTGCAATGATGGTCGCCGTCCAGAAGTCTGTGATCAGATAGGGCAGCGCATGCCCCATGCCGCCAACTGTCGTCATGACGCCAGACGAAACACCGCGCTTTACAGGTGACCCCCGACCGGAGATCTGTCCGTCGTCGCTCGCCGCTTCGGTGAAACCCATCGAAATTCCGGCGCCGATACTTGCCGCCGATCCGACAAGAAACGTGGTCCACGTGTCCTGTGTTGCAAATGCCGTCGCAAAGATGGGCGCGAGAGTGGACACGGACCCGTCCATCAAGCCCGCCAGACCCGGTTGCACCCAGGTCAGCACAAATTGGCGATGCGCGGCTTCTTTTTCTTCGGCATCGGTGTCATCGCTGACATTCTCACCCACCAACTCACCGGCCATTTGCGAATGGCCTGCTTCTGCGGCGGCGAGGTCACCAAGCAGCTTGCGTGTGGCAGCGTCTGTCGTTGTCTTTGCTGCGGTTTCGTAAAACCGCTGGGCGTCACGCTCCATCTGGCGGGCCTCGTCGCGGATACGATCAAGACCAAGGTTTTCAATAAGCCAAACAGGGCGGCGTGCATAGAACCCCGCAACATGTTCACGACGGATAAGTGGAATCACATCACCGAACCGGCTGCTGTGCAGGTCAATAAGACGACGGCGGTGTTCGTCTTCTTCGGTCGCCATTTCTTCGAAAATACCAGCCGACGCGGGAAACTCGCCGCGTAAATGCTCGGCGTAAGTGCGGTAGATGCGGGCATCATCCTCTTCGGAAGAGATTGCGAGCGCCAGAACCTCCTGTTCATTGAGGTCCTTGAAGCGGCGGCGATTGGAAACACCCGGGATCATTTTTAGCCTCACTGGGGTTTAGAATGGTTCTAATTTAGCGGGATTTACCGAGCGATCAAGTAGAAAGTGAACGGATCGGTTCATTTTTATCTTGCGAACTGAACCGTTTTGTTTAGACAAATGGAATATCAGTTCACTTAATTGGAAAAACCAATGAACCGTATCTTCCTCGCCGCAACCACAACGGTTCTTTTCGCTTCCGCAGCGACGGCAAGCAGCATCACATTCTCCTTCCCCGATCTGACATTCCCGCCAGCACCGGACACAACGGTGACGCAGGATTGCCAGTCGTTTAGCGCTACCGCGCAAACCTGCACCGATCAGCAGTAAGTCCAACCACTGCTTGCCCGCCCTGAACTGTTCAGTTTATAAAACTGAACAGGGAGACTACTAATGGCTGAGGCAAAACCAACGGTGAAGCGTGGTCGCAAATTCGACCAAGTCCTTGCCGGTGCAAGGGACATTTTCATGTCCGACGGCTTTGACGGGGCCAGCGTTGACGATATCGCGCGCGCAGCTGGTGTATCCAAGGCGACGCTTTACAGCTATTTCCCTGACAAGCGATTGCTGTTTATGGAGGTCGCCAAGGGAGAATGCATCCGGCAAGCCGACGCCGCTGTCGAAACGATCGACATGTCGCTGCCCGTCGCCACGGTTTTGACCCAAGCCGCCTGGCAAATGGTTAGCTTTTTCACCTCAGATTTTGGGCAGCGTGTCTTCCGTCTTTGCGTTGCAGAAAGCGACCGGTTCCCGGAATTGGGGCGCGAGTTTTATGACAGCGGTCCGGCATTGGTGCGCGCGCGGTTGATCGAGTTCATGAAAGTGGCGATTTCGCGCAATGAATTGCAGATTGACGATTTGCCGCTCGCGGCTGACCAATTCAGTGAACTGTGCAAGGCAGACCTGTTTCCGCGCATGGTATTCAGCATGGACAAGTCGTTTGACGACATCCAGAAAAAGCGGATCGTGACAGGTGCAGTCGATACATTCCTCGCACGATATTCGGTCTAGGGGATGATCTTATGAAATCACTGTTGGCGATTGCCCCCATCTTTCTGTTTGCTGCGTGCGCTGCCACTCTTCCCGCGCCAAACCAGCCGTCTGGCCCAACGCTTCCCGCGCCAAACCAGCCGTCTGGCCCAACGCTTCCCGCGCTTGCCGATGACAGCTGCAACGCCAACCGCTATCGTGAATTGATTGGCCAGGACGTCACGGCACTCGAACGAATTTTGCTATTGGGGCAGGTGCGCATCATTCGACCCGGCCAACCTGTCACGGCAGACCTTCGGCCGGAAAGAATCAATTTCAATATCGGTCCGGACGAACGGATCGGGTCCATTTCCTGTTCATAAGCCTGTGCGGACATCACGAACGTCGCCTCGGGCACGCGCACTGGGTGGGGGCTGATACGACGCACACCCGAGGGACTTTCGATCAGCCCTTGTCCCAGCAAATTAAGGCATCAATCGGAACGCCGCGTGGTCGTTTGGCGGCATTTCGACAGGCTGAACGACCCTTGGGGTTGATTTGGCAGCAAGATAGAGCAAGTTTGGGTTCATGAACGCCCCGACCCCCTTCCCCGGCTCAGCGCCCGCGCAAACGGCGTTTCACCGCACTGAGCTGAACGTGATCCTCTCGCTTTACGGGCGTTTTGTTGCTGCAGGGGAGTGGCGCGATTACGGAATTTCCCACCTCAAGGATGTTGCGGTCTTTTCTGTTTTCCGTCGCACAGCGGAACACCCGATGTATCGTATCGAAAAGCGGCCCGGCCTGCGCATGAAGCAGGGGCAATATGTTGTGATCGGGATGGAGGGGCAAATCCTGAAGCGCGGGAATGACCTTCGCCAAGTGCTCCGTGTGTTGGAACGCAAGCTGATCCGGTCCGTGGACTAAGGCAGGATTAAAGCGCGCGCCGTCGCGCCAAGATATCACCGTCACCCTGCGCCTTGATCCGCAATGTGGCCTGCGCCAGCCCTTCGTAAACAGTTGCCATATGGTGCGCATTGGCATGGATCATCGTCTCGCCATCGACCATCATCGCAACGTGGCCTTTCCAGAAGATCAAATCGCCACGTTGCAGCGTGGCGTCACCGCGCAGTGCAGCGCCAAACCCGTCACGTTGCATATCACTGTCGCCCGGGCACAGATGCCCGCACGCAAGGTAGGCCGCCTGAACCAGTCCGGAACAATCAACGCCCGACGTGGAATTGCCGCCCCACAAATAGGGAACACCAAAGAACAGTTGCGCGACAGTCGCGGGGTCGCTGAACACCCGATCCAACGGGCGCAGGTGTTTCTTGGGGATGAAGCCGTGCGGGGTGTCAAAGAACTTTTTGCGCTCGTTCGTCACTGTCACTTCGGCGCCAAACGGCAGGTGCAGCAGGTCAGGTGATTTGAAATCTTCGCGGGTGTAGGCGTGGGTCGCTCGGGTCGCCACGCGGTGGGTCGTATTTGCGGGTGGCGCAAGCGCCGCCTCGTGGACGTAGCCGACGTAGCCGTCGCGCTTGGACTGAACAAACGCCCACCCGTCACGACGATCAAATACCGTCACGGACGCGCCCAAGAGCAATTGGCGGTCGCGGTTTCCTTGCGGCGCGGCACAAAGATCGACCACTGTTTGGCCAACCGTCGCGGGTTCACCATCGGTGAACACGTCCGCCGCCACCTGCCCACGCAGATGGCTGGCCGCGGCGTGACCGTTGGCGGGTGTTAAGCGGCGGTCCATCAAAAGCCCAACACATCAGGAAGAGCCGCGAGGATCGCCCTTGCGCCCTGTCCCACGCCCCCTTTGGGGCGGGCGGGCGCGGCGACAGGATTCCAACCATAAATATCGAAATGCGTGTAAGGCGATTGCGTGACAAAGCGGCGCAGGAATAGCGCGGCGGTAATGGACCCCGCGAACCCGCCAGCCGGCGCATTATCGAGGTCGGCAATCTGCGGCTCAATCATCGCCTCGTAGGGGTCATGAAACGGCATTTGCCAAACAGGGTCCGCAACTTCTGCCGCGGACTGCGGCAGGGCGCGCGCCATCGCGTCGTCGGTTGTGTAGAACGGCGCAAGGTCGGGGCCGACTGCAACGCGTGCGGCCCCCGTAAGGGTCGCCATAGAAACAATGTGATCAGGCTTGCCTTCTTGCGCCAAGGCCAGCGCGTCGGCCAGAACCAGCCGCCCTTCAGCGTCAGTGTTATTGATCTCAACCGTCAATCCGGTCCGGCTGGTCAACACATCACCGGGGCGAAATGCGGATCCGTCGACCGAGTTTTCAACGGCAGGAATGAGCACGCGCAAGCGCAACGGTAGCTTCAACGCCATAATCATATGGGCCAACCCCAAGACCGCGGCAGCGCCGCCCATGTCCTTTTTCATAAGTCCCATTGACGCCCCGGGCTTCAGGTTCAGCCCCCCCGTATCAAAACACACACCCTTGCCGACCAGCGTCAACTTCGGGCCAGTGGTGCCCCATTCCATATCGATCAAACGCGGCGTGCGGCTGGATGCGCGCCCGACCGTGTGAATGAGCGGCAGGTTTTGCTTGAGCAGATCGTCACCTGAAATGACCGTGCACATCGCACCATGTCGCGTGGCAAGCGTCTGCGTTTCCTGCTCCAGTTCCGCCGGCCCCATATCTGACGCAGGCGTGTTGATCAGGTCGCGGGTCAACGCCTCCCCCGCCGCAAGCGCCTCGATCCGAGTGGCATCAACGCCGGCGGGCGCAATGAAGGTGCGTTCTACCTTCGGGCCGGATTTGTAGCGGTCAAACCGATAACCGCTGAGCAGTAAACCGAGAGCGGATTCGTCCAGTGCGGGGCCGGTGAGGGTGCTGTCCAAAACGTAGCATCCGGCCGGCAGTTTGATTGCAGCCGCGGCAAGGGCAAACCGAACCCGCGTTTGCCCCCGCGCGCCAAGGCCCGCATAGACAGCTTTGATCGTGCCATCGCCGCGCGGCAGAGGTACCATTGAACCAATCTGTGCCTTGAACCCGTTCTTGCGCAGCCAGTCCGCAGCGGCATCTGGCAAATTGGAAAGCGTGGTGTCCAAATTGTCGGACAGGACTGCGATCAAAGGGATCGCGTCGGCAGCGGGTGGGGCAAATTTCAGGGACATGTGACCTCGTGGAGCTTGATGAAGCCAGCCTAGACCAAGCCGCCAACAAGGACCATCGGCCAGGTCACCAATTTCACGCCGTCAAAATGCGGTTATCGGCCCTGCCGCATGATCGAGTGCCTGGGTCATCAAACGCAACAATCGTGATAGCGTCGCCGCCAGCGCGACCTCGTCCGGACCATCCCGACAATACACCACGTCGGCTGCAACCTGCCCGATACGCCGCAAACCCATCTGGTCCGCCAGTATCGCAACACTGCGTGCCCGTTCTTCAAGCCGGTCAAACTGACCCGCCTGAAATTCCTCGTCCAGCCGGCGCAGATGGCGCGACATTTCTTCCAGCCCGGCACAAATCAAATCACTCTCGTTCATATCGTCATCTAAAGTCGCAAAGGGCGACAAGGCCCGCACATCCGGCCCGAATTTTTCACGCGGTACAAGGCGTGCAACCGTGCTGGCTGCCTTTATTTCTTTAAGTTGTTTCATGGTCGTCCCAATTCCGTTTCACCCACGCAGCACATTAGTGCGCCATGGTTGCCAACTGGTTTCTTCCGCTTTGTAATAATCCCTCGAAATTCGTGCAAATTCATCTTAAGACGGGTCCAATGCGATTGTCAGGACGCGACCAATGAAATTTGCCCGCCTTTTGCCCGACTATTTGATCCGCCGGTATCACGGTTGGAAAGCAACGACTTACGAGCAGAACAAGGGCTGGTATTTGCAATTGGCCGAGGAGGGGCAGCATCCACGCTGCATGGTGGTGTCGTGTTGCGACAGCCGTGTGCATGTGACTTCGATTTTTGGTGCCGATCAGGGCGAGTTTTTTATTCACCGCAATATCGCTAATCTTATTCCGCCCCATGAACTGGACGGCCACCACCACGGCACCTCTGCTGCGGTTGAATATGCGGTCCAGACATTGAAGGTGTCGCATTTGATCGTGCTGGGACATTCCAGCTGCGGCGGCGTTCAGGGTTGCTATGACATGTGTTCAGGCCATGCGCCCGACCTTGAGGACAAGAACAGTTTTGTTGGTCGTTGGATGGATATTCTGCGCCCACGGTTCGATAGTCTTCCCGAGGGCGATGACCCCACCCGTATCCGCCAGTTCGAAAAAGACAGCGTCGTGGTGTCCCTGCATAATCTGATGACATTCCCAAAAGTCGCCGAGGCGGTCGAGAGCGGCAGATTAACCCTCCATGGTCTTTGGATGGACATTGGCAATGGCGGCTTGGAAGCCTACAGCGCTGACACCGATGCGTTTGCGCCAGTCTAACGTCGTTTAATGGTTGCTATTCCAAGGTATCAGACTAAAAAAGTCATGAATTAATCTTGGGGACTCCAATGGCCGACATACTCGACCTTGCCGCCACCAACCTTCTTTCTCCTGTCATTTTGTCATTCGTATTAGGCCTTGCGGCAGCGTTGGGCCGGTCTGACCTCTCGGTTCCCGAGGCCGCAGCCAAGGCGCTGTCGATCTACCTTCTGTTCGCGATCGGATTTAAAGGCGGCGCAGCTGTTGCGGCCAACGGGCTGGATGGCACGTTGGTTGCAACGTTGGGTGCGGGCTTTGTGCTGTCTGCGGTCTTGCCATTTATCGCCTTCGCCATGTTGCAGGTCTTGACCAACCTTAGCCGTGTGGATGCAGCGGCGGTTGCGGGCCACTACGGGTCCATCTCGATCGTGACCTTCGTCGCGGCAACCTCCGTGCTTGAAGGGCGCGCAATATCATCGGAAGGCTATATGGTCGCCGTTGCCGCCGTCATGGAAGCACCTGCCATTCTGTCAGCGCTTTGGCTCGTGTCTACAGGCGGATCCGGTCGGCGGATGGACAGTGACTTGATGCGTGAAATCATGCTCAACGGGTCTATCGTTCTGCTGGTCGGTGCGTTCTTTATCGGCGCGATCACGGGGCAAGACGGCCTGGCGAAGATTTCCAGCTTCATCGTCGCGCCGTTCACCGGGGTCTTGTGCCTGTTCCTGCTCGACATGGGGCTGGTGGCTGGGCGCGGCTTACGGGAATCGCGCGGTGTGCTGAACTTTGGCGCAGTCGCCTTTGGCGTCTTGATGCCGGTTGTCGGCAGTCTGCTGGGCCTCGGGGCCGCGCTGTTGATCGGACTATCGCCGGGTGGTGTGGCCTTGTTGATGGTATTGTCGGCATCGGCCAGCTACATCGCCGTGCCTGCCGCCATGCGCGTCGCCCTCCCCGAGGCTAACCCTTCAGTTTACCTGACGCTCTCGCTGGGCGTGACGTTCCCGTTTAATCTGACCATCGGTATTCCGCTTTATGTCGCGGTCAGCCAAGCTGTCACAGGAGGCTAACATGCAAACCCACGAAGCCAAACGCGTCGTCATTACAATCGAAGCGATTATGCAACGCCGCCTGACGGAAACCCTCGAAGCTGCGGGCGTGACGGGCTATTCCATCCTGCCGGTGCTGGGCGGCTCGGGACGTTCAGGTGCATGGACGCGCGAAGGGCAGATCAGCCGCGCCAGCGGTATGGTGCAGGTGATTTGCATCATCAAACCCGAACGGCTGGACGGGTTGCTGGACGCCGCATTCGAGGTCGTGGACAAGCATATCGGCGTAGTCACCATTGCTGACGTCGAAGTCGTGCGCGCCGAGCGGTTTTAACGCAAAAGGCCCCACCGAACGGCAGGGCCTTTACCAGATCCAAACGGCTTGATTAGCCCTTTTTCAGAACGCGCGTGCCCAGTGTTTCAGCGATCTGAACAGCGTTAAGCGCCGCACCTTTGCGTAGATTGTCAGACACGCACCACAGGTTCAGTCCATTTTCGATCGTGCTGTCCTGACGGATACGGCTGATGAAAGTCGCAAAATCGCCAACACATTCAACGGGCGTCACGTAACCCCCATCTTCGCGCTTATCGATGACCATGATCCCCGGCGCCTCGCGCAGGATGTCGCGCGCCTCGTCCTCGTCAAGAAACTCTTCAAACTCGATGTTTATCGATTCCGAATGCCCGACAAACACAGGCACGCGCACGCAAGTCGCTGTTACCTTAATAGATTTGTCGACGATCTTCTTGGTCTCGGCGACCATCTTCCATTCTTCTTTGGTCGACCCGTCTTCCATGAACACGTCAATGTGCGGGATCACGTTGAACGCGATCTGCTTGGGGTAGACCTTGGGCGCGACTTCCTGACCAGGGACGTAAACCCCCTTGGTCTGGTTCCACAGCTCGTCGATGGCATCTTTGCCGCTGCCGGACACGGACTGGTAGGTAGACACGACAACGCGCTTGATCTTGGCGCGGTCGTGCAACGGCTTGAGGGCGACAACCATTTGCGCGGTCGAACAGTTGGGGTTCGCGATGATGTTCTTTTTCGCATAGCCTTCTACCGCTTCGGGGTTCACCTCGGGCACGACCAGCGGCACATCGGGGTCATAGCGGTAAAGCGACGAGTTATCGATCACGACACAGCCCTGCTTGGCGGCTATGGGTGCGTATGTCTTCGTGGCGTCGGACCCGACTGCAAAGAATGCAATGTCGTAGCCAGTGAAATCAAAAGTATCCAGGTCCATGGTTTTCAGGGTTTTGTCGCCAAGGCTCACCTCGGTTCCGAGCGATTTGCGCGATGCCAGCGCGACAACCTCATCCGCCGGAAACTGGCGCTCGGCCAGAATGTTAAGCATTTCGCGGCCCACGTTGCCCGTGGCACCGACTACGACAATTTTGTAGCCCATTTGCTTGGATCCTTTGTTAGATGCATGCCCCGCCAAGATGGGGCCGGGACAGGGGCGTCTTAGACCCTTGCGCGGTGTAGTGGAAGGGGCGTCAGTCCGTGCGATCCTGACTAAAAGCGTATATCGCAAGACCGCAACAGATCAGCACACCATAAAACAGGAATAAAAGGGCGTAGGTCTGCTCATCGGCTTTCGTAGTGTCCCAGAATGCCATGAGGCGACCGGTGACGAGTTGCATCACGCCGACGCCGCCGATGCCAAAAAGGTTCAGCAATGTCACGCCGCGTCCGGTCAGGTGTTCGGGAAAAAACGGGCGGGCGTGAGCGATCAGCAAGGGAAACGACGCACCCGTAAACCCGATGAGAGAGAGTAGTGCCGTGGCCGTCCAGATCGATGATCCCGAAGGTAGGGCGAACAGGATGAAACACCCCAGCGCGCCCAGCGCGTTGCCACCAAACACCACCCACTTGCGTGTGCCAAATATCCTGTCCATCGGGCCATAAGCAAAGTTGCCCGCGATCATCGCAAGGCCCATCAGCAGCGTCATTGTGCCAATCAATGTTGTATCCGCCCCGAAAACATCCGCCCCATACGGCCCGACCCAAAGCCCGCGTAATCCGGCTGCTGGTGCGTAATTCACGAACATCATCGGAAAAATCAACCAGAGGGCTTTGATTTTGAGCAGGTCCAACACAGATCCTTTCGGGCCGCGTCCTGTCGGCTTGGGCGGGTCTTTGACGAAGGCCCATAGCGTGAACGCGACAACCAACGTCAGCACAGCCAACGCCACCATCGTTTCGCGCCAACCGAACACCCCGACGGCCCACGCCATGGGTGCTGAACTTGCGAGATTACCAAGGGACCCAAACCCGATCATCGCGCCGGCAAGCGTTGAAAACATGATCGCGGGGTAAACTTTCGCAAAGATGTAGTAGGCGGCCATCAAGACCGGCGAACACCCGACCCCGATCAGGACCATGGCCCAAGCGATATGCGCCGGCGTCTGTGCCATCGCAAACATCAGCGCGCCACCTGCCCCGCCCAGCGCGAACAGGACCACAGCCGTGATGCGCGGCCCGATCCTGTCAAGCGACTCGCCCACGGGAATTTGCATCGCCGCAAACACGATAAACCAAAGTCCGGATGCATAGGACAAATCCGCAGCCGTTGCCCCAAGGTCAACCTCAAGCGCGGGCGTGAGGACTGCCAGAAATGCGCGATAAAACTGGCTCAACACGTAAGCCAGCACCAAACTGATCAATCCGATGCCCATTTTCGCCCCTCCTGCCCCCTTCAGGTGGCACGCGACGCAAAAAGGCGCAAGCTGCTAAAGCGCGCGGGAGTGTCGGCCGTCAAGCATTGCAAAGGTGTCCAGCTCATTGGCAACAAGACGGGCAATCAGGCGCGCACTTTCGGTGATCCGAAGCTTGTTGCCGCGCATATCGACGTAGTCACCAAACCGTTCAGGCACATGGGCAACGCGCTCTTTCAACGACTCGATCGTGACGCCAAAAGTGTCTGACAGCGCCTTGAAATCAAGCTCGAAGCGACACATCAGATTTTCAATCATCTTGGCGCGCAACTTGTCCTCGTCCGACATCGCATAGCCGCGCACAGTGGCAAGACGGCCTTCGGTAACGGCGCTGGCATAACGCGACGACGTGGAATGGTTTTGCGCGTAGCCCTGCGGAAATCGCGAGATCGCGGAAGCACCAAGACCGATCAGCACTTCGGCGGTGTCATCGGTATACCCCTGAAAATTGCGGCGCAGCGTTCTGGTTCGATCGGCTTCAGCCAATGTGTCCCCTTCGCGGGCATAGTGATCAATTCCGATTTCGCGGTAGCCATCCCACATGAACAGGCGACGGGCTGTGTCAAACAGTTCCAACCGCTCCTCTGCCTTGGGCAACGCGTCTGTCGGGATCAGGATCTGGCGTTTCGCCATCCATGGCACGTGGGCGTAGCCGTAAAGGGCGACGCGATCGGGCGCCAACGACAACACACGCTGGACGCTATCGGCCATGCGCGATTTGGTTTGATGTGGAAGCCCGTAAAGGACGTCCATGTTCAGGCTGCCGATTCCGGCGTCGCGCAGCATATTCACAACATCGCTGGTTTGCTCGAAACTCTGGATGCGGCCGATGCTTTCCTGCACTTCGGGGTCAAAGTCCTGAACACCGATGGACGCGCGGGTCATGCCAATTTTCATCAGCGCTGCAATGCGGTCTTCGTCTACCTCGGTCGGGTCGATCTCGACCGAGAATGTGTTGTCGTGCGAACGGGGCCGGAAATCCGCAATCGCTTCGCCAAGTTCTTCGAGCATTTCTGGGGGCAGCAATGTCGGTGTGCCGCCACCAAGGTGGATCTGGCTCAGGACAACGTCATCAGGCAAGGTCGCGCTGACCAGCGCAAGCTCGGCTTTCAGATACTGAAGGTAGCTGACCAAGGGGCGGTCCGTACTGGTGCCCTGAGTGCGGCATGCGCAGAACCAACACAACCGGCGACAGTAAGGAATATGCAGATAAAGCGATACGCGCGACCCGCTTGGAACCTGCGCCATCCATTCAGCAGCATCCCCTGCACCGGTCTGATCGGTGAAGTGATTTGCGGGTGGATAGCTGGTGTAACGTGGCGCACGAGCGTCAAAAAGCCCCACCTGCCGCAAACGGTCATGAGAAGACATTGCTATTCCTTTGTTCTGCCCCATAAGTTAAGGTGGGGAACCAATTTTCAGAAGGGATGCTGCGTTGAATAAACAGCTGTCCAGTAATGATGTTCAGTGTGCTGAATGTCCGATCCGTCACCGCGCCGTTTGCGCGAAGTGCGAGACGGACGAGCTCGAGCAACTTGAAGAGATTAAGTACTACCGGACGTTCTCGTCCGGTCAGACGATCGCGTGGGCTGGCGATGATCTGGGTTTTGTCGCATCTGTTGTGCGTGGCGTTGCGACGCTGGGCCAGACGATGGAAGACGGGCGCACGCAGATGCTTGGCCTTTTGCTGCCCTCCGATTTTGTCGGTCGGCCGGGCCGTAACACGTCCATCTATGACATTGTCGCCGTGTCCGATGTAACGCTGTGCTGCTTTCGCCGTAAGCCGTTTGAATCCATGCTCTACAAGACGCCCAGCATTGGTGCGCGCCTGTTGGAAATGACCATGGACGAACTGGATGCAGCCCGCGAATGGATGCTGATTCTTGGCCGCAAGACGGCACGTGAAAAGATCGCCAGCTTGCTGACGATCATCGCGCGCCGCGAAGCTGCAGTCGGGTTCTCGTCTGGCAACAGCAGCGTCACAATCGAGCTTCCTCTCACACGGGAAGCCATGGCCGACTACCTCGGATTGACGCTGGAAACCGTGAGCCGCCAGATATCCGCGCTCAAGCGGGAGGGAATCATCGAGCTTGAGGGCAAACGCAAGGTTTTCGTGCCCGATATGGCCGCCCTTATGGAAGAAACGGGCGATGACGTGGACGGCGGCATAATCGCCTGACCCGTCCGACTGCGTCGCGATACCCGCCCCAGCACTCATCAGTGGGCCATCAAGACCGGCACCTCGGCCGATTCCAGCATGTCACGCGTTGCACCGCCAATCAGGGCTTCACGGAACCGCGAATGACCGTATGCACCCATGACGATCAAGTCGTTTGATTGATCTTTGGCATGGCGATTGATGACTTCGGACACGCGCGGCAATGTCTTCGAGAGAATCGAAACCTCGGCCTTTATGCCGCGTCGCGCCAACATAACGCAGATTGCGCCGCCGGGATCAGAGCGTTCAGGTGAATGGCTCGGCGGGTCGATCATGACGATTTCCGCACGATCCGCTTCTTCCAAAACGGGCATTGCTTTGCGGATTGCTTCCAGCGATTCAGCACTTTCATTCCAGGCAATCATCGCACGTTCAAACGGTCGCGCGTAATCCAGCGCCGTGCGGGGCACGACCAACACAGGGGCGCCCGTGCCAAAAAGCGCGGATTCAAGGACGCTGACTTGCAGTTGGGTCGAATCCGATCCGTAGGGTTGGGACGCGACGATCAGGTCGTTATAGCGCACAACCCGTGTAATCGCAGATTCAAGCGCCACGGTCGTGACCATCAGCGGCTGAACGGCATTTGGCACATCAACGTTGCGCAGGCGGCCTTCGGCCCAGGCAACGAGTTCTGTCGCACGCGCCTTCGCCTCGCCTGCACCCGACATCGCGATTGCAGGCGTCGATCCCAGCGGGGCCATGTCATACCGGATAGGGTCCAGACCAAGGCAATAGACATCAAGGTGTCCGCCGCTACGCGCGGCCAGCGCAACTGCCGCATCCAGTGCGGCAAGGTCGCTGACTTCATCCGTCACTACAATTCCGATTGTTTTATAGCTCATTGCTCTGGTGTCCTTTGCGGTTACCTGTCGACAACAAATGTCATCGATTGCCGCGTGGCCTGCATTGATCAATATCAAGTGCCGGTGGGTCGCGATTTGACATGGATCAAGGCGACAGCGGGGCGGAAAGTGGGAAACCCCTCTTCATAAGTATACGAGGGGGCGAATCCGTCCTCCATTCGCACGAAGGGAACGCACACTATGTGGGATTGGATTAAGATTGCGGCATTTGGGGTCATTACCCTGGTTGCGGCATTAGCGGCGAGTTGGGCGAGGGATCTGGCTTATCAGGTTCACGCGCTGATCGTCATGGCAGTTTCTGCCGGAATGTTTATTTGGTCGATCCGCACCGCGGGAGACGAAAAAGTCGCCGCGCCGACTGGCTATATGGATGGCGTGGTGCGTTACGGCGTAATTGCCACTGCTTTTTGGGGGGTCACTGGTTTCCTTGTTGGAACGTGGATCGCGTTCCAACTGGCGTTTCCATCTCTGAATTACGAATTCCTGCAGGGCTATGGCAACTTCGGTCGCCTGCGTCCGTTGCACACCTCGGCGGTTATCTTCGCTTTTGGTGGTAACGCTTTGATCTGCACATCTTTCTACGTCGTGCAGCGCACATCAGCCGCGCGCCTTTGGGGCGGCAATCTCGCTTGGTTCGTGTTCTGGGGTTACAACCTGTTCATCGTGCTGGCCGCAACGGGCTACCTGATGGGTGCAACACAATCCAAGGAATACGCTGAACCCGAGTGGTATGTGGACATCTGGCTTACGATCGTCTGGGTCGCCTACCTGCTGGTCTTCATGGGCACGATCATCAAACGCAAAGAACCCCACATCTACGTGGCAAACTGGTTCTTCCTGAGCTTTATCGTGACCGTTGCGATGCTTCACATCGTCAACAACCTGTCCCTTCCGGTCAGCATCTTCGGCTCCAAGTCGGTTCAGGTGTTTGCAGGCGTCCAAGACGCCATGACGCAGTGGTGGTATGGCCACAATGCCGTGGGCTTCTTCCTCACGGCTGGCTTCTTGGGCATGATGTACTACTTCGTGCCAAAGCAGGCCGAACGTCCTGTCTTCTCCTACAAGCTGTCGATCATCCACTTCTGGGCACTGATCTTCCTGTATATCTGGGCGGGTCCGCACCACTTACACTACACAGCGCTGCCTGACTGGGCTTCGACCCTTGGCATGGTGTTCTCGATCGTCCTCTGGATGCCGAGTTGGGGTGGCATGATCAACGGTCTAATGACGCTGTCCGGCGCATGGGACAAGATCCGCACCGACCCGATCATCCGTATGATGGTCATCTCTCTGGGCTTTTACGGTATGTCCACATTCGAGGGTCCGATGATGTCGATCCGCGCTGTGAACTCCTTGAGCCACTACACTGACTGGACCATTGGTCACGTTCACTCCGGTGCGCTTGGCTGGAACGGGATGATCACATTCTCGGCGCTTTACTTCCTGACGCCGAAACTGTGGAACCGCGCAGGTCTGTATTCGTTGAAACTGGTAAGCTGGCACTTCTGGCTCGCGACCATCGGTATCATCCTCTACGCGGCCTCCATGTGGGTCACGGGGATCATGGAAGGTCTGATGTGGCGTGAAGTCGACGCACAGGGTTTCCTTGTGAACAGCTTCGCTGACACCGTTGGCGCCAAGTTCCCGATGTATGTGGTTCGTGGTCTGGGCGGGGTTCTTTACCTCACCGGCGCACTGATCATGGTCTATAACCTGTGGATGACAGCCTTTGGCAAGAAGCAAGCTTCGGCTGCGACTGCCTCAGCTGCCACCCCCGCAGAATAAGGAAAGCTGACATGCCAATGGACAACAAACCTCCAATGCCGGCCTCTGCGACGGGTGTCGGCGAACGACCCCGCAAGCGGAGTATACTCGATCGTCACAAGGTTCTGGAAAAGAACGCAACGCTCTTGCTGGTTGCAAGCCTCGCGGTTGTTTCGGTCGGCGGGATCGTTGAAATCGCACCGCTGTTCTACCTTGAAAACACCATTGAGGAAGTAGAGGGCATGCGCCCCTACTCCCCCCTGGAGCTGACAGGGCGCGACATCTACGTTCGGGAGGGCTGCTATGTCTGTCACTCCCAGATGATCCGCCCGATGCGCGATGAGGTCGAACGTTACGGCCACTACTCGCTGGCTGCGGAATCGATGTATGACCACCCGTTCCAATGGGGTTCCAAACGGACGGGGCCAGACCTCGCTCGTGTTGGTGGCCGCTACTCGGACGCCTGGCATGTGGATCACATGTCTGATCCGCAATCGGTCGTGCCGGAATCGGTTATGCCACCTTATGCGTATCTGATGGACCGCATGGTTACGCCAGAACACATCGAAGACCTGTTGCAAACGCACCGTATGGTCGGCGTGCCCTATACTGATGAAATGATCGAAACCGCCTCTGCCGATTTCGTGGCGCAGGCCGATCCTTTCAGCGACTGGGACGGTCTGGTTGAAC
>CBFHGD010000015.1:25314-25575 GCA_965655275.1 Octadecabacter sp. | reverse complement strand
AAACTGTCTGTCTGGCTCGGTCTCGCGGCGGCTGTCGCGATTGCCGTTGGTGGATATTTCTACTGGCAGGCACAACAGGATGACGGGCCGCCCGATTTTGCGACCGGCAACGGCCGCGTCGAGGCCAATCTTGTCGATGTCGCGACCGAGATCTTTGGCCGGGTCGCCGACATGTTGGTGGAGGAAGGCGATCTGGTGACGCGCGGCGACATTCTGGCCCGGATCAAGACTGATACACTTGAAGCACAGCTCGCCCGCGCC
>CBFHGD010000015.1:0-25304 GCA_965655275.1 Octadecabacter sp. | reverse complement strand
CGAGTCGCAGGCAAGGCAATCGGATGCGATAATCGACCAGCGACAGGCTGATCTGACCTTTGCGGAGAAGGAACTGACCCGCGCCGTGCAGCTGTTCGACCGTGGGTTTGGCACCGAAGAAGAGGTGGATCGCCGAAGATCGGCGCGGGACGCGGCAAGTGCCGGGCTAGCGGCGGCACAGGCTAGTCTGAACGCGGCCGAGCGACAAGCTGACGCCGCCCGTGAGCAACAGCGCGAGATTGCCACTCGGATCGACGATGCCGAGATCGCCGCGCCGGTGACGGGCCGGGTGCTCTATCGGCTGGCGGAACCCGGCGAGGTTCTGGCCAGCGGTTCTCGGGTGGTGACGCTGGTCGATCTTTCGCGCATCTATATGGAGATTTATCTGCCTACCGCACAGGCGGCGCGCGTGGCGATCGGCGCCGAGGCGCGGATCGCGCTGGATGGCGTTGACCTTGTGATCCCCGCGCAGGTAAGTTTTGTCTCTCCCGAGGCGCAATTTACACCAGAGCATGTGGAAACGCTCGATGTGCGGGCCGATCTTATGTTCCGCGTCCGCCTGCGGGTGCCGCAGGATCTGATCGAGCGGAACATCGACTATGTGAAGACGGGAATGCGTGGGGTTGGCCATATCCGGTTGGCAGGCTCCGAAGAGGTGCGTTGGCCCGATGCGCTGACGTTAAGCGATGCGCCACCGCTTGCACGGAGCGACTGACGATGTCGGACCACAGCGAAAGTCTGGCAGTTTCGGTCACGTCACTGAGCCATAGCTATGGCGACACCATTGCGCTTGATGATGTGTCGCTGGAGTTGGCACCGGGCAAGATGGTTGGCTTGTTCGGACCCGACGGGGTGGGCAAGTCGACCCTAATGGGCCTTATCGCCGGGGCCCGCAAGATGCAGGAGGGCGAGGTCGAGGTGCTGGGCGGGCCGATACGCAAGGCGAGGCACCGCAATGCCGTTTTTCCGCGGATCGCTTATATGCCGCAAGGGTTGGGGCAAAATCTCTACATGGCGCTGAGCGTGCGCGAGAATTTGGAGTTCTTCGGGCGGCTGTTCGGGCAAGCCGCACAAGAGCGCGACGAACGGATCGAGCGGCTGTTGAAGGCCACGCGCCTCGATCCGTTTCCGGATCGGATCGTGGGCAAGCTGTCCGGCGGGATGAAGCAGAAGCTAGGGCTATGCTGCGCGCTGATCCACGACCCGGACCTGATGATCCTTGATGAGCCGACCACGGGTGTTGACCCGCTGTCGCGCCGCCAGTTCTGGGGCCTGATCAACGATATCCGCGACAACCGACCCGAAATGAGCGTTCTGGTCTCGACCGCCTATATGGACGAGGCCGAAGACTTTGATTTCCTGCACGCAATGCATGCCGGGCGTGTCCTGTCGAGCGGCAGCGCAGACGATCTGCGCAAAGAAACCGGTACCGACACGTTGGAGGACGCCTTCACAGCCCTGCTGCCAAAAGAAGAGCGGGACGAGCAGGTTGATCTTGATATTCCGCAGCTTGAAGAGGGCGACCGGGGTGTCGCGATCCAGGCTGACGGCTTGACGCGCCGGTTTGGTGATTTCACTGCCGTGGACGATGTCAGCTTCAAGATCGAGCGCGGCGAGATCTTCGGCTTCATCGGCTCCAATGGATCGGGCAAGACGACAACGATGAAGATGCTTACGGGATTGTTGCAGGCCTCCGAAGGCTCGGTGTCGCTGTTCGGGCATCCGGTGGACGCAAGCGATATCGAAACGCGGCAGCGGGTCGGTTACATGACGCAGTCTTTCTCGCTCTATTCCGAGTTGAGCCCGAAACAAAATCTTCGGCTGCATGCGCGCCTCTTCCGGTTAAAGCCCGACGAGATCGAAGACCGCATCACCGAGTTGCTTGAGCAGTTCGGCCTCACAGGCCATGCGGGTGACAAGGCGGGCGAGCTTCCGGTTGGCCTGCGCCAGCGGTTGTCTCTGGCAGCCGCGATCATTCACAAACCCGAATTGCTGATCCTTGACGAACCCACATCTGGAGTCGATCCGGCCGGGCGCGATGCGTTCTGGCAAATCCTGTCTGACCTGTCGCGACAGGATGATGTAACGATCTTCATCTCGACGCATTTCATGAACGAAGCGGGGCTTTGCGACCGCATTTCGCTGATGCACGAAGGCAAGGTTCTGGGTGTCGGCACCCCTGCCGAGGTCGCCGGTAAGAAAGGCGATGGCGACCTGGAAGCCGCATTTATCGCTTACATAAAAGACGCTGACGAAGACGCGACCGAGGAAGGGTCGGACGAAGATCTGACAGCGTCGGAGGGGCAAGAGAGAGGCAAAACTCCGCGTCGGGCATTCCTGCGTCGGTTGCTGGCTTATACGCGCCGCGAAACTTACGAGGTCATGCGCGATCCGATCCGGCTGACCTTTGCGTTCGGGGGCAGCATCATCCTGATGTTTCTCTTTGCCTACGGCATATCCATGGATGTCGAGGACATGGCGTTTGCCGTCTTCGATCAGGATCGCTCACCGGAGAGTCGGGCCTATCTGGAAACATACCGAGGCTCGCAGTATTTCGAGGAGATGCCGCCGGTGCAAAGCCGCGAGGCGTTGGTCGATCAGTTGCGGTCCGGTGATGTGACGCTGGTGCTGGATCTCCCGCAAGGCTTCGGCAAAGCTCTGCGCGAAGGTCGGGCGGCGGAGGTTTCGGCCTGGATCGATGGTGCCAATACGATGCGCGCATCAACCATTGAAGGATACGTGCAAGGCGGTCATGCCAGCTATCTGCAAGCCGAGGCGCAAGCCGCACGACGCGCTGAGGTGATGGGTCAGGGCCTGAACATTCTAACGCGGTTTCGCTACAATCCGACCGTGGACAGCATCTATGCGATCGCACCGGCCGTGCCCGCCATTTTGTTGATGATGTTTCCGGCGATCCTGATGGCAATCAGCGTGGCTCGCGAACGCGAAATCGGAACCATCACGAACTTTCACGTCACACCCACACGCCGTTTTGAATTTCTGGTGGGCAAGCAAATCCCGTATCTGGTGATTGGTCTGATCAATTTCGCAATCATGACCGTGATGGCCGTGTTCCTGTTCGGGGTGCCTTTCAAGGGCAGCTTTCCGGTTCTGGTGGCCGGTGCGATTGTCTACGTCATGGCTTCGACAAGTTACGGGCTTCTGGTGTCGGTGTTCACCCGCACGCAGGTCGCCGCGGTCTTCGCTACGATGGTGATCTCGATGATGCCGACAGTGATCTTTTCAGGTATGATGCAGCCGGTGGCTACGCTTGAGGGCGGTGCTCGGCTGATCGGGACGGCCTGGCCCACGCAATACTACATGCACATGAGCGTCGGCGCATTCACCAAGGGGCTTGGGCTGGACGCAGTCGGCGCCGACATTGCTTGGGTTGCGCTCTTCATTCCGACCTTCCTCATTCCCGCCTTGCTGCTCTTGAAAAAGCAGGCGCGCTAGCGATGCAGCGTGCTCTCGGAAATATCTTTTGGTTGAGCCGCAAGGAATTGCTAAGCGTCTTACGCGATTGGCTGCTGCTGGCGCTTGTTGCCTATGCGTTCGGGCCGGGTATCTATTTTCAGGCGCAATCTGCCGGACAAACGTTGAACAATGCAACGGTCGCGTTTGTAGACAACGACCGCTCCCCATTGTCGCGTAGCATGCGACAGGCGCTTTATGATCCGTGGTTCCAACAACCCGCAATGATAGACGCCGGGCGCATCGATTCCGCGATGGATGCCGATCTGTATACCTTCGTCGTTGTCCTCCCGCGTAACATGTCAGCCGATCTGCGCACGGGCCATCCCGTGTCGCTCCAGGTGAATGTCGATGCGACGGATGTCATGCAGGCTACGGTCGGCGCAAACTACATCCGCTCCATCCTGTTGCGGGAAGCGCGGGAATTTGTCAGCCCACGGGCCTCATCGTCAGTATCTGTCGAACTGGTGTTGCGCCGCGCCTTTAATCCGAACGGCAACGGCACCTGGTTCGAATCCGTCTCTGCGCTGTTGAACTGGCTGACCAGCCTGACCGTTATCCTGACCGGAGCGGCCCTCATCCGGGAACGCGAACACGGCACGATCGGGCACCTTCTTGTCATGCCGGTGACCCCGTTCGAGATTGCGATCTCCAAGGTGTTGGCGAATGCAGTGATCGTGTTTGCGGCCTTCATCGCCTCGCTGTTGTTCGTCGTTCAGGGGCTTTTGAATGTGCCTGTGGCCGGGTCGATTCCGCTCTTTCTGACCGGCACGTTCGTCTACCTTTTTGCCGCGGCTGCGGTCGGTATCCTGCTCGGCGCGGTCGCGAGATCAATGGCGCAATTCGCCCTGCTGATGATCATCACGATCATGCCGATGATGATCCTGTCGGGTGGGATGAGTCCGGTCGAAAGCCAGCCGCAATGGCTGCAATACGTCACGTGGTTCCTGCCGTCGCGCCACTACATGAGCTTTGCGGAGGCCGTGGTGTATCGAGGGGCAGGGCTCGATATCGTCTGGCCGGAATTTCTGCTAGTGTCGGGGCTAGGGCTTGTGTTCTTCGTGGCATCGCTGGTCTTGTTCCGGCGCGCGATTTCCGGCGCGGGGCCGTAGAGCGCACACCGAAAGATAGGAAACGGTTTTTGGAACAAATTGCGCGCAAGGGTAATGTGTTAGAGCACCATTTCCGGTTCTGCGCGCCTCCAGAATCCGCATCATGTCTTGGCCCGCGTCCCTTTGTGGGGCGCGGATACAAATGCGTCGTGGTCGACAAAGAGCAACAGCACCTGTCCCAGAACCAGAGGTATAAAGCTGGACGCAGCCGCCAGAACCAACCCGTTCAAGCCGGGGCCGGGCAATCCGAGCAATTCGGCGAGTGATGGCAGCCACAATGCCACACCGACCAGGCCAAGGCATAGCAAAATTGCGCCCCAAATCCACGGATTGCGCACCACTTCGTTGTCGATCAGGCCGGAATCGGCATCCCGCACATTGAACACATTCCACAACTGGGCAAGCGCGAGTGTGATGAAGGCCACCGTGACGCTCTGCTCGGGCGGCAAGTCCAGCCAATAGAGCGCCAGAGCAAAAGCGCCAAGCGTTGCAACGGTGATCGCCGCCCCCAATGCTCCGATCATCAGCCACCTTGGTCGGTTCACGATCGCCTCGGCCGGGTCGCGTGGCGGTTGCTGCATGATCTTGTCATCACCCTTGCCCAAGCCAAGCGCAAAGGCAGGAAATACATCCGTGACCAGATTCAGAAACAAGATCTGGAGTGGCAAGAGCGGTGCGGGAAGACCGGCCCCCACGGCCAATCCGACCACTAGAACCTCGCTTACGTTGCACGACATCAGATAAACGACAAATTTGCGAATATTGTCGAAGATTACCCTGCCTTGGCGCATGGCCACGATGATGGTAGCGAAGTTATCATCCTTCAGCACCATATGTGCGGCCTCCTGCGCCACTTGGGTGCCACGCTGGCCCATCGCTACGCCGATATCCGATTTCTTGAGCGCCGGTGCATCGTTGACCCCATCACCGGTCATGGCAACGATCTGGCCCGATTGTTGATAGAGCGCGACCAGCTTCAGCTTTGTATCAGGCGCGACGCGGGCGAAGACATCGGTCGCGAGTATCCGTGCCTTTTCGTCGTCACTGGAGCTTTCGCTGTCATAATCGTCAAGTTCATGTCCTTCGATCACGGTCAGATCATCGTCCCCCAGACCAGCGTTGCAAGCGATGGTTCTGGCTGTATCTGCATGATCGCCAGTTAGCATAACGATGCGGACGCCGGCGGCGCGTGCGGCACGGGCCGCGTCGGGCACGTCTTTGCGCACCGGATCGAGCAGGCACACCAGACCCACCAGTGTCAAACCCTCGTATGGGTCTGCCTCGCCGGACTGGGCACGCTTCATAGCCAACCCCAAAAGGCGCAATCCACTCTGCGCGGCTTGCGAGGCGCGTTTGCGCCAGTCCTCGCGACTTTCTTTGGTCAGATCGCGGGTGCCATCGTCGACCAACACCGTATCGCACACCTCGATCACGGCTTCAGGGGCACCCTTGATCGCAAGATAGAACCCATCATCCTCTTGATGGAGCGTTGCCATCATTTTGCGATCAGGATCGAAGGCAAACTCCTTGATCTCGGGCGCCGTTTCCAAGAGTGTTTGGCGCCCCGTCTGTCCCGCCTGCGCAACCGAAAGCAGCGCAACTTCCATCGGGTCGCCACTGCTGTCATCCTCCGTGTTGCTGCCCAGTTCCGCATTGTTGCATAGCGCCCCGATCCGCAGGGCAGCTTTGAGCCGTTCGTCGTCTTTCGGTGAAATCGTTTCGCCGCCGACCTCAAACACTGTGTCGTCGACTTCAATTTCCTCATCGGCCAGCAGATACCGCAACACGGTCATACGGTTTTCCGTCAGGGTTCCCGTCTTGTCGGTCAGGATCACGGTCGTTGCACCCAGCGTTTCGACCGAAGAAAGTCGGGTGATAAGCGCGTTTCGATCGGCCATCCGCCACATCCCGCGCGCGAGGCTCAGCGTCGCCACGACCGGCAACCCTTCCGGCACTGCCGCCACAGCGAGCGCGACACCGGTCTGCACCATAATCGCCACGTCATTGCCACGCAGGACACCCGCGCCGATGGTCAGCACGGCCAAAGCCAGCGTCAGCCAGACCAGACGATGCCCCAACTTATTGAGTCGCCGCTCTAAAGGTGCGACTTCACTCTCGGCGCTTTGCGCGAGATCACTGATCTGGCCGAGCTCGGTGTCCATCCCTGTCGCCACAACGATGCCTTCACCCGCACCTTCGGTGATCGACGTCCCTTTAAACAGCATGCTGGTGCGGTCTCCGATGGCGGCCTGTGCATCCACAGCCTCTATCGATTTGACAACCGGGGTCGATTCCCCGGTCAAAATAGATTCATCGGCCTGAAGATTTGATGCCTCGAGCAGTCTTATATCAGTGGTAACAACATCCCCCGCCTCCAGAATGGCAATATCACCGGGGACCAACTCGTGGGCGTTTACCGTGCAAATCCGACCGTCCCTTCGGACCCGACTGCTGACCTCTGCGATCTTGAACAGCGCCTCCATCGAACGGGCGGCACGCAGTTCGGTAAAAAATCCGATTGCTGCGTTCAGGACAAGCACAACAACAATTGCGATCCCTTCTGCGATATCGCCCATGAAAAAGGACAGACCCGCTGCCGCAGCGAGCAACCAGACGATGATGCCGTTGAATTGATGAATCAGGATCGTCAGGACGCTTTTCTTTTTCTGACGCCGGAGCTGGTTCGGTCCATGGCGCTCGCGCTGACGCTCGACTTCCATGTCCGACAATCCCTTTGTGGGATCGGTTTCAAGATCGTTGGCAACTGCTTCGCCACTTTTCGAAAAGGCGTTCTCGAATTCCGACCTTGCCATAATCCCGTCTCCCGTCCGAACATGAATTATCAATTTGCACTGTGCCCACTTGATCCGGATTAGATAGCAGCCCTACCTTTGGCCGCATTATCAATGGTTAAGGCGACCACACGGGCCTTGGGAAAGCTTGTCTTTGACGTTCCGCTGAAACCGGCCCGGACGCCGACAAGGCGGGAAGCCGCGCCAGCAACCTGCAAGGCGAATCTGCTCATCTCCGATCACCGCGCCAGCCGCAACGCCCAGCCCGATGGGCAGAAACAATCCAAACCACTCCGCAGACAAAAAGACGGGGATTGCCATGCCGGGTTTCGGCAAAGCACCAGCACCGGTCACCACCAAGTCAGGGTCGCGGCCACGATAGCGATCAGAAGAGACTGATCCATGATCATTGTCGCTTTGATGCGTTCAAACAGCGTTCTTGTACCCACGTCGCCGTTATCCAACGGAGTTTTTTCACGGTAGTGCTGTGTCCCCCGCAAGCCGCTTCTTACCGACCTCCATAAAGTCCTTTGACCATCTGTAGTAGCTGCCCTGCGATAGGCCTTCGCGGCGACACCCCATCCCGTCGCAGGTCGTGGGCAGACGCCATCCGCTCGATGTTCGCCTCATCACGCGATCCACGACGGGATCCGCAACAAAAGAAGTCCTACAAACGATGGGCTTGATTTCTCAGGCCATATCGATAATTCTCGATATATGGAAAAGAAGTTCGCTCTCGATGCCTTTGCAGCCCTTGGCCAGCCCACACGCCTTGATGTGTTTCGTCTTCTTATCAAAGCCGGCGACGCTGGCTTCTTGGCTGGTGATATCAGCGCCGCGTTGGGTGTGCGCCAGAACACAATGTCAGCCAATTTGTCGATACTCGCCCGCGCCGGACTGATCCGTAGCGAACGTGAGGGGCGCAGCGTCCGCTATTTCGCTGACATGGACGGAATGCGTAGCTTGCTTGCCTTCCTCATGGAGGACTGTTGCGGTGGAAACTCGGAGCTTTGCCAACCCGTTATCAAGGAACTCGCCTGTGCCTGTTAGGAGCCATTCATGACCGATTCATCACTCGCTGCCAAAGCGGGGCTAGGACCCTTCGAGCGTTGGCTGTCCGTCTGGGTGGCGCTTGCCATTGGTGTGGGGCTGCTGCTGGGCAACCTGATTCCAGGCCTCTTTGCGGCCTTGGCCGCGTTGGAGGTTGCATCGGTCAACCTGCCCGTGGCGGTGCTGATCTGGGCAATGGTTTATCCGATGATGGTGGGCGTGGATTTCGCCGCCCTGCGGCAGGTCGGCGACAAACCCAAAGGTCTGGTCGTCACGCTGGTGGTGAACTGGCTGATCAAACCGTTCACGATGGCCGCGCTTGGCGTGTTGTTTTTCGAAGTTGTATTTGCCGGTCTGATCCCGCCGGACGACGCACAGGCCTACCTCGCGGGCGTTATCCTGCTTGGGGCCGCGCCCTGCACGGCGATGGTGTTTGTGTGGTCAAACCTGACGCGCGGGGATGCGACCTACACGCTTGTGCAGGTCAGCGTGAACGACGTTATCATGGTCTTTGCATTCGCGCCGATCGTCGCGTTCCTGCTGGGTGTGACAGACATTGTTGTGCCGTGGGATACGTTGCTGATATCTGTTGGGCTGTATGTGATGCTGCCGCTGATTGCGGGCTATTTCACGCGCCGCTCCCTTGTGGGTAAGGGCGGTGAGGCGGCGGTGGATGCCTTCAAATCACGTGTGCAGCCGTTCTCGATCTTCGGCTTGCTGGTGACAGTCGTGCTCCTGTTCGGCTTTCAGGGCGAGGTTATCCTTGATCGCCCTCTCGTTATTGCACTGATCGCGGTGCCATTGATCATCCAGTCCTATGGCATCTTTTTCGTAGCCTACCTTGCCGCGCGCGCGTGGAAAATACCCTTTAACGTCGCTGCCCCCTGCGCGCTGATCGGTACGTCAAACTTCTTTGAGCTTGCCGTTGCCGTTGCGATTAGCCTGTTCGGACTTGGATCAGGCGCGGCGCTGGCGACCGTCGTGGGCGTGTTGGTTGAGGTGCCTGTGATGTTGTCACTGGTCGCTTTCGCCAACCGGACGCAGCACTGGTTCCCGAAAGTTGACGGGGCACTTTAACCGCTGTCATCCTGCACAATCCCGGCGGCGCCACGTCGCGCATTGTGCTGTTGCTCCTGGCGGCGCTGGGCGAACCTCCTGTGGTGATTAACTGCTTCAAGAAATGAAAAGTTGATTTTTTCCGCGCGCCAAGAAACAATGTTGACGTAGGAAAATTTAATTTTGACGAAATTGTTGTGGAGCAGCGCGCGATGGCCGGAAGCCCGATCCGAAATATGGAGGAGTTTGCGGCTGTGAGTGGCATTTCGCGCCCGACGGTTTCGAAGTATTTTAATGACCCGGAGAGCGTCAGAGCCAGCACGCGGCGCCGCATTGAAGCCGCATTGGAGCGGCACGATTACCGCCCCAACATCTATGCCATGAACCAGAACCGGAAGCTGACGAAGAACGTTGGCATTGTTGTTCCGGTTTTATCCGATCCCTATTTTGCGGAGATATCGCGCAGCCTTGAACAGCGCTGCATTGATGCAGGGTATCGGCCATCGCTGTTCAGCTCGCACGGGGATCCGGCGTTCGAGATCGAGGTGCTCGATACGTTGCGCTCGCTCAAGCCGGCGGGCGTGTTGTTGGCGCCATTGGGCCGCGCGTCGGACCAAAGCGCACTCAAGAAATTCTGCGACGACGTTCCGACCCTTATCTTTGACAGTAGTGTGGAGGAGATTGGCCTCGGGTTTGTTGGCTCTGACAACGTTCAGTTCACCGCCCATATCACGGATTACCTGTGTCGAACGGGCGAGCCGCCGTGCTTCTTCGAAATGAAGACGCCCGCCAACCCGAATGCCCATCGTCGCCGTCAGAGTTACTTGAATGCGATGGAGGCGTTCGGCCACACAGCGGATGTTATTTCGGTTGACGGAGAGGGCTGGGAGTTTGAGGAAATCGGGCGCCTTGGCGGGCATGAGATGTTCGAAAACGGGCGTCCTTCAACCAATACAATCCTGTGTAGTAACGATCGCTTGGCGATCGGGTTGCTGACGGCCTGCTATGAGAGAAACATCCGTGTCGGGCGCGGTGATGACTGTGCGATTCGTGTCGCAGGGCAAGACGGTCACCCCTATTCGCGGTATACGTGCCCCCCGCTGACCACGATTTCGCACGATTACGAGGGCGTGTCCCAAACTGCTGCGGAAGCCTTGTTTTCGGCGATAAACGGCGACGTAACACCTTGGAAAAGCACCCGTTTAGAAGGGAAGTTGATTATGCGGGATTCAGCGTGATCCCGCGAATTACTTTACGCGCGTAAATTTTAAGTTGACGGCGCGTTGCGCCTTCGTCTAGCGTTTGTGGACAACATCCAACCAGGGAGGATCCAGGATGTCTTTGAAGAGCACGCTTTGTGCTGCGACTGCGCTGACGCTGATTACAGCAAGTGGTGCATACGCAGAGAGCCATTCCAAAACACTTACAATCGCGACCGTGAACAACGGTGATATGATCCGCATGCAGGGTTACAGCGACCAGTTCACCGAAGAGACAGGTATCGCTGTCGAGTGGGTGACGCTGGAAGAAAACGTCCTGCGCCAGCGCGTCACAACAGATATTACCACCAAAGGCGGTGCGTTCGATATCATGACAATCGGCATGTATGAAACACCGATCTGGGGTGCCAACGGCTGGTTGGTCGCGCTCGACGATTTGTCCGAGGACTACAACGCAGCAGATATCCTGCCCGCGATGGCCGGTGGATTGTCCCACGACGGCACACTTTATGCTGCGCCGTTTTATGGCGAAAGCTCCATGGTCATGTACCGCACGGACCTGATGGAGGCCGCTGGCCTTGAAATGCCCGATGCGCCGACATGGGATTTCATCGCTGAAGCCGCTGCTGCGATGACAGATCGTGACAATGACATCAACGGCATCTGCCTGCGCGGTAAGGCCGGTTGGGGCGAAGGCGGTGCCTTCATCACAGCAATGTCCAACTCGTTCGGGGCACGTTGGTTCGACATGGACTGGAACGCACAGTTCGACACCGAAGAATGGGCCAACACCCTGAACTTCTTCAAAGATATGATGGATGCATCCGGCCCGACCGGTTACGCAACCAACGGTTTCAACGAAAACCTGTCTTTGTTCAATCAGGGCAAATGCGGCATGTGGATCGACGCCACGGTTGCAGCATCCTTCGTAACGGGCGATGATTCAACTGTTGCAGACAGCGTGAGTTTTGCGCTGGCACCTGACAACGGCTTGGGCAAGCGCTCCAACTGGTTGTGGGCTTGGGCTCTCGCAGTTCCGGCTGGCACCCAGCAAGAAGCAGAAGCCAAGCAGTTCATCGAATGGGCAACCTCGACCGACTACATCGAGCTGGTTGCTGCAAACGAAGGCTGGGCCAACGTTCCTCCCGGTGCTCGTACATCCTTGTATGAGAACCCCGACTACCTCGCCGTTCCTTTTGCGCAGATGACACTGGATTCAATCCTGTCGGCTGACCCAACAGACTCCACCGTAGAGCCAAGCCCCTACGTTGGCGTGCAGTTCGCAGCGATCCCTGAGTTTGCAGGTATTGCGACTGAAGTAAGCCAGGAATTCTCCGCCGCTTACGCTGGTCAGCAGACTGTCGAAGAAGCCCTGGCAAAGGCGCAGGCGATCACGGACGAAGCAATGGAAGCTGCTGGCTACAAGTAAGCGCTTCACTCTAATGGCAGGGGGCGGTGATACCATCGCCCCCATTGCCTAAATTAATTTCTCTATCATTCTTGCACTCACCGCGGATGGCACGCCCGTCCACAGAAGAGGACAGTTCAATGGCCACCAAAGCATCCCGTTCCGCTGCGCGAATTATGATGGCACCTGCAGTCGTCCTGCTTCTGGGCTGGATGCTGGTTCCGCTGATCATGACGCTGTGGTTTTCGTTTACGAAATACCTGCCTTTGCGCGGTGACAGTATTGATCGGGGCCTCGAGTGGGTTGGATTTTCCAACTATGTCCGTTTCGTTTCATCCAGCGCCTTTTGGCCGTCTGTCCAGACGACACTGGTGATGGTCGGCGGCGTCTTGTTGATCACGGTTGTGCTTGGCGTCTTGCTCGCCATGCTTCTGGATCAACCGATGTGGGGGCAGGGCGTTGTTCGCATCCTTATCATCGCGCCGTTTTTCGTGATGCCGACCGTGTCTGCACTGGTCTGGAAAAACATGATGATGGATCCTGTAAACGGGATTTTTGCACATCTCTGGCGGTTCTTTGGTGCCGAGCCGATCGCCTGGCTGCAAGATGCCTCGCTCGGGTCGATTGTTATGATTGTCTCGTGGCAGTGGTTGCCTTTTGCGACGCTCATCTTGCTGACGGCAATCCAGTCCCTGGATAGTGAACAACTCGAGGCGGCCGAAATGGATGGCGCGCCGGGGGTCAAGCGGTTCTGGTTCATCATCCTGCCGCACCTTGCACGCGGGATCACCATTGTGATCCTCATCCAGACGATCTTCCTGCTGTCTATTTTTGCGGAAATATTCGTGACCACCGGTGGTGCATTCGGAACGCGGACGCTGACGTATCTGATTTTCCAGCGTGTGATCGATAGCCAGAATATCGGGCTGGGGTCTGCGGGCGGCGTTTACGCCATCATCCTTGCCAATATCGTTGCCATCTTCCTGATGCGCATCGTCGGCAAGAATCTTGATACATAGGGGGCGGATCACATGGCACGCAATACGACCACACAACGCAAGATCATCACGACCGCCGCCGCATGGACGATTGGCCTGATCATCTTCTTCCCGATCTACTGGACGATCCTGACCAGTTTCAAAACCGAAGCTCAGGCGATCAACGATCCGCCCCTGTTCTTCGCCTTTGACTGGACGCTGGAAAACTATTCGGTCGTGCAAGACCGGTCCGACTACATGAAATTCCTCTGGAATTCTGTCATCATCGCGGGTGGTTCGACGCTCTTGGGCATAATCATTGCCATCCCTGCGGCTTGGTCGATGGCCTTCGTGCCGTCCAAGCGCACCAAGGATATCCTGCTGTGGATGTTATCGACAAAGATGCTGCCGGCCGTCGGTGTGCTTTATCCGATTTCGCTGATTTTCGTGGAGTTCAATCTGCTCGATACCCGCGGCGGTCTGATGATTGTGCTAATGCTGATCAACCTGCCGATCATCGTCTGGATGCTCTATACCTATTTCAAGGAAATTCCTGGCGAAATCCTTGAGGCTGCACGCATGGACGGCGCCAAGTTGCGGGACGAAATTCTTTATGTTCTTACACCTATGGCCATTCCGGGCATTGCCTCAACCTTATTGCTGAACTTTATCCTGGCCTGGAACGAAGCGTTCTGGACGCTCAATCTTACGGCGGCCAATGCCGCACCTTTGACGGCCTTTATTGCCAGCTATTCCAGCCCGGAAGGTCTGTTCTTTGCAAAGCTCAGCGCGGCCTCGACCATGGCCATTGCGCCAATCCTCATCCTTGGCTGGTTCAGCCAAAAGCAACTCGTCCGCGGCCTGACATTCGGCGCGGTGAAATAGGGAACCTGAACTATGGGACAAATCCAACTTAAACAGGTCACCAAGAGCTTTGGCGACGTGCAGGTCATTCCACCACTGGATCTGACCATTCAAGATGGCGAGTTTACAGTTTTTGTCGGTCCGTCGGGCTGCGGAAAGTCGACCTTGCTGCGTTTGATTGCGGGGCTGGAGGATATCACCACCGGTCACATCGAGATCGACGGGAAAGATGCGACGGCGCTGGTCCCCGCGAAGCGCGGCCTTGCCATGGTGTTCCAGTCCTACGCCCTTTATCCACACATGTCGGTGCGCAAGAACATCGCGTTTCCGCTGCGCATGGCCAAGATGGATCAGGCAGAAATCACACGGCGGGTCGAAGGGGCAGCAAGCGTGCTGAACCTGACCGATTATCTGGATCGTCGTCCGGGGCAGCTTTCGGGCGGGCAGCGTCAACGTGTTGCCATTGGCCGCGCGATTGTGCGCGAACCTGCGGCGTTTCTTTTTGACGAACCGTTGTCGAACCTTGATGCGGCTTTGCGCGTTGGCATGCGCCTCGAAATCTCCGAGCTGCACAAACGGCTGGAGACGACGATGGTCTACGTGACCCACGATCAGGTCGAAGCGATGACCATGGCTGACAAAATCGTCGTTCTTCAGGCGGGCGTGATCGAACAGGTTGGCTCCCCGCTGGAATTATATCGCGCCCCGCGCAACATCTTCGTTGCGGGCTTTATCGGATCGCCAAAGATGAACCTGATCGAGGGTGAAGAAGCGGCAAAACATGACGCGCAGACAATCGGCATCCGGCCCGAACATATCGATGTCGTTGAAAGCGGCGGACTGTGGCAGGGGACTGTTGGTGTGGCCGAACACCTTGGATCGGACACATTCTTCCATATCCACAATACCGGACTGGCTGAAACGTTGACTGTGCGTGCGATTGGGGATGTGAGCCTGAAGCACGGCGATACGATCCACCTGAACCCGCGCATTGATGAAATGCACCGGTTTGATGCACAGGGATTGCGGATTGCATGACCCGACTGGCTGGGAAATCAGCGCTAATCACGGGCGCGGCTCGTGGGATCGGTTTCGCTTTTGCCAAAGCCTACGTGTCAGAGGGCGCACGGGTTGCCATTGCCGACATTGATTTTGATCGCGCAGAAGCGGCCGCAAGGGACATCGGAGAAGCGGCAATTGCCGTGCATATGGATGTGACTGACCAGAACAGTATTGATCAAGGCGTTGCGGCCACTGTCGGCGCGCTTGGGCAGATCGACATACTGATCAACAACGCAGCTATATTCACCGCAGCGCCGATCAATGAAGTGACCCGTGCAGATTACGCCCGGGTGTTTGATATCAACGTCGCAGGAACACTGTTTACCATGCAGGCGGTTGCCAATCATATGATCAATCGCGCCGTCAAAGGGCGCATTATCAACATGGCGTCGCAGGCCGGACGGCGGGGCGAAAGCCTTGTTTCGGTCTACTGCGCGAGTAAGGCTGCGGTGATCTCGCTTACCCAATCTGCCGGCCTTAACCTGATCCAGCACGGAATTAACGTGAACGCGATCGCACCCGGTGTTGTAGATGGCGAGCACTGGGATGGTGTCGACGCATTCTTTGCCAAATACGAAGGCAAAGCGCCGGGGCAGAAGAAACAAGAGGTCGGCGCAGCGGTGCCGTTCGGTCGGATGGGCACAGCGGAAGATCTGACCGGCATGGCGGTGTTCCTCGCCAGCGCGGATGCATCCTATATCGTTGCGCAGACCTATAACGTCGATGGCGGAAACTGGATGAGCTGATGACAGGGAAAGCGGATGAAAAACTCATGGTAAAGCTCTCTGACGCGACCCTTGATCAGCTGCCTGACGCGATCTCG
This sequence comes from Octadecabacter sp., assembly GCA_965655275.1. GTDB lineage: Bacteria > Pseudomonadota > Alphaproteobacteria > Rhodobacterales > Rhodobacteraceae > Octadecabacter. The sequence continues at coordinate 9,466 of CBFHGD010000015.1, read as the reverse complement.
GTGCCCGTCTACGACCGTGCGCGTCTGACTGGCGGTATCGTGCACATCGGTCTGGGCAATTTTCACCGCGCGCATCAGGCATGGTATCTACATCGGCTTATGCAGCGCGGTCTGGCGCAGGATTGGGCCATCATCGGCGCCGGCGTGCGGCCTTATGATGAAATCCAGCGTCAAAAACTGGCAGATCAGGATTATTTGACCACGCTTATCAGACTGGCACCTGAGGGGCGCACGGCCGAAGTAACAGGCGCAATGATTGATTATGTGCCTATCGAACCCGGCAATGCGTCGCTGATCGCGCGGATGGCTGACCCCGAGATAAAGATCGTGGCGCTGACGGTGACGGAAGGCGGATACTATATCGACCCGACGACCAAAGCGTTCGATGCGTCCCATCCAGACATTATCTTTGATGCTGAACGCCCGGATAAGCCGCAAACGGCATTTGGCGCAATCGTCGCCGCCTTGCGGGTGCGGCGCGATCAGGGAACAGGTCCGTTCACCGGACTGTGCTGTGATAACCTTCAGGGCAACGGGGCAATTTTGCGCCAGACGGTCGTTTCTTTGGCGCGTTTGTCTGACCCCGACCTCGCCGACTGGATTGATGCGAAGTGCAGTTTTCCAAATTCGATGGTCGACTGCATAGTGCCTGCGACGGGCCCGAAAGAGATTGAATTAGCCAAATCGCTTGGGGTTGATGATGTCGCGCCCGTAACGCACGAGAGTTTCCGCCAATGGGTTATCGAGGACGATTTTTGCGCTGGGCGGCCGGAATGGGATCAGGTTGGCGCAACCTTCTGTGATGATGTGCATGACTTCGAAGCGATGAAGTTGCGGATTCTGAACGGTGGCCATCAAGTGATTGCAGGGGCTGGCGAATTGCTGTCGATAGATACAATCGCCGACTGCATGGCCAACTCGAAGGTCGCAGGCTTGTTCGCCAAGGTCGCGCACCATGAAATCGTCCCGCATGTCAAACCTGTGCCGGATATGAACCCGTCAGATTATGTTGATTTGATCGCGGAGCGTTTTTCGAACCCGTTTATCGTTGATACGACGCGCCGCGTGGCGTTTGACGGGTCTTCACGCCACCCCGGTTTTGTGATTCCTTCCATTGAGGATGGCTTGTCAGCCGGCACGCCCGTCGACGGGCTTGCGTTGGTTTCGGCTGTTTGGGCGCGTATGTGCGAAGGATCTCGCGAAGATGGAAGCGTGATCGAACCCAATGACCCGCATTGGGCCGCGTTGAACACGGCGGCCAAGGCCGCGCGCCATGACCCGTCTATCTGGATTCAACAACGCCAGTATTACGGCGATCTGTCGAAAAACCTTCGTTTTGCAAAAGCCTTCGAGGACTGGTTGATGATGATTTGGGCGGACGGGCTGGACGCTGCACTTGACGCATATTTGGCGCGGTAAGGTCTGCGGGCCAATGATGCGTAGCGCCGCGCGCTTGGGGCGATCTAGCTAACTTGGCAGCCAACCGCGCGCGACCTTTCCCTTTGTCACCTGTCACACTACGGTGCCGGTCAAAGGAAGCTGCACATGACAAATATTGTAGAAGTTCGAAGCCTGTCGAAGGTTTACGCGGGCGGGTTTGAAGCCTTGAAATCCGTCGATCTGGACATCAAGGAAGGCGAAATTCTTGCTCTTCTTGGTCCCAACGGGGCCGGGAAGACGACCATTATTTCAACGATTTGCGGCATTACGCGCGCTACGTCGGGCACGGTTTCGGTCGGCGGGCATGATACGGTGACTGCGTTTCGCGCGGCCCGAAACCTGATCGGTCTTGTGCCGCAGGAAATTAGTCTCGAACCCTTCGAGAAGGTCATCAATACCGTGCGGTTTTCGCGCGGGTTGTTCGGAAAGGCACCAAACGACGCGCACCTGGAAAAGGTCCTGCGGTCGCTGTCTTTGTGGGACAAGAAAGACGCCAAGATCATGATGCTGTCGGGCGGCATGAAGCGCCGGGTGTTGATCGCCAAGGCACTTGCCCACGAACCGCGCGTCTTGTTTCTGGATGAACCCACGGCTGGCGTCGACGTCGAGTTGCGCAAAGATATGTGGGAGGTTGTCGCCCAACTCAAACAAGATGGCGTGACCATCATCCTGACGACCCACTACATCGAAGAGGCCGAGGCAATTGCCGACCGGATTGGGGTCATCGCGAAGGGTGAAATCCTGTTGGTCGAAAACAAGGCTGACCTGATGACGCGGATGGGCCGTAAGACCCTCAAGGTTGATATCGCTGATCCGATCCGCGAAATTCCCAAATCGCTGGCTGCCTATGATCTTGCCGTTGAAGGCGACGGGCTTGTCTATTCTTATGACACAAAGACCGAGCGCACGGGCATCACCGCACTGCTTGCAGATTTGCAAAAGGCGGGTTTGAAAATGACCGACCTGCAAACACGCCAGTCCTCCCTCGAAGAGATATTTGTGTCGCTGGTGTCCGAAAAGGAGGACGTCGCATGAACTTCCAGGCCATCCGATCCATCTACGTCTTCGAAATGGCGCGCTTCTTTCGCACCCTGATGCAGAGTTTTATCAGCCCCGTTATCTCGACCTCGCTTTATTTTGTGGTGTTCGGCACCGCCATCGGCAGTCGCATTCAGGAGGTTGAAGGCGTGGGATACGGCGCCTTTATTGTTCCCGGATTGATAATGCTGTCCGTAATGACACAGGCGACCAGTAACGCCAGTTTCGGCATCTATTTCCCGAAATTTATTGGCACCATCTATGAACTGCTCTCTGCCCCAGTGAGCTTCCTTGAAATCACCATCGGCTATGTCGGGGCGGCCGCGACCAAGGCGCTGTTCATTGGTGTCGTTATACTTGCCACTTCGTTCTTGTTTGTTGATCTCACGATTGCGCACCCCTTTGCGATGCTCGCATTTCTGGTGCTGACCTGCCTCAGCTTTTCATTGCTTGGGTTTATCATCGGCATCTGGGCGGGCAATTTCGAACAATTGCAGCTCATCCCGCTGCTGATCATCACGCCGCTCGTCTTCCTTGGTGGATCGTTTTATTCCGTCACCATGCTGCCGCCGGTCTGGCAGACCATAACGATGTTCAATCCTGTGGTTTATCTGATTTCCGGTTTTCGCTGGTCGTTCTTTGGAACGGCGGATGTCCCCATCGGGCTTAGCCTACTGGCCATCGCATTTTTCACCGGCGTGTGCCTTGCGATCATTGCGTGGATATTCCGTACCGGTTGGCGCATTCGCCAGTAGCGGGGCGCCTTGTTTAACCGAACCTCGCGGCCTAGATAGAGCTTCATGAAACGCTGGATCCCATTTATCAAATCCGACCCCTACGTGGCCGTCATTCGGCTGCAAGGTTCGATCGCAACGGGGCCACGCGGGCTTAACGATCGCGGGCTGGCCGATGCCATCGAAAAGGCGTTTCGCGGCAAACCCAACGCAGTCGCGCTGGAGGTCAGCTCGCCCGGTGGATCGGCGGTGCAGTCCTCGCTTATTTGCGCGCGAATACGACGACTCTCGGATGAGAAAAACATCCCTGTCTATGCATTCGTGGAAGACGTTGCCGCATCGGGGGGCTACTGGCTCGCCACGGCTGCGGACCAGATTTATGTCGATCGCGGGTCAATCGTCGGTTCTATCGGAGTTATCTCGGCCGGGTTCGGGCTGCAGGGCAGCCTTGAGAAAATCGGCGCAGAACGGCGCATCTACACGGCTGGCAAATCCAAAAGCATGCTGGACCCGTTTCAGCCCGAAAAGCCCGCTGATGTGAAACGGGTCAAAGGTCTGCTCGATGATCTACATGCCTATTTCAAAGACCATGTTGCGACCCGTCGCGCTGGGCGGATTGATGACAGTCTGGACTTGTTTACCGGCGACATCTGGGTTGGGCAAAAATCCATTGACGTCGGCCTTGCGGATCAGATTGGCCACCTCGTGCCGACGATGAAGCTGTTGTTTGGCGACAAGGTGAAATTCCGGCGCTTTGGCCCGAAACAGCCGATATTTTCGCGTTTTGGAATGAAGGTCATGGACGATGCAGTTGCCGGCATCGAGGAACGCGCGGCCTATGCTCGGTTTGGCCTGTAACGCATGATATTCAAAATCGTCTCCCTCTTTTTGATCGGAATGGGTGTGCTTGCAATGTTCGGTAAGCTCACCGTGCCGGGGATGAAACGGCTGACGGACGCGAAATGCAAATCGTGTGGGAAGTTCACCTTCGGAAAGTCGTGTGATTGTAAGGAACGAAAATAGATGGCGAACCTGTTGTCACTCCCCGCAGGCCCGCTGACGGATTGGGCATTTACAATAGTCGGTCTGGTGCTGTTGCTGCTCGCAGGGGACAGCTTGGTGAAGGGCGCGGTGAACCTGTCATTGCGCCTCGGTGTGCCCGCGCTGATCGTATCGCTGACCATTGTGGCCTTTGGCACCTCCGCGCCCGAACTGCTGATTTCTGTTCAAGCCATCTGGGACGGTATCCCCGATCTTGCGTTGGGCAATGTCGTGGGGTCCAATACGGCCAATGTGCTTTTGGTGTTGGGCGTCCCTGCGCTGTTGGCGGTGATGCACACAAGTGGCTGCGACACCCGCAATTCGTTTCTACAAATGCTTGGTGCCACGCTGTTGTTCATCGCGCTGGCCTATCGCGGTGTGTACGACTGGATCGCCGGGATCATCTTGTTAACCGCCTTGGCCGCGATGCTGATCACCGCCGCCATGTCAGCCAACAATCATCGTAAGGCTGGCAAAGATGATGTGGACGAGCTTGAAGAACTTGAAGGCGCGGACCCAGATTTACCTTGGTCCAAGATTATCCTGTTTCTTGTGCTGGGTCTGATCGGCCTGCCGCTTGGTGCAAACCTGCTGGTGGACGGCGCGTCCAATATCGCAACCAGTTTCGGTATCAGCGAGGCAGTGATCGGCCTGACGCTCGTGGCGATCGGAACATCGCTGCCCGAATTGGCCACGACGGTCATGGCCGCGCTGCGCCAGCAGGCGGACGTTGCATTGGGCAACGTTATTGGCTCCAATATGTTCAACCTGCTTGGCATCATTGGCGTCGCTTCCCTCGTTGGTCCGATCCCGGTAAGCCCCAACTTCTTTGCCTTCGATTTCTGGGTCATGCTTGGTGCGTCGCTGATCCTCATTCCGTTTGTGTTTTTCAAATTCGACCTGACCCGCAGTTGGGGCGTGATCCTGTCCGCGCTCTATGTCACCTACATCCTGATGGTGCTGTGATGGCTGCTGCGTTGGTCACAGGTGGGGCAGCACGGCTGGGCAGGGCGATGGCGCTGTATCTTGCGAAACGTGGCTATGATGTCGCGATCCATTACAATTCCAATGAGCAGGCCGCGCAGGATCTAGCTGATAAGATCATCGCGATGGGGCGCAACGCAGTGACCCTACAGGCCGACCTGTTGGACGAGGAACAGACGCAAGGGCTGCTTCCTGATGCTGCTGCGCGCCTTGGCCAACCCGTTAAATGCCTGATCAACAACGCCTCGATTTTTGAATATGACACCGTGCAATCGGCGACCAAAGATAGTTGGGATCGCCATATCGGGTCCAACCTGCGCGCGCCCTTCGTATTGACGCAGGCATTGGCCGCTCAAGCGCCCGATGCGGTGTCCGACGAAAACGGCGAACCCGTCGCACAGGTCCTTGTCGTAAACATGATCGACCAGCGGGTGCGCAAGCTGACGCCGGAGTTCATGACCTACACCATTGCAAAAATGGGGCTGTGGGCGTTTACCCAAACGGCGGCACAGGGCCTTGCGCCGCATGTGCGGGTCAATGCCATTGGCCCGGGCCCGACGTTGCAGGGTGCGCGCCAATCGGATGATCATTTCGCATGCCAGCGCCAAAACACCGTGCTCGGGCGTGGGGCAAACCCGTCCGACATTACGGCGGCGCTGGGTTACTTTCTTGATGCACCAGCGGTCACAGGGCAACTTTTGTGCGTCGATGGCGGGCAACATCTTGGATGGCAAACCCCTGATGTTCTGGGTGTCGAATAGCGAATCCAACCTTATCCTGCGACAACTTGTGCACCGGCCAAAGAAACGACCCCACTACACTTTACTTTTCTTTAATGTTTTCAGGTATTTGCCGGAAGCGCCAAAAAATTCGTTTTGAAAACAACAACCTACAGAAGTGCTTAAAAAATGGGCATCGCTTGGAAGTGCTAAGAAAACAAAGGAAAATCTCGTCTCTAGCAGATTTGCCCACGAGGTTATCCACAGATTCCGTGAGTATGTTTGGGCTTGCGGCAATCCCTTTACCATTGCAGCGGGCGGCGGGAATCATAGGTTAGGCGCATGAGCATGAAAACGACTGACATCGCGACCGGATATGATGTGATCCAGGACTACCTGCGCACGCTGGACAGCTCGCCCGGTGTATATCGGATGCTCGATAGCGAAAGCCGGGTTCTGTATGTGGGCAAGGCTCGCAATCTCAAGAACCGGGTCAGCAACTATGCGCGCCCTTCGGGGCATTCCGCACGCATTGCGACCATGATTTCGCACACCGCGTCGATGATGTTTTTGACAACGAACACCGAGACCGAAGCGCTGCTGCTCGAACAAAACCTGATCAAGCAGCTTAAACCGAAATACAATGTGCTGCTGCGCGATGATAAATCGTTCCCAAATATTTTCATTTCGAAAGATCATGACTTTCCGCGGATCGACAAACATCGGGGCGCAAAGAAAAAGAAAGGGACCTACTTTGGCCCTTTTGCGTCTGCGGGGGCAGTGAACCGCACGTTGAATACGTTGCAGCGCGCGTTCTTGCTGCGCACCTGCAGTGACGGTGATTACGAAACCCGCACGCGACCCTGTTTGCAATATCAGATCAAGCGATGCGCCGCGCCCTGCGTCGGGAAGGTGTCGGAGGCGGATTACGCTGTTTTGGTCAAGGATGCCGAACGGTTCTTAAGTGGGAAGTCGACAGAGATGCAGGCGTCTTTGGCCTCCCGCATGAACCAAGCCTCTGAGGATATGGAGTTCGAGCGCGCGGCCGCATTGCGCGACCGCATCAAGGCGCTGACGCAGGTGCAGACATCCCAAGGCATCAACCCGCAAAACACGACCGAGGCCGATGTGATCGCGCTGCACCGCGATGGCGGGCAGGCGTGTGTGCAGGTGTTCTTCATCCGCGCCAACCAGAATTGGGGCAACCGGGATTATTACCCCCGCGTGTCGGGCGACGAAGACCCTGCCGAGGTCATGCAGGCCTTTATCGGGCAGTTCTATTCTGATCGCGAGCCGCCCCGCCTGATGCTGTTGTCGCACGGGCTGGATGACGAGGATCTGGTGACGGACCTCTTGTCCGGGAAAGCGGGCCGTAAGGTCGAAATCATCGTGCCGCAACGGGGCGAGAAGGCGGAGCTGGTCAACGGTGCCGCGCGCAACGCCCGCGAGAGCCTTGGGCGCAAGATGTCGGAGACTGCGACGCAAGCGCGCCTGTTGCGCGGGCTGAAAGACGCGTTCGATCTGCCGGAGGTGCCCCAGCGGGTCGAGGTTTATGACAACTCCCACATTCAGGGCGCGTTTGCCGTGGGCGCGATGATTGTCGCAGGGCCGGACGGGTTTGATAAGAACCAGTATCGCAAGTTCAATATCCGAGGCGACGAGCTGACCCCCGGGGATGATTTCGGGATGATGAAAGAGGTGCTGACGCGGCGTTTCAAGCGATTGCTCAAGGAGGACCCGAACCGTGAGTTGGGCACCTGGCCCGGGCTGCTGCTGATCGACGGCGGCGCTGGGCAGGTAAGCGCGGTGCGCGAGATTATGACCGACCTTGGCGTGGGCGATGTACCGATGGTCGGTGTGGCCAAAGGCGTGGATCGCGACCACGGCAAAGAGGAATTCCACCGCACCGGCAAGCAAGTGATGGCGCTGCAACGCAATGATCCGGTGCTGTATTTCGTGCAACGCCTACGCGACGAAGCGCACCGGTTCGCCATTGGCACCCACCGTGCCAAACGCTCCAAAGCCATAGGTGCGACGCCACTGGACGATGTGCCAGGCGTTGGTGCGACGCGCAAACGCGCATTGTTGCAGCATTTCGGATCGGCCAAGGCCGTGGGGCGGGCTGCGCTGGCCGACCTTAAGGCTGTCGACGGGATCTCCGATAATATGGCCGAGACGATCTACGGGTATTTCAACGAGAAGGGCTGATTGTCGCTTTCCCCGTTAGCGACGGCGCAGACAACACGGGGTGTGGCACGTGATCTGGAAAGCGACTAGACAGACAATATGACTTGGAACCTTCCCAATATCCTGACGCTGTTGCGTTTGCTGGCCGCGCCGGGTGTCGCGATCATGTTTTTGTATTTTGCGCGCCCTTGGGCGGACTGGTTTGCGCTTGTGCTCTTTGTGGTGGCGGCGACGACCGACTGGATTGACGGCTACCTTGCGCGGGCATGGAACCAGCAGACCAAGTTTGGTGCGATGCTGGATCCTATTGCTGATAAGGCGATGGTGGTGATCGCTTTGTTGGTGATTTGCGGGTTTTCCGGTATGGATCCGTGGATATTGCTGCCCGCAACGTTGATCATGTTTCGAGAGACGTTCGTGTCCGGACTGCGCGAGTTCTTGGGTGACACCGCGGGCACGTTAAAGGTGACGTCTTTGGCCAAATGGAAAACCGCGACGCAGATGACAGCGATTGCGGTCTTGTTTTCAACCGGTGCGTTTGAAACCTATTTTAACATGTCTATCGAAGGTATGGATGTCCAAATGGTCGACGCGATCTTGACTGGAGAGGTGCCTGACGAAGGCGGGATCGGCTGGAAGTTGGGCGGGGCGTATTATAGTTGGTGGATCGGGATCATCCTTTTGTGGATCGCGATGGGCCTGACAGTCATCACCGGTGCGGATTATTTGCGCAAGGCGATGCCATTCTTGAAGGACAAATAATGCAGGTTCTCTATTTTGCCTGGGTGCGCGAACGGATTGGTCTGCCGCGCGAGGACGTCGAAACAACAGCCGCGACGGTCAATGATCTGGTTGCCGAGTTGCGCGCGCGCGAGGAGCGCTATGAAGCCGCGTTTGCGGACACCAGCGCATTGCGTGTCGCGGTGGATCAAGAGCTGGTTGAGTTTGATGCGCCTTTGGACGGGGTTCGCGAAGTCGCGTTTTTTCCGCCGATGACCGGCGGATGATCCGCGTTCAAACAGAACCGTTTGATGCGGGCGCAGAGTTGAACAGCTTTAGTGCGCAGGTCGCTGGTGCGGGTGCGGTTGTGAGTTTTACCGGCCTTGTGCGCGATGTGTCTGGCGGTTTGTCAGCGATGCAAATCGAGCATTACCCGGGGATGACAGAAAGGGCGCTGACCGCTCTTCGCGATGAGGCGCTGGAACGGTGGTCTTTGTCGGATGCCTTGGTAATCCATCGCTATGGACAGCTGGAAGCGGGCGAGACGATCATGATGGTTGCGACCGCGTCGCGCCACCGCAAGGACGCGTTCGAGGCGGCGGA
>CBFHGD010000014.1:0-26023 GCA_965655275.1 Octadecabacter sp. | reverse complement strand
AAACCTGTTCTGTAGCTTGCTGCTACTTTGAAATGGCCCATCACTTCACCATCTAGACTAACATAAACTGCCGTTCCTGTCACTTTTTGAGTGGCACTTACCCATTCGCTAGATCCTAGTTTGAGGTGTCTATCCCCTATTTTCCCTTCTATCCCCTTGCCTGCTACTTCTTTAAAATCTGAAAGAGGCAACGGTTTATAAATGCTCAAATGATTTGCTATGCAATCACTCAGCGGATGAGTACTTTGAGTCGCTAGTGAAAGAACACCTCTGAGCGTACCGTGATCTATTTCGCTAAGTGCAGCAATTGCTTCTGCATCTTTTACAAAAAAACTATTACTGCTAAAAACTCTTAAAATATTGCCAAATGTAAATGGAGCACTTAGAGCCAATGCACAGGGACAAGCTACAATAAGTACCGAGCTAAACACAAATAATGCTTTATCTAAACTGTAAAAAGACCAAATAACCGCAGCGACAGTAGCTATCGCTATTACACTTATGGTAAATACTTTGCTAATACTATCTGTCCACCTATTGGTAAATTCTTTTTTCTCTGTCTGATTAGACCAAGTTGACCAAAGCTTGTCTATACTTGGTTGCTCCATCAATGTCACGGAGAGTTCACCCGCTTTTTGACATCCGCCAGCATGGCCGCCCTGACAGGCTGCGCCCCGCGCGCGCAATTTCTGGCTCCCCTTCCGAGCGTCGCCGTGACGCCTGTGAATGTGATCGTCGCCACCAACCGCCCCGATCTGAACACGACCGATCGCGACATCGCCCTGCGGTTTTCGGAATTGACCATCGGTGTGCCGGATCTGCGCGCAACAGGTGATGTACCGTCCGTCGGCCCCGGGGCGTTTCGCCTGCTTGATCAACGCAGTCTGGCGACCACATCAGAGCTTGCCCGCACGTTGGGTGCGACACAGGGCTACCCGCTGGTCATTTGGGTCCACGGGTTCAACAACACCCCCGCCGAGGCGGTGTTCCGACAGGCGCAGATGGCCCATGACGCGGGCCTTCGCGGGCCGCAAATATCGTTCGTCTGGCCGTCTGCTGCGTCCCCCGGAGGCTACCTGTATGATCGCGACAGCGCCTTGCAGGCCCGCCCGTCGCTGGAACAATTGTTCGAACTCATTCCAACACTCTGGTCCGGTGAAACCGTGGTCGTCGCCCATTCTCTGGGGTGCTCGCTGGTTATGGAGACCCTTGCGCGGATGCGTCTGAAAGGACAGCCGACCAGACTGGAGGGGCTGGTATTGATGCAGCCCGACATCGCGCCGGACGTATTTGACGCGCTGGTGCGCGATATCACCCCGCTGCCCGAAAGCGCGACTTTGGTGATTGCGCAAGACGACCCCGCCCTGCGGATTTCCGCATTGTTCTCGGGCTCGAACGAACGTGTCGGCATGACAGGCGATCCCGCCGATTACCGCGCCATGGGCTTTCAGGTTATCGACCTGACCAATCAACAAGACGCGCTGATCCCCCATCTGGCGGCGCTGACATCTCCCACGGTGCTGGACCGGATTCGCCAGATTGCAAATCCATAGGGTAAACACCCTTGCGCGACCACCTAAAAAGAATAAAACAAGAACATGGCCAAAGACCTTACCTTCACCTGCACCGCCTGCAATGCCTCCACCACAAAGTGGTCGGGCAAGTGCGACAGCTGCGGCGCATGGAACACCATAGAAGAGGTGAAGCCGCTGTCCTCTGGGCCGAAGTCCAAGAAATCCATGGGCGGCGGGCGCGGCAACCAGATCAAGCTGACCGACCTCGCCAGCACCGAGGCCGAACCGCCCCGCACCCTGTCGGGGGTTGGCGAACTGGACCGCACGCTGGGCGGTGGCCTGGTCAAGGCGTCGGCCATTCTGGTGGGCGGCGACCCCGGCATTGGCAAATCGACGTTACTGTTACAGGCGGCGGCACGCTTCGCGCGCAACGGGCTGAAGGTGCTCTATGTGTCAGGTGAGGAATCCGCGGCACAAATTCAGATGCGCGCCCGCCGTCTCGGGCTGACAGAAAGCCCGGTCAAACTGGCGTCGGAATCAAACCTGCGCGATATCCTTACTACGCTTGAAGCCGAACAGCCGGACTTCGTTATCATCGATTCCATCCAGACCATGTGGCTCGATTCCGTTGAGGCGGCCCCCGGATCGGTGTCGCAAGTGCGCGCTGCGGCACATGAGCTCACAACATTCGCCAAACAAAACGGTATCTCCATCGTGATGGTCGGCCATGTCACCAAAGACGGTCAAATCGCGGGGCCGCGCGTTGTCGAACATATGGTCGACACTGTGCTTTATTTCGAGGGTGAGCGCGGTCACCAGTTCCGCATCCTGCGCGCGGTGAAAAACCGCTTCGGCCCTGCGGACGAAATCGGTGTCTTCGAGATGACAGGAAAGGGGCTGGCGGAGGTCAAGAACCCGTCGGCCTTGTTCCTGTCTGAACGCGGTGATCCTGCGCCGGGGTCGGTGGTGTTTGCAGGCATCGAAGGTTCGCGGCCAATGTTGTGCGAATTTCAGGCGCTCGTCGCCCCCTCCCCCCACAGCCAGCCGCGCCGCACCGTTGTCGGCTGGGACGGGTCGCGTCTGGCGATGATTCTGGCAGTCCTCGAATCCCGCGCAGGCATCCCGTTTACAGGGCTGGACGTCTATCTGAACGTCGCCGGCGGCTTGCGTGTCTCCGAACCGGCCGCTGATTTGGCCGTTGCCGCTGCGCTGGTTTCTGCCCGCGAAGACGCCGCGCTCCCCAAAGACTGTGTTGTTTTTGGCGAAATTAGCCTCTCTGGTGCCCTTCGCGGGGCCCCCCAGACCGAAAATCGGTTGAAAGAAGCCTCAAAACTTGGTTTTACCTCCGCAATCACTCCGGTGCGCGCCAAGCGTGGCGGCGATGCGGGCGTGACCCTGCGTGAAATGCAGGATCTTCACGGGTTCGTGGAACAGGTATTCGGGGAGCGTTAACCCCGCACAAGACAAGGCAAGGCACGAAACACATGGGCGATTTCACCATCATCGACGGCGTAGTCGCCATTGTCATTATTCTCTCTGCATTGCTGGCCTACAGCCGCGGGTTTGTGCGCGAGGCACTGGCCATCGCCGGCTGGATCCTCGCCACGATCATGGCGTTCATTTTTGCCGATCAGGTGAAACCACTGGTGAAACAAATCCCCGTCATCGGTGATTTCATCGGCGACAGCTGCGAACTCAGCGTGATCGCCGCCTTCGCCGCCGTGTTTGCTGTTGTGCTGGTCATCGTATCGATCTTTACGCCCCTCTTCTCGTCCCTGATCCAACGCTCGGTTCTGGGTGGGCTCGATCAAGGCGTCGGGTTCTTGTTTGGGGCCCTGCGCGGTATCTTGTTGGTCGCCGTGGCGTTCTTCGTTTACCAAACCGTGCTGGAATCCCAAGACATCGAAATGGTGGAAAACAGCCGCGCGATCGCCGTGTTCTCGAAAATGACAGGCCAGATTGAAGACCGCGACCCCGAGGCCGCATTGGGCTGGATCACCACACAATACGAGCAGCTTGTCGGTGAATGTGGCGAACCTGCAGAACAGGTTGAGGCCGCCCCCGCAGAAGACGCGCCGGTCGAAAACTAGGGGCGCGCCACGACGCGGCCGGCACCAAACAAAAGAAGCGCTGTCGCCGCCGCCACGTAAATGTAGGCCCCCAGTTCAAAAACTGATGCTCAATTCCGAATGCACGCGACAGTTCGCTTCCCGCGTCGGAATAAATGCCCATCAGATGCTGAACCGCCACCAACCCGGCCAGAACATAGCCCGCCAGCAACACCCACCCTTGCCACGACATACGGCCCAAGATCACCTCGGGGCTGCGCTCGCTCAACAGTTCGAAAGGCGAGACCGGGACACCCGAAACCTCGAAACATGGCAAAAAGAATGTGGCGGCCATGATTGCCGCAAGTATCGCTCCACCCGTCTGTGCCTCCAGTGCTTGTGGAGTGCCCCTAACGCGCCTGTGGCGTCCGAAAAATTCCTTTCTTTTCGAACCCTATGCCAATCGCGCCAGATAACATCATCTGGTCCGTGACACTTTAATGACAAACCGCTAAACCCGTATCCAACGCCAAACCCTCGGATTCGGAGCTGCCCACGTGTCCAATGATGTGCCCGTAAGCCTGCGCGATCAGATGCCCCCTGCTCATCCTTTTGATGACGACAAACTCAAAGAAGAATGCGGGGTTTTCGGCGTCGTTGGCGTAGACAACGCGGCTTCGGTCGTCGCCCTTGGTCTTCATGCCCTGCAACACCGCGGGCAGGAAGCGGGCGGCATCGTCACCCATTCGGCAGAGCTCGGGTTCAGCTCCGCGCGCCGCTTCGGCCTCGTACGCGACAATTTTACGGACGAAGACACCCTCGCCACGGTGCCCGGCCCCATCGGTATCGGCCACGTGCGCTATTCCACTGCCGGATCCAAAGGTGCCACGCAAATCCGTGACGTGCAGCCGTTCTTTGGGGAATTTTCCATGGGCGGCGCAGCGATTGCGCACAACGGCAATATCACCAACGCGCTCGCGTTGCGTAGGGAATTGGTCGAACGTGGCTCGATCTTCCAGTCCTCCTCGGACAGCGAATGCATTATTCACCTGATGGCACGCTCCATGGGCCGCCATATTCCCGACCGCATGGAAGAAGCCCTGCGCAAGGTCGAAGGCGCGTTTTCCGTCGTTGCCATGACGCGCACCAAACTGATCGGTTGCCGCGACCCGCTGGGTGTGCGCCCGCTGGTGTTGGGGCAACTTGGCGACGGCTGGGTTCTGGCGTCAGAGACCTGCGCGCTCGACATCATCAACGCCACATTCATCCGCGAAATCGAACCGGGCGAGATGGTCGTCGCGACCGACAAGGGCGTCGAGAGCCATTTTCCGTTTCGCCGTGCCAAATCCCGGTTCTGTATTTTCGAGCATGTCTATTTCAGTCGCCCGGACAGTATTCTTGGCGGGCGCTCGGTCTATGAAACCCGCGAAAACATCGGCCGCGAGCTGGCGAAAGAGGCGCCCGTGGACGCCGACCTCGTCTGCCCCGTGCCTGATTCCGGCACGCCTGCCGCGATCGGGTATTCGCTGGAATCCGGCATCCCCTACGCCATGGGCATCATCCGCAATCAATACATGGGTCGCACGTTCATCGAACCGACCGAAAGCATCCGCAACATGGGCGTGCGCCTGAAACTCAACGTCAATCGTGCGTTGGTCAAAGGCAAACGGATCATTCTGGTGGACGATTCAGTCGTGCGCGGCACGACCAGCCGCAAGATCAAGGAAATGATCCTTGAGGCGGGCGCGGCAGAGGTGCATTTTCGCATCGCGTCGCCGCCGACCGCATGGCCGTGCTTTTATGGAGTCGATACGCCCCAGCGCGAGAAACTGCTGGCCGCGACGATGTCCGAGGATGAAATGCGCGACCATTTGGGCGTCGATTCCCTCAAATTCATCTCATTGGACGGTTTGTATCGCGCCGTGGGCGAGGCCAAGGGCCGTGACGCCAACGCGCCCGCCTACTGCGACGCCTGTTTTAGCGGAGAGTATCCAGTCAAACCGTCAGATATGCTCGAAAACGGGTTCGAGATGAAAACCGCAGCCGAATAGTCGGCCAAATTCCGCCTGCCGGACCTTGCAAGCCTTTCAGCCCGGCCGCCTGCATGACACATGCGCCCGATTGAACACTCAAGGCCCATGTCACATGCCCGAAACGAACGCTTTTACCGCGGATGCCGCGACGCAAACCGCGCGGCCACAAGACCGCCCCCTTATGTTGATCGGCATCTTTACCGGCACCGCGCAGGATCACATTTTGATGCGAAACCGCGACGGGGACATCCTGCGTGTGTCCGCGCAGACCTCGCAAGGCGGCTTTATCCTGACCAGCACCGGCAACGGATGGGCCATGGTCGAACATGATGGGACATTTTACCGCCTCTCGATGGGCTGATCCGCGTCGACACTGCGTTGCGTTTCGCCCCGTCTGGGCCTAAAGCAAACCCATGAAAACAGCACTCATCACAGGCGCATCGCGCGGGCTTGGCGCAGCATTGGCTGCGGCCCTTGCCCCCACACACCACATCATTGCCGTCAGTCGCACGACCGGCGCGCTTGAGGATCTGGACGATACGATCAAGGCAACAGGCGGCGACGCGACGCTGGCGCCGATGGACATCACCATCGACGCGGCCATGCAACAGCTGTGCCGCTCGATCCATGATCGTTGGGGCGGGCTTGATCTTTGGTTGAACACCGCCGTTCACGCAGCCCCGTTGGCACCGGCCAGCCACATCAACCCGAAGGATTTTACCAAGTCCATGGACATTAACGTCACCGCCACGTCACGGCTGATTTCGTATGTGACACCCCTGCTGGGCGAGGCTGGCAAAGCGGTGTTCTTTGATGACCCGCGCGGCGGAACCGCCAATTTCGGATCATACGGCGCAAGCAAGGCGGCGCAAATAGCGTTGGCACGCTCATGGGCCGTCGAAACTGTGAAAACCGGACCGAGGGTGCAGATCGTCACGCCAAATCCGATGGCGACCGCGGTGCGCGCACGGTTCTTCCCCGGTGAAGACCGCGCAGCATTGGCCACGACGAAAGACGAGGCCGCGCGCCTGCTGCCTGAAATCCTGTCCTAGATCGGGCCTAGAGTCTTTGATGCAACGCCCTGCGCGGGCGTTGCGCCCTGACCTCGCGCGCCCATTGCCGCATTTGATTGCCTGATTTATCAAGACCGCAAAGGGGCATCACATGCGCATTCTAATCACCAACGACGACGGCATAAACGCACCGGGCCTCGCGACCCTGACAGCCATCGCCCGAGACGTCGCAGGACCGCACGGCGAAGTCTGGACAGTCGCCCCCGCGTTCGAACAATCGGGCGTCGGCCACTGTATCAGCTACGCCAACCCCACCATGATCGCCAAATTATCCGATCGTCGCTACGCCGCCGAAGGGTCACCCGCCGACTGTGTGCTGGCCGCGCTTTATGATGTCATGAAAGGCGCGCGCCCCGACCTGATCCTGTCCGGCATCAACCGTGGTAACAACGCGGCCGACAACACGCTTTATTCCGGCACCATCGGCGCGATCATCGAAGCTACGCTGCAAGGTGTGCCCGGCATCGCGCTGAGCCAGTTTTTCGGCGTGGGCAACCGCGACCTTGACGACCCGTTCGAAGCCGCCGCCACCTACGGCGCAGCAACAGTGCGCGCGCTGCTTGAGAAAGGCGTGTGGACCGGCGACAACTACGGCCTGTTTTATAACGTGAACTTCCCGCCCGTGCCCGCCGCGCAGGTGAAGGGCCATAAAGTCACCGCGCAAGGCTACCGCGAGAATACCTTTTTCGGCATGGAGCCCATCACCGCCCCCAACGGGCGCAGGTTCTTGTGGGTCACAGGCGGGCGGCAGGACGAACCCACCGGCCCCGGCACAGATGTAACGGCAAACCTTGACGGCTACACATCCATCACACCAATGCGTGCGGACCTGACCGCCCATGATATGCTAGCCGACCTAACAGAGCGGTTGAAATGAACGCCATGTCCTCTCTCGCAGAACGCCAGATGCAATTCCTGTTCGCCCTGCGCTCCAAGGGCGTCACAGACGCGCGGGTGCTGACGGCGATGGAAAAAACCGACCGCGCGATGTTCGTCAAAGGCCACTTTTCCGATCGCGCCTATGAGGACATGCCCCTGCCCATCGCCTGTGGCCAAACGATCAGCCAGCCGTCTGTTGTCGGCCTTATGACGCAGGCATTGCGGGTGCAATCGCGTGACAAAGTGCTCGAGGTCGGAACAGGCTCCGGATATCAGGCGGTGATCCTCAGCCACCTTGCGCGGCGGGTCTATACCGTGGATCGTCATAAAGTGTTGATGAACGACGCGCGCGCCGTGTTCGACGCGCTTGATATCGCGAACCTGACAGCCTTTACCGCAGACGGCAGCTACGGTTTGCCCGACCAAGCCCCGTTTGATCGCATCCTTGTGACCGCCGCCGCCGAAGACCCGCCCGGGCCCCTTCTGGCACAACTGAAGGTCGGCGGCATTATGGTGCTGCCCGTTGGCCAGTCGGATTCTGTGCAGACGCTGATCCGCGTCACCCGCAACGAAACAGGCTTTGAATACGAAGAATTACGCCCAGTGCGCTTTGTCCCCCTGCTTGAGGGCTTGGGAAAAGACTAAAACACGGCTATAAGACCTGAAAATCCGGGCACAAGACCCGGGAACTTGAGGAGACAGACCTATGGGCAAGCCCCGCTTCCCGCAATCTCGCCGTTTTTTGTTTGCATCAGTCGCATTGGTTGCGCTGTCGGCCTGTGACGATGAGGGAAATTTTTCCCCCCGCAGCTTTGACCCTGATCTGCGTAATCTGGGGGGCGGTTTTAACACCTCCGACGCGGCGCAGAATCTTGCCAACCGCCCGCGCCCTGATGATCGCGGCGTGATCTCCTATCCGAATTATCAGGTGGTTGCGGCCGACCGCGGCGAAACCGTGCGCCAGATCGCCACCCGCCTTGACCTCGACGCCGACCAGCTCGCCGCCTTTAACGGGGTCGACGCCGATGTAGCGTTGCGCCGCGACGAAATCGTCGCCCTGCCATCGCGCGTCGCCGAACCCTCCCCCGCCACAGGCGCGGACACGACCGGCCCGATCCAGCCCTCGGCCATCAACGTCACCACACTGGCCGGTGATGCGATTGATCGCGCGGGTGAGCAAACCGTGATCCCCGCATCCGCAACACCACAAGCCCAGACGGGCGTCGAGCCCGGATTGCACCGTGTCGCACGCGGCGAAACCGCCTTCCAGATCGCGCGTCTGTATGATGTCTCTGTCGCCTCCCTGTCAGAGTGGAACGGCCTCGGCCCGGAGCTGACAGTGCGCGAAGGCCAGCAACTGCTGATCCCCGTCGCCGGTGCCACGCCGCCACCACGCGCCGCCGATGCCGTCGTGACGCCACCCGGTGCAGGGTCGCAAACCCCGACCCCGCCAAGCGCCATCGCGCCATTGCCCGACGAGGACGCCACCCCCAACACGCCTCAAACCGCGCCCGAAGATCCGCCAGCGCCCGACATCGGCACCGTCAGCAGCACCCCCGCAACCAGCGCGCCGTTCATCTATCCGGTGCAGGGCAGCATCATCCGGGAATATAACCCCGGCCGCAACGAAGGCATCGACATCGGCGTTCCAGCGGGCACATCCGTCAAAGCCGCCGCCGCGGGCACAATTGCCGCCATCACGCAAAACACCAATGGCGCGCAGATCATCGTTGTGCGCCACACCGGCAACATCCTGACGGTCTATGTGAATGTCGAAGAGCTGAGCGTGTCCAAGGACGATACCGTCAGTCAGGGCCAGTCCATCGCCAAGGTTGCCGCGGGCTCGCCCAGCTTCCTGCACTTCGAAGTGCGCGATGGCTTGGAGAGCGTCGATCCGGCAGACTACCTGCCCTAGATCGACACGCCTTTACGACCTGCAAGGTCGACAAAATACTGCCAGGCGACGCGGCCGGATCTTGATCCCCGCGTCGCTTGCCATTCAATCGCCTCGGCGCGCAATGTCGCTGCGTCAATCTCCACCCCATGTGCGTCACAATAGCCGCGGATCATGGCAAGGTAGTCGTCCTGATCGCACGGATGGAACCCGAGCCACAGACCGAACCGATCTGACAGCGATACCTTTTCCTCGACGGCTTCGGACGGGCTGATCGAGGTGGAACGTTCATTCTCGATCATATCGCGCGGCATCAGGTGGCGGCGGTTTGACGTGGCATAAAGCACGACATTGTCGGGCCGCCCCTCGATCCCGCCATCCAGCACAGCCTTGAGGGATTTGTAGTGGGCGTCATCGTGCCCGAAGCTGAGGTCGTCGCAAAAAAGGATGAACCGTTCCGCCCGACCACGCAGCAACGCCAGACACCGGCCAATGCTCGGCAGGTCCTCGCGCTGCACTTCAACGATCTTCAGGTCTTCATGGGTTTCTTGAACGTCGCCATGTATCGCTTTGACAAGACTCGATTTGCCCATGCCGCGCGCACCCCATAACAGGGCATTGTTGGCAGGCAATCCCTTGGCAAACCGCACCGTATTGGCGTGCAGCGTGTCACGGGACCGGTTGATGCCGACAAGCAGGGACAGGTCTACGCGGTTCACGTTTTGCACAGGCTCGAGGCGGTCGGGGTCTGCGTGCCAGACATAGGCAGAGGCGGCGAAGTCAGGGGCGGTAGCAGGGGCTGGCGCCAACCGCTCCAACGCATCTGCGATCCGCGCTAGGGCTTCATCGCTCACTTGTCTGCCTCGTCCCCGGTGGCCTCAAGCTCCTCGTCTTCGAAATCATCTTCATACCACGTGCCTTCGGCCCGCATCTTGGCTTCGCGTTTCACCTCGACGCGTTTCACCAATTGGATCGAGACTTCGTAAAGACCGTAGACCACCACAAACAGGATCACCTGTGTGATGACATCCGGCGGTGTCACCAGCGCCGCCAACAAGAGAATACCGACAACCGCGTATTTGCGCACGTTGCGCAGGCCCTCGGAACTCACCAGCCCCGCCTTGCCCAGCAGCGTCAGCAGCACGGGCAATTGGAAACACATGCCAAAGGCGACGATGAATTTGATCGTCAAGCTCAGGTAGGATTGTGCCGATCCCTGAAACGCAATCGCCGCAATCCCCCCGCCGTCAACTTCAGTGTCCCCGCTCAACGTGCCGGGCTGCTGGAAGCCGAGGAAGAAGTCGAAGGCCAAAGGTGTGACCACGTAAAACGCGAAGGACGCACCAAGGAAAAACATAAACGGCGAGGCAATCAGGAAGGGCAGGAACGCGCCCTTCTCGGATTTATATAGGCCCGGCGCCACGAACCGCCACAACTGGTAGCTGATGACAGGGAACGACAGGATGAACCCGCCCAACAGCGAGATCGAGATGGCAACAAAGAAACCTTCTTGCAGGGCGATCAGGATCAGTCCGCAATCCTCCTGCCCCCGTGCGGCCATGGTCGAACACAGCGGTTGGGTCAGGAAATTAAAGATCGGGTTCCAGATCGTAAAACAAATCACCATGCCGACGATAAACGCCAGCACCGCACGAATAAGGCGCGTGCGCAATTCCGTCAGATGTTCGATCAACGGCGCGGAGCTGTCTTCAATATCGTCATTATTGGCGTCGGTCTGGCTCATTTGGCGTCTTTCGCGGCGGGTTTAGCGGCGGGTTCTCTGGGCGCTGCCTTTTTGGGGGCCGTTGCCTTTGCGGCCGGCTTTTTTGCCGCCGCCTTTTTGACCGCCGGCTTTTTCGCCGTGGCTTTGGGTGCCGTCGGTTTCTTTGCCGCGGCCTTTTTCGGCGCTGCTTTCGTCGAGGCTGCTTTCTGCGGGGCTGCGTCTGCGGCTGCTTCCGCTGCAAGGCGTTTTTCGGCTGCGGCGGCCATGGCTTTATTCATCTTCTCGGCGTTGGCCGCACGCTCGGCCGACAATGTGGATTTCAGCGCTTCGGTCTCACCGCCGCTTTTCACACTGGATTTCATCGCGCCTTGGGATGCTTCGCGGATCTTGTCGACCCCGAATTTCTGCGGGTTTGCCGCCGCCTTGATCGTCTTGTTGATCTCGCTCATCCCGGATTCATCAGCGGCCGCGTTCATTGCGCTGGAAAACTCCCGCGCCATGCCTTTTGCCTTGCCCACAAATTGCCCGACCGTGCGAAACAGCCCCGGCAGATCCTTCGGACCCACGACGACAAGCGCCACGATCCCGAGCAACAGCATCTCGGTCCAGCCAAGACCTCCCATGAGCGGGCTCCTAGACTTTGGTTTCTTCGTCGGACGGCGTCACGTCCTTGGCGTCCTCCGCCATGGCGTCCTCAATCTCGCTCTTGCTGTCATCAACGCCCTTTTTGAACGCCGTGATGCCTTTGCCGACTTCGCCCATCAGCGACGAGATTTTGCCCCGTCCGAACAGGACCAGAACCACGACAGCGATAAGAAGAAGGCCCGGAAGACCGATGTTGTTGAGCATATTCTCTCTCCAGAAGGGGCGGGCCTTTGACCCGCGTCAGTATTTCAGAAGACAGAAATAGGCGCGGCCGTGCGGATTTGAAAGGGGAAAACCGCACGAAAGCCCCCAATCAGGCAAGGGTTTGGCGAAACTTGTGCCAGAAAATTGACAACTGACAGTTTTTTGACAAATAGTGTCGCGTAAAGGAGCCATTATGCGCCGAGCCGACCGTTTGATGAACCTGATTCGCCACCTGCGCGGCGGGGATTTGCATCGTGCGACCGATCTGTCGCGCGCGATGGGCGTATCCCTGCGCACAATCTATCGCGATATGGAAACGCTCGCCGCGTCGGGCGTCCCGTTGGCGGGCGAGCGCGGAACAGGCTACCGCATCACTGCGGCCATTACCCTGCCCCCGCTCAACCTGTCGATGGCCGAACTTGAGGCGCTGCATGTGGGCCTTGCCGCCATGCGCCAGGCCGCAGATCCCGATCTGGCGGCTGCGGCGTCAAGCCTTGCCACAAAACTGGACGGTGTCCTGCCAGAGGTGAACGCGCCCACATCACTGGCCGTCTATCCGTTTGCAGATGCGGCACGCGGGTTTCAACACCTGCCCAAAATCCGCAGTGCGATCCGCGCCCGCCAAAAGCTGTCGCTGTCCACGGACGGGCGCGACCGCCCGAAAGAAAGAACCGTGCGGCCCTTGCAACTGGATTACTGGGGGCGGTTGTGGACCTGCATCGTGTGGTGCGACACGAGCCGCAAATTCGACGAACTGCGCATCGACCAGATCACCGCATTGCGCGCCCTGCCCAGCCTGTTCGTCGAAGAAGAAGGCAAACGGCTGCGCGATTACCGTGCAAATCAAACGCCCGCCGGTATGTCAGACGGGGCGCGGGAAGATGAAACACTTGTCGCGCCGGATCATCAGCCATAGCACCATGCCCTTTTCCGGCAAAAACACCGACGGAATCACGGCCTTCATCTCGCTGCCATCGTCGAGTTCGAATTCCACGAGGCTTTCCACCCCCATGAAGCGCGCGCGTTTGACACGGCCGCGCGCTGGCGTGCCATCCGCGATGGTCGGATTGGGCCCTTTGCCCGAGCGGTCAAAGTCGATCTTGAGGTGTTGAGGCCGGATCACAATGTCGACCGGCGCATCATCCGTCACACCGGGAACCAGAAATTGGCCAAAGGCCGTTTGCGCAAGGGCCCCTTGAACAGTGGCAGGCACGACATTGATATCACTAAAGAAACCTGCGGCTTCCTTGTCCACGGGTGTGTTGTAGATGTTATAGGGCGCGCCGCGCTGCACGATCTTGCCGTTGCGCATCAGGGCGATTTCATCAGCCATGCGCATCGCCTCGCCGGGTTCGTGGGTGACCAGCAGCACTGCCGTGCCTTCGGACTTGAGAACATCAAGGGTTTCGTCCCTGATTTCGTCACGCAAGCGGTCATCAAGGCCGCTGAACGGTTCATCCATAAGCATGATGCGCGGACGCGGGGCAAGGGCGCGGGCCAAAGCGACGCGCTGCTGCTCGCCGCCCGAAAGCTCATGGGGATAGGCGTCAATATGGGCGGACATGCCGACCTTGGTCAGCAGCTCCTCCACCCGCGCGCGGGATTTGGAGGCGCGGCCCTTTAGTCCGTAGGCCACATTTCCGGCCACGCTCAGGTGCGGAAACAGTGCGAAATCCTGAAACATCAGCCCGATGCCGCGCCCTTCCGGCGGCACGCGATTGGTCGCATCACACAGCATTTTGCCATCGGCCCAGATTGACCCGCTGTCTTGTTTTTCGATGCCGGCAATCATCCGCAACGTCGTGGATTTACCGCATCCCGATGGCCCCAGAAGGCAGGTCACCTGCCCCGGCATCACCTGCAAAGACACGTCATCCACCACCTGCCGCCCGCCAAAGCTGCGTTTCAGGTTGCGAATTTCGAGGCGTGGGGTGGAGGGGGCTGCGTCAGTCACAAAAGGGCCTTTTAATCCTTACCGAATAAATCGGGTATTGAACGCAGATAGCAATGCCGCAGGCCCAAGACAAGTCATCGGACTGTCTTGGGCCCGTGATTGGATGTCATGGCTAGAGGGTGGCGTTTACCGCCCCGCCGTCCAGCAACAGGTTTTGGCCGACGATGAACCCGGCATGGGCCGAACACAGGAACGCACAGGCCGCGCCGAATTCTTCACGGGTTCCGTAACGGCCCGCAGGGATCGTGGCCTTGCGGTTGATCGCCGCCTGCTCCATCGAAATACCTTGCGCATCGCTGACGCCTTTATCGAGGCTCACGGCGCGGTCGGTGGCGTGAATCCCCGGCAAAAGGTTGTTGATGGTCACACCCGACCCCGCCACCTGACGCGACGTGCCGGCAACAAACCCCGTCAGCCCCGCGCGGGCGGTATTGGACAGACCCAGCACAGGAATAGGGGCTTTCACGGATCCGGAGGTGATATTGACCACACGCCCCCACCCACGATCCATCATGGCAGGCACAAAGGCCTGAATCAGCGCGATCGGCGTCAACATGTTGGAATCCAGCGCGGCGATAAAATCATCGCGGCCCCAGTCGCTCCACGTGCCCGGGGGCGGACCGCCGGCATTTGTCACCAGAATATCAATACCTTGCGCCGCCTTGATCACCGCAGCCTGACCGTCAGGCGTTGTTATATCTGCGGCCACCGTCACCACATCAACGCCGTGCGTGGCGCGAATTTCGGCGGCCGTCGCCTCCAGCGCCTCAACCCCACGCGCGTTGAGCACAAGGTTCACCCCCTCGGCCGCCAATGCCTCGGCACATCCGCGCCCCAAGCCCTTTGATGACGCGCAGACCAATGCCCGCTTCCCCTTAATTCCCATATCCATGCCGTTTCCTTACCCTATTCTTTGTATATTTATGCAGGTGCCCCGACTGGGCCTGTCCGATGCCGATATTTCGCCCCATTTCTAGGGTATTCCAAGTAGAAATGACCACCCCTGTTTGAGTAGAGTGCCCGCGATGTCCCAAACCCCGAGCAACACCATTGCCGTTTTTGCGTCCCACGTCTTTGTGGTGACCGATGGCGTGGCAGAAGGGGAGGCCATTTCTTTTCTCGACGAATTGCTTCTGGACGATATCTATCAACTGGACGCGGGCAGCACGCCCAAAGCGCTGACCTACGAAAAGGGCGACGGTACGGCCTTCGTCGTCGCGCAAGACAGCGAGATCGGCACGCCGGGCAACCTGCTTTATCTTGATAGCTGCATCACCCTGATGGCGCCGGACAGCACACCCTACGAGGCCTTGCTTCTGGTCGAAGTCGAAGGCGAAGAAGCGGCAGAGGTTTATTTGATGCCGCTTGCGACCCTGCGCACCGAATATGACTATCGCCTCGTCGGTGCAGACCGTGACACCGCCCCTGCCAAATTCGGCGACGTGGCCTGCGTGCGCTTTGCTCGTGGCACCCACATCACGCTTGCCTCCGGTGCTCAGATCCCGATCGAGGATTTGAAGGTCGGCGACCGTATTCTGACCCGCGATGCAGGATCACAAGAAATCCGCTGGATCAACGAGACGACCCTGCGCGCCGTGGGGGATTACGCCCCCGTCGTGATCACCGCAGGCACCTTGTTCAACACCCGTGATCTGGTGCTGAGCCCCGATCACCGCCTGTTCATCTACCAACGCGAAGACCACCTTGGCGCGGGCCGTGCCGAAGTTCTGGTCAAGGTCCGTCATCTGATCAATGGCGACAGTGTTTATCAAAAAGACGGCGGATTCGTCGATTATTTCCAAATTCTGTTTGATGATCACCAGATTATCTACGCCGAAGGGATTGCCGCCGAAACACTGCTGGTGGATGCGCGCACCCGCGCTGCCCTGCCCGAAGATGCGGTGTCCGGCTTCGATCCGTCCGGCCCCGGCCACGCGCGCGCGCCACATCAGGCTTTCGAGGTGACAGAAAGCCTCGCCAACCGCCCTGATGTTGTGGCCCTGCTCAAGCGCGCTTCGTCGAACTGACGATTGGCCCACCAAGCATGTTCGGGACGAAGGGCGAGGTTGCCCTGAGTGACATCATTATCGCGTCGGGCAAATCGCCCTGATTGCCCTTCGCCATCGGCCCCGCTATAGCCGCAGGCATGACAAATCGCCCCGATCTCCCGCCCGAAATTGCCCGCCGCCGCACCTTTGCGATTATCTCGCATCCCGACGCGGGCAAGACCACGCTGACTGAAAAATTCCTGCTGTTTGGCGGGGCGATCCAGATGGCAGGTCAGGTGCGCGCCAAAGGCGAGGCACGGCGCACGCGATCCGACTTTATGCAGATGGAAAAGGACCGCGGGATTTCTGTATCAGCCTCCGCAATGTCATTTGATTACAAACACTTCCGCTATAATCTGGTGGACACACCCGGCCACTCGGACTTTTCGGAAGACACCTACCGCACACTGACAGCCGTAGATGCTGCCGTGATGGTGATCGACGGGGCCAAGGGCGTGGAAAGCCAGACGCACAAGCTGTTTGAAGTCTGCCGCCTGTGCGACCTACCGATCATGACCTTTTGTAACTAGTTGGACCGCGAAAGCCGCGATACCTTCGAGATTATCGACGAAATTCAGGAAAACCTCGCCATTGATGTGACGCCCGCGTCATGGCCCATCGGTGTGGGCCGCGATTTTATCGGCTGTTATGACATCCTGCGCGACCGGCTTGATATTATGGACCGCGCGGATCGCAACAAAGTCGCGGCGAGCATTGAAATCAACGGGTTGGATGACCCGAAATGGGAAGACCATGTCCCCGCTCCCCTCCTCGCGACCTTCCGCGAAGAAATTGAAATGGCGAAAGAGCTTCTCCCCGCGCTTGACCCCAAGGCGGTGCTTGAAGGGACGATGACCCCCATCTGGTTCGGCTCTGCTGTCAATTCGTTTGGCGTGCGTGAACTGATGGAAGGTATCGGCAACTACGGGCCGGAACCACAACCGCAATCGGCGCAACCACGCACCATCCTGCCAGAAGAAACCAAGGTCACCGGTTTCGTGTTCAAGGTTCAGGCCAACATGGACCCCAAGCACCGCGACCGTGTGGCGTTTGTGCGCATGGCGTCAGGGCATTTCACACGCGGGCAGAAACTGCTGCATGTCCGCTCCAAGAAAACCATGGCCATTTCCAACCCCGTGTTGTTCCTCGCATCCGACCGCGAACTGGCCGAAGAAGCATGGGCGGGCGACATCATCGGCATCCCCAACCACGGCCAGTTGCGCATCGGCGACACCTTGACCGAAGGCGAAATCCTACAGGTCAAAGGCATCCCCAGCTTCGCGCCAGAATTGTTGCAAGGCGTGCGCGCCGGCGACCCGCTGAAATCCAAGCACCTTGAAAAGGCGCTGATGCAATTCGCCGAAGAAGGCGCGGCCAAAGTGTTCAAACCCAGCTTCGGGTCCGGTTATATCGTCGGCGTTGTTGGCCCGCTGCAATTCGAAGTCCTCGCCAGCCGGATCGAGATGGAATACGGCCTGCCCGTGCGCTTCGAACAAAGCCAGTTCACGTCGGCGCGCTGGGTCTCGGGCGAAAAACCCGCCGTCGACAAATTTATCGCTGCCAACAAACAGCACATCGGCACGGACAGCGACGGTGACACCGTCTACCTGACGCGGCTGCAATGGGACATCGACCGCATCGCGCGCGACTATCCCGACGTCAGCCTGACGGCGACCAAGGAAATGATGGCCTGAGTCCGGTTTGCAACAAATTGCCGACGTCCGATCAAGCGGCTGGATCGGCCGCGCGCCCTACGCTAATGTCTCCACCAGACCGTCTACAAAGGATGTGATGATGAAAACGACTGTTTCCTGCCTTGCTTTGTCCGCCCCGTTCACGCTGCTTTCAGGTGCGACATGGGCTGATCAATCCGCCCCATGGGATCTTCTGGCAGAGGTCGAGATCGAGGAAATCATCACCGACACATCCTACGAAGTGCGCAAGGTATTCCCCGCCGCCATCGAGGACGGCATCGAAACCTTCGACATCACCGGCTACGTCGTGCCGCTGACGGACGGCGTGGACATCACGGATTTCATCCTGATCTCGGATATGGGGTTCTGCCCGTTTTGCGGGTCCCCCGAACATGGCACGTCCTTGCAGGTCTCCATGGCGAGCCCGACCCCGCTGCTGGAAGGCGCGCGTGTTACCCTGCGCGGATCCCTTGAAGCCGTGATTGACCCCGAAACATTCCAATCCACAATATTGAACAACGCCACCCTGATCGACGGTTAATGGCGCTGCGCAATCGCGTTCAGCCCGACGGGGCGTTAACGGATGCGGGACGCGGCACGTTCACCGGCAATCGTGGCATTTTGCATGTGGCGGATAAAGTCATGGGCGCCGCCTTGTGGAAACATCGTGCCTGGATCTGCTGCACGCTGGAGTGGCAGGGCCGCACGCGCGACGTGATGACGGGCCGCAACTGGACAGAGCTATTCTTCCTCGACGAAGCGGTCGCCATGGCCGCCGGACATCGCCCCTGTGCCTACTGTCGCAGGCCGGATTACAACCGATTCGTGTCTGCATGGAGCGACGCCCACGGCACACGCCCGAAGGCCCCGCAGCTTGACGCAATCCTGCACCGCACCCGTGCAGAGCCCGGCGCGCGAAACCTGCGCACCCACTCCGCGCAAGCCGAAGACCTGCCCGATGGTGTGTTTATACGGGCGGACACCCCGCTGCTTTTGCGCGGCGACATGGCCCTGCCCTACACCCCGCACGGGTACGGCCCACCCCAAATCCGGCCAGACGGTTGCGTCACCGTCCTGACCGCACCGCCCATGATCGAGACATTTCACGCCGGATATGCGCCCGCGCTACACCAAACGGTCCAATCCCCTTTGTTTACTTGACCTTACACGCCGCCCCGCGTATTTGATGCGCACCCTGACGACGGACAATTCGGTCTGTCGGGCCGCGTGACGATTGCGGCCACAGTGCTGCACCACACGGAAAGGTATAAATTGACTAAATTCAGCGACTTAAAGCTCGACCCTAAGGTCCTCAAGGCCGTCGAAGAGACCGGCTACACCACGCCGACCCCAATTCAGGAAGGTGCGATTCCCCCCGCACTTGAAGGACGCGACGTAATGGGCATTGCCCAGACGGGCACAGGTAAGACGGCAGGCTTTACACTGCCGATGATTACCATGTTGAAACGTGGCCGTGCGCGTGCGCGCATGCCGCGCTCGCTCGTACTGGCCCCGACGCGCGAATTGGCCGCGCAGGTCGCTGAAAACTTTGACACCTACGCAAAATACACCAAACTGACGAAAGCCCTGTTGATTGGCGGCGTGTCGTTCAAAGAACAAGACATGCTGATTGATCGCGGCGTTGACGTGTTGATCGCCACACCCGGCCGCTTGCTCGATCATTTCGAGCGCGGCAAGCTGATCTTGTCGGATGTGAAAATCATGGTCGTCGACGAAGCCGACCGGATGCTGGACATGGGGTTCATCCCCGATATTGAACGCATCTTCGGGCTGACGCCGTTCACCCGTCAGACGTTGTTCTTTTCCGCGACGATGGCACCGGAAATCGAGCGGATCACCAATACCTTCCTGTCCAACCCTGCCAAGATCGAAGTCGCGCGCGCTGCGACTACGTCCGAGAATATCAAGCAGGGTGTAATCATGTTCAAGGCGTCCAAGAAGGCGTCCGAGGCTGCGGAAAAGCAGAAATTGCTGCGCGACGTGATCGCCCGTGAAGGCGACGAGTGCCGCAACGGGATCATCTTTTGTAACCGCAAGATCGACGTGGATGCAGTGGCAAAATCCATGACCAAGGCCGGGCTTGATGCGTCGCCGATCCACGGTGATCTGGAACAGTCCCACCGTATGCGCACTTTGGATGCGTTCCGCGACGGGACATTGCGGTTCCTCGTGGCGTCCGACGTGGCTGCCCGTGGCCTTGATATTCCCAACGTGTCGCACGTTTTCAACTACGATGTGCCCAGTCATGCCGAGGACTATGTCCACCGGATTGGTCGCACAGGTCGTGCGGGCAAGAAGGGCACGGCAATCATGATCTGCACGCCGCGCGACGAAAAGAACTTCGATGACATCGAACGTCTTGTCGAGATGGCGATCCCGCGGATTGACATGCCGGGGGCCGCGCCGGCGCAGGCCGCGCAGCCAGTCCAAGCGACTCCAGACGCACCAAAAGATGTGCCAGGCGACGCCGCGAGCGACGACAAACCCAAACGGACACGTTCACGCGGGGGCCGTAGCCGCAAAACCGCCGACACGCCTGATACCAATAAGGCCGAAAGCGTTGTGGAGCAAAAGCCGGAACCGCAGCCAAAGGCAAAGGCAGACCCCAAGCCGGAGCCAAAGGCGAAGGCCCCTGCCCCCAAACAAGACGACAAACCGGCGCGGGAGCGTTCCGCGCGCGGTGGGCGCAACCGCGGTGGTCGTGACAACACGGACCGCGGGCCCGAGGTCGTCGGTATGGGCGACGATGCACCTGCTTTCATCGCCAAAAGCTTCCAAGAACGCCACGAGGACTAACCCATGATACCTTCCCGTTTCGCACCTGTTCTGTTCGGTTTCATCCTGTCAGGCTTGATGTCTGGAATGGTGTCCGCAATTGCAACGGCCCGCGCACTGGAAGATGGCGCGCCGTTTTTTGGCGAATGGCTCGGGTCGTGGGCGTCAAGCTGGCTGGTGGCGTTTCCTGTGGTGCTTGTCGTTGCCCCTGTCACGCGTCGCATGGTGGCAAAGTTGACGCGCCCCGACTAGGGCGCGTCACTCTTTTTCAACTTTAGCTCAAACGCGAAATCACCACGGTGACTTCAGGTTTTTTGCCGATCTCGGCCTGTGCGGTCTTGCGTGCAATCGTGCGCAGCTCTTTTTCCAGCTTCCCATCGTCACGCAGCGTTTTGTCATTCGCGCGTCCGAGGAACTGGCTCAGGTCTTCTTCCAACACATCAACAAGCGGCGCGTTGTTGCGGCCAGTCTCCGGCAGGCCCATGACTTCGCACCACGGATCGCCCAACGGCTCGTCATTCTCATCAATGATCAACGTCACAATAACATGTCCGTTCAGCGCCAAACGAATACGGTCGCGGATCACGCCATCAAACTGGCCAATCTTGACGCTGCCATCCAGATAGGTCCGACCGGTTTCGATGTAGTCGACCACTTTGGGCTTATTGCCCGACAGATCAATCATCATGCCATTCACGGCCAGCACGCCTTGCACGCCCGCGGCCTCTGAAATCTTGACATGTTCACGCAAATGGCGGTGTTCGCCGTGCATGGGGATCAACGTCTGTGGCTTGATCAGGTCGCGCATGACATCCAGATCGGGGCGGTTGGCGTGGCCGGACACGTGATACAGGCCGCCATTATCGTCAACAACATCAACGCCTTGTTCGGACATCTGGTTCATGATGCGGATCACGCCGCGTTCATTGCCCGGAATGGTCTTGGATGAAAACAGGAACGTATCCCCCTCTTTCAACGTGATGCCCATATACTTGCCGTTGGCCAGTTGCGCGGAGGCCGCGCGGCGCTCGCCCTGTGATCCAGTCACCAACAGCAGCACATTTTCGCGCGGCAGGCTGGTGACGTCTTCGGCTCCGATGACGTGCGGAAAGTCTTTCAAAATGCCGACTTCTGTCGCGGCCTCGACCATCCGGCGCATGGAGCGGCCCAGCAGACACACCGAACGCCCCGCACGGTCAGCCGCCTGCGCGATTGTGCGCACACGCGCGATGTTGGATGCGAATGTGGTCGCGGCGACCATCCCTGTCGCAGTCTTCAGGAATTCTTCAATTTCCGGCCCGACAGTGGATTCACTGCGGCCCTCCTCACGTGAAAACACGTTGGTGGAATCACAGACCAACGCCTTTACGCCGCCTTTGGCCAATGACCCCCACAATTTCGCATCAAACGCCTCGCCCACACCGGGGTTCAGGTCGATCTTGAAATCACCCGTGTGGACAATCCGCCCGCCCTTGCTGTCGATCACCAGACCGCTGCTTTCGGGGATCGAATGGCTGATCGGCACAAAGCCGACCTCGAAGGGTCCCGCCTTCACGGTTTCGGGCCACTTGCCCACGGTCTTGACGGTGCTGTCCGAATACCCGTGCTCGGACATTTTGCGCCGCGCGATGTTGGCCGTAAACGCGCGCGCATAAATCGGCGCGCCGAGGCGTTCATACAAATGCCCGACAGCGCCAACGTGGTCTTCGTGCGCGTGGGTGATGAAAATCGCCTCGATCTGGTTCTTTCGTTGTTCCAGCCAGCTTACGTCCGGCAGGATCAAATCAACCCCTGGTGTGCTGTCCATATCGGGGAACGTTACCCCCAGATCCACGACGATAAGGCGTTCCGCGTCCGCAGGGCCGTAGCCATAGACGTAACAATTCATACCGATCTCGCCCGCTCCACCGAGGGGGAGATACATCAATCTTGCTTTGCTCATTTTAGTTATTGTTGTCCTTGTTGAACCTGTGGATCACGGTCAATCCGTGCATCGTCAGGTCATCTTCGATTACATCAAAAAGGGCGTAACCACTTGAAAACAATGGTGCCAACCCTCCCGTTCCTACGACTTTCATGGGGCGGTCGTATTCACCCTTTATTTGTTCACAAATGCCCTTGATGAGGCCGACATAGCCCCAAAAGACACCCGATTGCATGCAAGCGACGGTGTTGGTTCCGATCACGTGCTGTGGTTTGGTAATATCGACATGGGGCAGCGCAGCCGCTGCCTGGTGCAACGCCTCAAGGCTGAGGTTCACGCCGGGCGCGATCACCCCCCCCACATAGGCGCCGTCATGCGCCACGACATCAAATGTGGTGGCGGTTCCGAAATCTACAACCACCAGATCGCCGCCATGGCGATCAAATGCGCCTGCGGTGTTGACCAAACGGTCGGGCCCGACGGCAGTGCCTTCGTCCACACGGGGCGGCACTGGCAACAAACAATCGGGCTTTGAAACAACATAAGGGCGCGTATCAAAGTAGCGGTCCGCCATGACGCGCAAGTTAAACACCACGCGCGGCACCGTGGACGAAATGATAACCTCGTCCACATGGGCGTCGATCTTGTGGTGATTCAACAGCGTTGACCACCAAACGAAATACTGGTCCGCCGTGCGCTGCCATTCGGTTGCGGTGCGAAACGTGCACAAAAACTCCTCCCCGTCCCACAGGGCGAAGACGGTGTTGGTATTTCCGCAATCAATACAAAGCAGCATGGGAGGTCCTTAGAAAAATACGTCCGCGGCCGCGATGTTTCGCACGCCGTGGGCGGTGGTGAGGACCAGATAGCCGTTTTTATCCACAGTATCAAAGGTTCCCGTTACGTCCTCATTTGGAAGGCGTGCTGTAATTGTCTCACCCAGCCGCGCGGCGCGCGCCAGCCATGCGGTGCGAAGCGGCTCAAACCCGTAGGTCGCCAACTGTGCGTCCCAACGGGCGAAGGCGGGGGCAAGATGGGCGAGGAAGGCATCCGGCGTCACATCCGCGCCGCTCTCGCCCTTGACGGATACAGGATAAACCGCGCCCGTTTCGACTTGATCCAGTGCGGGTGCCGCGATCAGATTCACCCCGATGCCGACCGCCACACCCCAGAACCGCCCCGCGACGGACAGGCTTTCGAGCAGGATACCCGCGACCTTGCCGCCGTTCAGCAACACGTCGTTGGGCCATTTCAGCGCCAGATCAGGCCCCTCGCCCATGGCCGCGCGCAAGGCGTCATGCAGTGCAAGCGCCGCAACAAAGCTGCGCAGGGATGCGACTTCGGGGTCAGCGCAAGGCATCGCCAGCGTGCCGTAAAAATTGCCAACCGGCGCGACCCACGCACGGCCACGCCGCCCCCGGCTTGCCGATTGGTGCTGGGCTGTGAACCACATAGGATTCGGGCGTGCGCCCGCCTGATCGCGGGCCACATCAAGGGTCGACGAGACCTCGACGAAATGGGAGTGGCCGACCTCGGCCGGCCAATCAGGTGCGCTAGTTAACAAGGGCGAGCGACGCAGCTTCGGCCAGGGGTTCGATCCCGAACATGTTGACAACACCAAGGATCATGACCGCAGCAGAGGCGACAAGGAAGCCCCACAAAACGGATGAGCCGTTACGGTCGAGCTGTTCGTCGGGTTCGGAGCCGAAATACATGAAGTAGACGAGGCGCAGGTAGTAGAATGCGCCGATCACCGAGGCGATCACACCGGCCACAGCCAACCAGCCGAGGCCTGCATTGTAAGCAGCCTGCAGAACATAGAATTTACCGAAGAACCCGAGCATCGGTGGCACACCCGCCAGCGAGAACAGCAAGACCAGCATCGCCAAGGCCTTCAGCGGGTCGCGTTTGGAATAGAGGTTCAGCGCGTTGATATCTGTCACCGGCAGGCCATCTTTTTCCATCGACAGGATGAACGCGAATGTCCCGATGTTCATCGCCACATAGATCGACAGATAGACCAGCATGGCCTGCACGCCAAACGCTGTGCCCGCCGCAAGCCCCATCAACGCAAAGCCCATATGGGCAATCGACGAATAGGCCATCAGGCGTTTGATATTACGCTGCCCGATCGCGGCAATACCGCCAAGGAACATGGAAATCACGGACAGGAACGCGACGATCTGCTGCCAGTCAGCAACCGAATTGCCGAAGGCATCATGCACGACCCGCGCGAACAGGCTCATCGCGGCGACCTTGGGGGCCGTTGCGAAAAACGCGGTCACGGGTGTGGGGGAGCCTTCATAGACGTCCGGCGTCCACATGTGGAACGGGGCCGCAGAGACCTTGAACGCGAAACCCGCAGACATAAACACAAGGCCAAACAACAGCCCCAACGAGACGCCATCTTGCGTCGCATCAATGATCCCAGCAAAGGACGTGGTGCCTGCAAAACCATAGGTCAGCGATGCACCATAAAGCAGCAGACCCGATGACAGCGCGCCCAGCACAAAATACTTCAGGCCCGCTTCGGTCGATTTCACGCTATCGCGGCGCAGGGAGGCCACAACATACAAGGCCAGCGATTGCAGCTCGAGCCCCATGTAAAGCACCATCAAATCGCCCGCCGAAACCATCATCATCATGCCGACAACAGCCAGCGCGATCAGGATCGGGTATTCAAACCGCAAAAGGCCGCGTTTCAGCATGTAATCCTGGCTCATCACCAGAATGGCGGCGGCGGACAGCAGGATGGCAACCTTGGCAAACCGGCTGAACGCGTCATCCACGAACATGCCGTTAAACGCAGTGGTCGCCCCGTCGCCCGTGGTTGCGACCCAAAAGGCGAGCGCGACGAACAGGCCCGATGTGATCCAGACCAGCAGCGTCGCGGCCTTGTCTTTCACCGTGTAAACAGCGCCAAGCAACGCCCCCATCGCGAACAGCGACAGGATGATTTCCGGCAGGATGGTGTTGAGGTCTTGGGACAACATCAAAGCGTTCCTTAGTTCTGGGCCATTTGCATCGCAGACGCGTAAGCGTCCTGAGCAGTTTCAACATGGACAACCAATGCGGTGACCGACGGCCCGATAATATCGGTGACAAGGGCGGGGTAGACGCCCAGCAGAAGGGTCATAACCACCAGCGGCGCGAAGATCACACGCTCGCGCGGGGTCATGTCAGTGATGGATTTCAGGCTTTCCTTGATCAGGTCACCCATGACGACGCGGCGATAAAGCCACAGCGCATAACCCGCAGACAGGATCACGCCCGTCGTCGCCACGGCCGCAACCCAGGTGTTGACCTGGAACACACCGACCAGCGTCAGGAATTCGCCAACAAAGCCGGACGTGCCGGGCAAGGCGACGTTTGCCATCGTGAAGAACATGAAGATCAGCGCATAGGCCGGCATGCGGTTCACAAGGCCGCCGTATGCGTCGATCTCGCGGGTATGCATGCGGTCATAGATCACGCCGACACACAGGAACAACGCGCCGGAAATGAACCCGTGCGACAACATCTGAAAGATCGCGCCATCAAGACCCTGCTGGTTGAACGTGAAGATACCCATCGTCACGAAACCCATATGCGCGA
>CBFHGD010000013.1:8853-27253 GCA_965655275.1 Octadecabacter sp. | reverse complement strand
CAACCGTGCGCTGGCGGGCGAGATTCTTGCGCTGCGGGCCGAACGCGCCAGTTTGTTGGGCTATGACAGCTTTGCCGACTACAAACTGGAAACCGAGATGGCCAAGACACCGGCCGCGGTGCGCGATTTGTTGATGCAGGTGTGGGAGCCCGCGAAGGCGGCGGCTCAATCGGACGCGGTCGTGTTGCAGGCGATGATGCACAATGACGATGAAACCGGTCCGCTGGAGCCGTGGGACTGGCGCTATTACAGCGAAAAACGCCGCGCCGCCGAACATGATTTGAACGAGGCGGAGCTAAAGCCCTATTTGCAGCTGGAACGCATGATCGAGGCGGCGTTCGCCTGTTCCAACCGGTTGTTCGGGTTGGAGTTTACGCCGATTGACGCGCCACTGTATCACGCCGATTGCCGCGCTTGGGAGGTCACGCGCGACGGCAAACATATGGCGGTGTTCATCGGCGATTACTTCGCCCGTGGGTCCAAACGCTCCGGCGCGTGGTGCAGCGCGATGCGCAGCCAGCAAAAGCTGGCGGGCGATATCCGGCCCCATGTGATCAACGTATGCAATTTCGCCAAACCGGCCGAGGGCACGCCCGCGTTGTTGAGTTACGACGACGCGCGCACGTTGTTTCACGAGTTCGGGCATGCGTTGCACCAGATGTTGTCTGACGTGACCTATGAGTCGATTTCGGGCACGTCGGTGGCGCGCGATTTTGTGGAATTGCCCAGCCAGCTTTATGAACACTGGCTGGAGGTGCCTGACGTTCTGGCGGAATTCGCCACCCATGCAGACACGGGCGAACCGATGCCGCGTGATTTGCTTGACCGGATGTTGGGGGCCGCGACCTACGATATGGGGTTTTCGACGGTGGAATACGTGGCGTCCGCCATGGTCGATCTTGCGTTTCATGAGGGCGAGGACGCGCCCGCCGACCCGATGCAAAAACAGGCCGAAGTGCTGGAAGACATGGGCATGCCCCACGCGATCCGCATGCGCCACGCCACGCCGCATTTTGCCCACGTGTTTGCCGGTGACGGGTACTCCAGCGGCTATTACAGCTACATGTGGTCCGAAGTCATGGACGCGGACGCGTTTCAGGCGTTTGAGGAAAATGGCGGGCCATTCGACCCCGACATGGCCAAGAAGCTGGAGAAATTCATCCTGTCGGCGGGCGGGTCCGAAGACGCTGCTGATCTCTATCAGAAGTTCCGCGGCTCCATGCCGGACGCGACGGCGTTGCTCAAAGGGCGGGGATTGGCGGGCTAGGCTTCATCTGGCCCCGATAAACTCTCCCCGAAGGGCCGCTCTCGTCCGGGCTTAGTCGCGCACTTCATTCGCGCCGACACCGAAGAGCGCGGATTTCTGGGCCCAGCCACGGTAGCCGCCCGCACGCAGGCGGCACCAGTCGATGCTGCATTCGCCAAGGTCCGCGATTACGCCAAGTTCCAACATGGCGACCTCGGTGGCTTCGGGCACGGGCGCGCCGTGCAGGACCAGCAAATCCTGGTCGATAATGACGGTGCGATTGCCGGACAGAAGCGAATAATGCACCCAGCCGCCCATGCCTTCGCGGTCCACAACCCGGCGCCAGTGGCCGTATTCACCGACCACGCGCAACGGCATGTCGCGGCGCAAGAACACCCAATCGATGCGGTGGGACAGGGACGGGCCACGGCGCACATTGGCTTCGTTGGCCTTGAGAGAGACGTAGCGCGGCATCGGCAGGTTGGTGACAGGCCCGCGGTCGGCCTGCACAGCGGTGATCGCGCTGGCCTGCGTCACAACGTCTTGCGCAACATCCTCGGCCGATACGCCCGTGGTCAGGCCAAACGCCATAGCGACAGCCACAACGAGGGTTTTGAAACGCTCTGCTCTCATTACCTGTATCCTCAACCGGCCCTGAATTTGTCATGGTGGTTCTTGTGCCACCGGACCTTTGCGGGCAATTTGGCAGCAACCGCCCTACGGGGCAAGCGAGGGGAGCCTATACATGCCAACCAAACGTCTAAGTGTTACCGTCACGCGACGGTTGCCGGATGCAGTCGAGACGCGTCTGCGCGAATTGTTCGATGTCACGCTGCGCACCGACGATACGCCGATGACGGCTGATGAGTTGGTGGAGGCGGTGCAGACCTGTGATGTGCTGGTTCCGACGGTCACCGATGACATCAACGCAGCGCTGCTGGGGCGGGCGGGCGAGCGTTTGAAACTGATCGCCAATTACGGGTCGGGCGTTGATCATATTGATGTGGCGACGGCGCGTCAGCGCGGCATCCTGGTGTCCAACACGCCCGGCGTGGTGACGGAAGACACGGCCGACATGACAATGGCGCTGATTTTGGCGGTGACGCGGCGCATCCCGGAAGGGTTGGCGCTGATGCAGGAAGGGTCGTGGGACGGATGGGCCCCGACCGCTATGTTGGGCGGCCGGATTGCGGGGCGGCGCCTTGGTATTTTGGGGATGGGTCGCATCGGGCAGGCTGTCGCCAAACGTGCGCGCGCGTTCGGTATGCAGATCCATTACAACAACCGTCGCCGTTTGCGCCCCGAGGTCGAGGACGCGTTGGACGCAACTTGGTGGGAAAGTCTCGACCAGATGGTCGCGCGCATGGATATTATTTCCATCAATTGTCCGCACACGCCCGCAACGTTTCATTTGATGAATGCCCGCCGCCTGAAATTGATGAAGCCGGATGCGGTTATCGTGAACACGTCGCGCGGGGAGGTGATTGACGAGAACGCCCTGACACGGATGTTGCGCAGCGGTGATATCGCGGGGGCGGGCCTTGATGTTTATGAAAACGGCACGGACATAAACCCGCGTTTGCGCGAATTGAAGAACGTGGTTTTGCTGCCGCACATGGGGTCAGCCACCGTAGAAGGCCGGATCGAGATGGGGGAGAAGGTTTTGCTGAACATCAAGACGTTCGATGATGGTCACCGCCCGCCTGATCTGGTCGTTCCGGCGATGTTGTAACGGCATCGGGGCACGCGTGTCGTGGCAGGGTTTTCCCTGCCTTAGCGGACCAGTGACATGGTCGAGAAGCGCATAAAGTCGTTCTCGGACCGGCTTCCGACGGGGACGGGCACATAGCTGTCCGGACCGCTGAAACCTGAATTGAATGTGTCATTGCTGTCCAGCCGGGACGTGATCTCGGGTGGGGTGCATGCGCCTAGGATAATCGCGGCCCCGAAGGCCGCCAAACTGATACGTGTCATTACTGCTCTCCTCGCGGAGCCGCTTGGCGCGGCTTTCTCGCGTTATCGTAGGTTGAATATATGTGCGGCTTGCGGGTTCGCCTAGGGGAAACACGGAGGGTTGTGCCCCCTGCGGCATAATTGCCGCACACGTCAACCGGTCGTTAACCCACCCTATAACGCGCCCTGGACCACAATTTGCCCGACAAAGGGGCCTGAGGGGCGTGCTTGGTCGTTTTCGCATGCTTTCGCGTCGGCGCGGTTTCGCGGCGGGCGCGGGAATGGGGCAGATTGTTGCAAAATGCGCTAGGGGAGTCGCCGGCATGAAAACTCAAGTCAAAGCACTGGTCGTGGGCGGCGGGGCCGTTGGAACGTCGATCGCATACCATCTGGCAAAGGCCGGATGGGACGATGTGATGCTGCTGGAGCGTGACGAATTGACGAGCGGGTCCACATGGCACGCCGCGGGTTTGTTGCCGCTGTTCAACATGTCCTTCGCGACGACGCACATCCACAAATATTCGGTCGATTTCTACAAGCAGCTTGAGGCGGAGACGGGGCTTAACGCAGGCTTTGCGGTCGTCGGGAACCTGCGCATGGCACAAACGGACGAGCGGATGGAGGAGTATATGCTGTATGCGTCCACCGCCGAAACATGTGATGTTCCCGTGGAATGGCTGACGCCTGACGACATCAAGGCGCGCTGGCCGTTGATTGAAACGTCCGATCTGAAGGGCGCGATCTACCACCACGAGGACGGCTACATTAACCCCGCCGATGTGACGATGGCGATGGCCAAGGGCGCGCGGCAACGCGGCGTTGAAATTGTGCGCAAATGGCAGGCGGATGCGTTTGACTGGAACGGCACCGCGTGGGACGTGACCTGCACCAAAATGGTGGAAAAGGGCGGCAATCTGGTGCCCAGCGACGAACAGATCGTGATTACGGCAGAACACGTCGTCACCGCGTCCGGCAACCACGCGCAGCGCACCGCCAAAATGCTGGGCATCAAAATGCCTGCGATCCCCGTAGAACACCAATTTATCGTTATGGATCAAGACCCCGAGCTGGTGAAATACCGCGCGGCGGGCAATGGGGAACACCCTGTGGTGCGCGATGCGGATGCGCAAAGCTACGTGCGCGAAGAACGGGGCGGCTGGATTTTGGGTGTCTACGAAAAAGGCGCGCCTGCCTGTTTTGAACACGGCGTGCCCGACAGTTTTCGTGCCGATCTGTTCCAGCTCGATCTGGAGCGGATCGAAGAGCAATATATGGCGATGATCCACCGCGTTCCATCCTGTGAGGAAAGCGGGTTGAAGGACGATTTCAACGGCCCGATCTGTTACACGCCGGACGGCAACCCGCTGGTCGGCCCCGCGCCGGGCCTGCGCAATATGTGGCTGGCCGAAGGGTTTTCGTTTGGCATCACGGCGGCGGGTGGCACGGGCTATTACCTTGCGCAGATGATGGTGGACGGGGAGGCCGAGATCGACATGGCGAGCCTGGACCCCAAACGCTACGGCGACTGGATGACGACGGAGTATGCCGCGCGCAAGAACGAGGAATGTTATGACCACGTTTACATCCTGCACCACCCCGATGAGGAGCGGCCCGCGTGCCGCCCCCTGCGGTGTTCGCCCGCCTATGACCGCCAAGCGGCGAGGGGTGCTCAGTTCGGGTTTGTGAACGGTTGGGAGCGGCCCAACTATTTCGGGCCCGTCGATGCGCCGGACAATTTCGACCATGACGCGCGCAGTTTCAAGCGCGGCGGATGGTGGCAATACGCAGTGGATGAGGCGAAAGCGATCCGCGAGGGTGTGGGGCTGGTCGATGCCACAGCGTTTACCAAACACATCGTCAAAGGCCCCGGCGCGACGGCGTTTCTGGAGTGGTTCACCACCAACAAATTGCCCCGCGTCGGCCGCATCAACCTGACCTATGCGCTGACGTCACACGGCACGACCCGCACGGAATACACGATTGTCCGGATGAAGGACGACGAGTATTATCTTGTGTCTGCAGGGGCTTGGACGGCCTATGACGCCGATTTTCTGCGCAAGGCAATTGAGGATAAAGAGGCCGAGTTTGGCCGCATCGAATGCCAGAACGTCACGACACAGTGGGGTGTGTTCGCCATTGCGGGGCCGAAGTCGCGCGATGTGCTGAACGCCGTGATCAACGATGCCGACCCGGCCACCGCGCTGAGCAACAAACGCTTCCCGTGGCTGAGCGCCAAGCAGATCGAGCTGGGCATGTGCCCCGTCAACGCGATCCGCGTGGCCTATACCGGCGAGCTGGGTTGGGAGCTGCACCACCCGATCGAGATGCAGAACTACCTGTTTGATCTGCTGGAAAAGGCGGGCGAGCCGCATGGCATGAAGCTGGTGGGCGCGCGGGCGCAAAACTGGCTGCGGATGGAAAAATCCTACCGGGCGTTTGGCACTGAACTGGGGCGCGATGCGACGCCGCTTGAGGCGGATTTGCCGCGCTTTGTGGACCTCGAAAAAGACTTTCACGGCAAGGCGGCGATGGAAAAAATCGGCATTCGCAGCAAATGCGTGACGCTGCTGATTGACGGACCTGCCGATGCGGACCCATGGGGGCGCGAGGCGTTGGTGCATGACGGCCAGAAGGTCGGGCGGCTGACGTCTGGCGGCTATTCTGTGGCGTTCAACAAATCCATTGGTATGGGCTATCTGCCGCCTGAATTATGCGCGGTCGGCACCCGCGTTAAGGTGCGCATGTTCCGCGAACTTTGGGACGCCGAAGTTGTGCAGGACAGCCCCTATGACCCCAGGAACGAGACTATTCGCAAAGACGCCTAGCGCGCTGTTTGTGTCGTTGTTCAACTACAGTTGCCAGATGACGACGGGTGGCGTGAACTGCACGAACGGCGCAGGGGGCGGTTTCGCCCTCAGCCGCAGCAGGCGGTCGTTCTTTTAGGCTTTTGCGTAGGCGATATCGAGGCGGTGTTTCAGCTTGCGAAACTTGCTACGCGAAAACTCGTGTCTTGAATGGCTGGCCTTTGTAATTGACGCCCAATCGATCAAAAGGCGCCCGCGCAGGGACACATCAAGCACGTCTTGGTTGATCTTGTGTTTGTAGCCTTTGAAAAACATCTGCCGATGCAGGGCCGTGATGCCTGCGCTGTCGAGTCCATCAACCGGCGTATCGCGGTGAATGTCGATCTTCAGGAAGTCCACGATGTCATAAACGGCCATCTTCGCGCGGGCCTCGGTGAGGTCGAAGCCATAGATGACGCCCGGCCCCAACATCATGTTTTCGCTGTGAAAATCACCATGGGATGATGCGTGGATATCGCGGGTCCGGTTCACCTTGTGGATTTGTTCAC
Organism: Octadecabacter sp.; assembly: GCA_965655275.1. Lineage (GTDB taxonomy): Bacteria > Pseudomonadota > Alphaproteobacteria > Rhodobacterales > Rhodobacteraceae > Octadecabacter. The sequence continues at coordinate 20,702 of CBFHGD010000013.1, read as the reverse complement.
GCAGGATCGCCCGCATCAGCGCAACATCATCCGGATCGGCCTGCATGTCACCGCGCGCGACGATCTCGTCAAGTTCCTTGACCATCCAGTTGCCCCACCACTCCTTGCGTTTTTGGGGTTTGTATTCGTGCATCGCATGCAACCACAGCCCCGCACGGCGAAATACCTGACGGCGGTTTTGTTCGTTGGCGGAATCGTTCAGGCGCGTGCCCGCGGTCTGAAGATCGAGGAATTCGGTCACGCAGAACGTGCCGCCCGGGGACAGGTAAACGGGTTTGACGACGGCGAGTTTGTCGTATTGGGCAAAGTGATCCAGCAGGTTTTGCAGCTCGTGGAATTCTTTGGTCAGGCGCCCGTCGCTGTCGGCCTCGTGATCGAGCTTGAGCGCGTAAACATCCGGCCCGAGGGCGACCTGCCAAACCTGCCGCGTTTCGGGAAAATCGGCAGAGGTATAGATCAGGCGGTGTTCAGGCATGCCAACGAACCCGCGGGCGGCCGCGAATTCACGGATCATGGCGTTGATGCGGGGGTCGATGATGGTGGACGTCGTGATCATGGCGCACTGTTGCGTGTTCGCGCGGGGAGGTCAAACGACTGATGTGTCAAAGAGTTGGCAGACAGGTCGAGCGCCGCCCCGACCTGTCCTGACGTGCCTAGTTGCTGGGTCGCCCGAAGTCTTCGGCGCTGATGAGGCCATCTGCGTTTTTGTCCATCATCGAAAACCAGCCGTCACTTCCGGCGGCAAATTCGGCGCGTGTGACCGCGCCGTCCCCGTCGGCGTCGTTGAAGGCCATCGTCATGCCCTTATTCATCCGTTCGCCCCCCTGTCCAGCGCCATGGTTGCCTGCGTTCTGCGCCATATCAAGGGCGCGTGTTTCATCGAAGTTGGTGTACTCACCGGCGTCGAGGCTGTCGTCTTCGTTGTCGTCAAACATGCTGAAAACGATGTCGCGGCGTTCGGTGAGTTCGGCGGCGGTGATGGACCCGTCGCCGTCAAGATCCCAGTTTTCAATGAAATGCGTGCCGGGGGTGTTTTGTGCCATGGCCGCAGGGGCGCAAAGGGTGAGGGCGACGATGAGGGAACGAAACATGTAAAACTCCTTATGTTTTCATTCGTATAACGAACGCCGCGCGTGTTTCCGTCGCGACAAAGGGGCGCAGCGTGGTCTTGGCGCACAAAACTCTAGACAATGGCCTTATTTGCGCCACCAGACCGCCCGCTTTTTCCGACATGATCATTTTGAACCGGACAGCAGAGTCGGAGAGAGCAGAGATGAGATACCAACCTGAATTGCAGGCGTTGGCCCCGTGGGTGGCGGCGTTTGGCGTGACCCCTGACACGCGCATTGCAACGCCTTTGGGCGAACGGGCGGCGTCGACTCTGCGTGTCGGTGATCTGGTCAACACCCGCGATTGTGGCGCGCAACCCCTGACCCTTGTGCGCGAGACCTTTGCCGCCCCGTCCGAGCGGGCGCATTTTCCTGTGCGTATTGCCCGAGGTGCGCTTGGGTTCGGGTTGCCACAGGCCGATTTATGCGTCGGGCCGCAGCACCGCGTGCTGTTTGAACATATCCGAGTACCGCTGTTGTTTGGCACGGATGCGGTGTTGGTGCGGGCCAAATCGCTGGCGGCGTCCCATGACAACGTGCAGGTTGAAAACGTCAAAACGCCGGTCAGTTATGTGCAGCTGGCCTTGCCCGAGCAGGGGATTGTTTTTGCCGAAGGTGTGGCTGTTGAAACGGTGTTGCCGGACGGTGAATGTGACCTTGATTTCATGACCCTGCGGTCGTGGGAGCTGCGCGCGGCGGTCGCTTAGGCGTCAAAACGATGCGGTTGCAGTCTGGCCACCATCGCGGCATCAATTTCGGGTGTGTTGCCCATCACCAGATCAGCGGCCAGCCGGCTTGCGGCGGGCGCGGTTTGAAAACCGTAGCCGCCTTGCCCCGCCATCCAGACGAACTGCGCATCGCGCGGGTCCGGCCCCAACACAAGGTTTCGATCCGGTGAAAACGTGCGCAGGCCCGCCCAGTTGGACAACAGCCGCGTGACGGGCTGCGTGACGTGGGATTCGTAGCGGGCCAGCCCCTCGGCCAGCACCATGTCGTCGGCCCATGCGTCCATCGGGGGCATCAATTCTTCTTCGGCGGGCGACACGATCAGCGCGCCCGCGTCGGGTTTGGCATACCAGTTTTCGCCCGGTCCAAACAGCATCGGCCAGCCGGACACGTCATGGCCGCCCGGCGCGGGGATGCGCGCCATAGAGCGGCGCAGGGGTGTGACGCCAAGGGGCGCGATACCCGCCATTTCAGCGATCACATCCACCCATGCGCCCGCGGCGTTCACCACCGTGCGCGCTGTGATGACTTCGCGTCCCACGGTGACCGCCCAGCCTGCCGCCGTGCGGGAGATTGCGGTGACTTCTGCGCCCGTGCGTACCGTGCCGCCTTTGGCGCGTATGTCACTGGCGAAGTCTTGCACCATTTTGTCGGTATCCAGATCCCAGGCTTCGGCGTGGTAGCCGACCCGTGTGACCGTGTCATTGAGGATGGGGAGCAGGGCGCGCGCCTCGCTGTGGTCGACCTCGTGCATCTTCATCGCGACAAGATCGGCACCAAACTGTGCGTCGTTGTCCGCCGTGCCGACCAGCATCAGCCCGCGCGGGCTGGTGACGCCGCCGTGGGCGGTGAAATGGTGATCCTTGCTGGCCTCGTTGAGCGCGATCGTGGAGGGCAAACCGTAGCTTTCCTCAAACATCGCGGCAGAGCGGCCCGACGCGTGATAGGCCAGCGCCGTTTCGCGTTCCAGCACTATTACGCTGCCCGTTTCGGACAGGCGCGCGCCCACAGACGTTCCGGCGATGCCGCCGCCAATGACAAGGAAATCAATCATAGGGTTTCGATCCGGTTGGTTGCTCGGTGTTGCGCCACTTTACGGGTGCGGGCGCAAATGAAAAGGGCTGTGCAGGGGGGCAGTGCGGGCCTATCCAGTAGACGATGCACGTCATTGGGCAGGGCATATTGCAAAGGGACTCAGAGGGCGCGAAAGTCCCGAAGGAACGTCGGGAGCATTAACAGGGGCTGTTTTGTGGTGCATGTCGATGTCCGTTGTGCGGACAGAGCAGCCTTTTGAAGATACGGCAACCTGCGTTTTGCAGTGCAGAGAGTTTCACCAAACCAGCCGTTCGGGGTGCTGGGATTGGCCTGATCCTTGAACCAGCGATAATCCGAACCGTCACGCTGGATCAGCTCAACATGACATACGCAGCACAATCGAGGTTGATGGAAACTCCGCTGATGTTTGCGTCAAGGCTAGATGCCACGGGTGATGGCGATGGCGTGGCTTGCTCCGGTGACGAGCGCTGTCTGCCCGCTGAGGTCGATAGAGAGGCCCGGCAAAGTCACAGATCGGTTAGCGTGCCGAGGGCGCGTTCTGCAGTGAAGCCTACGGTTTCGGAAAGTGTCGGGTGCGCATGAACCGCGAGTGAAACATCTTCGAGGGTTGCACCCATTTCCATTGCCAGCACGCATTCGGCCAGAAGCTCTCCGGCATTTCGACCCACAATCGTCGCGCCAAGCAGGCGCTGGGTTTCGGGGCAATAGACCAGTTTGGTCAGCCCATCGCCCCCCCCCGAAGCCAGATTCCGCCCGCTGGCAGCCCAGGGAAAGCTGGCAACCTTGTGTGCGACGCCCCGATCCCTGGCCTGTCCCTGTGTCAGGCCAGCCCAAGCCAGTTCTGGCGCGGTATAGGCCACCGAAGGTATGAGGCTGGTCTCCAATGCTGCCGCGTGACCCGAGGCGACTTCGGCGGCGACGTGGCCTTGATGGGTGGCGCGATGTGCCAACATCGGGTTGCCGGTGACATCGCCGATCGCAAAAATGTTAGCAACATTCGTGCGGCAAGTGGCATCCACATGGATAATGCCGCGGTCGTCAGTCTCTACATCTGCGGCGCTTGGATCGACAAGGCTACCGTTCGAGCGTCGGCCCACCGCCTGGATTGCCGCATCGGCCTTGATGTTCCCCTTAAATCCGCCTTCACAGCTGAGAGTTAGCGCGGCTTTGGTGGCTTTGACCTCGGTCACTTTGGTAGAGGTGTGGATCGTGACACCTTCTGCCTCAAGGGCGGCGTGCAGGATCGCGACCGCATCACTATCTGCGCCGGGAGCAATCTGGTCCATGAATTCGATCACCGTGACATTGCTGCCCAGGGCTGCATAGACCGTGGCCATTTCCAGCCCGATGATTCCGCCGCCGACGATCGAGAGTTTCTTAGGCACCTCGCGAAGCTCAAGCGCATCGGTTGAATCCCAGATGCGATTGTCTTCGGGCCAGCCGGGCAGGCGCACAGGGGCCGAGCCGACGGCGATCACCGCCTGATCGAAGGTCCACGCGGCGCCGTCGATGTCAACGGTCTTATCGCCGGTGAACTTTGCCGTGCCACGGATGGTCTGGACCTTTCGCCGCTTGGCAAGGCCAACGAGGCCCGTGGTCAGTTGTTCGACGATGCTGTTTTTCTTCGCGCGCAACTTGTCCAGATCAACGGAGACCTTGCCGGTTGAGACGCCCCAGTCGTCCCCGTGGCGGGCCTCGCGGATCACCTCGGCCGCGTGCAAGAGGGCTTTGGACGGGATACAACCAACATTCAGGCAAACCCCGCCAAGTGTGGCACGTGGGTCGACCATGACGACATTGCGCCCCAGATCGGCGGCGCGAAAAGCACAGGCATAACCGCCAGGACCTGCGCCCAGAACGATGAGGTCGGCGTGATTGTCAGGCATCGGCACCCCCTAAACCATGATCCGGCGCGGATCCGCGATCAGCCCCGCAAGGTAGCTGACAAAGCGGGCCGCATCGGCGCCGTTGATGACGCGGTGGTCATAGCTCAGATCGAGTGGGACCATTGGCACGGGGTGGGGGGTGTCGCCGTCCCAGACCGTGACCGTGTCCGTGCGGGTTATGCCAAGAATGGCGACTTCGGGCGGGTTGACGATGGGCGTGAAGCCAATGCCACCGATACCACCCAGATTTGTGATCGTCATCGAGGCGCCGCCCATTTCATCTGGTCCAACCTTGCGGTTTTGCGCGCGTGTGGCGAGTTCAGAAATCTCTGCCGCGATCTGCCAAAGGCCTTTGCGGTCCACGTCGCGGACAACGGGAACCATTAGGCCGTGGGCCGTGTCTACCGCGATGCCGATGTGAACGTAGTCCTTTAGCGTCAGGGTCTTGCCATCACGCGAAAGCGAAGAATTAAACCGTGGAAATTCATGCAATGAACGCGCCAGCGCCTTGGCCTGAAACGCCAGCGCAGTCAGCTTGACGCCGCGCGCTTGTGCTTCGGGCTTCAGTTCGCGTCGCAGGTCTTCGATCGCGGTGACATCGGCGCGGTCATGGTGTGTCACCTGCGGGATGAAAGCATTGGCCGCCCCGAGGTTGGCGGCGGCCACCTGCGCAAAGCGGCTCATCGGCTCTTCGGTCACGGGGCCGAATTGGCTGTGATCCACATCCCAATAGGAGGTGTCACCGGCAGGCGCGGCGGCTGGTTTCCCGCCCTCCAAATCCTCACGCGCGATGGAGGTGCGGCCCAGATCCTTGGCGAGTTTCTCTAAGTCGATGCCCTTTTGGCGCGCAAGGGCCCGAACCGAAGGTGGTGCGATGATGTCGCTCATATCAGCCCCCTTACCAACTGGCCGAAATGTATTGCGTTTCCATAAACTCAAGCATGCCTTCATGCCCGCCTTCGCGGCCAAGGCCGGACTGCTTTACGCCACCAAAGGGCGCGGCGGGGTCCGACACGAGGCCACGGTTCAGGCCGACCATGCCGTATTCAAGCCGTTCACAAACCTGAAGCGCACGCTTGAAGTCTTCCGAAAAGACATAGGCCACCAGGCCGTATTCGGTGTCATTGGCGCGCGCGATGACGTCTTCTTGATCCTTGAAAGTCTGGATTGCTGCGACGGGGCCGAAGATTTCATCGCGCACGCAGTCTGCATCCTCGGAGACGTTGGACAGGACCGTGGGCGGAAAGTAATAGCCCTTGCCCTCGGGCGGGGTGCCCCCACATTCGATTTTCGCGCCTTTGGCCACAGCGTCTGCAACGAATTCCGTGACTTTGTCGCGGGTATCGGCATTCACGAGTGGGCCAACATCGACGCTTGGGTCCGTGCCATCGCCGACCTTGAGAGCTGACATGCGCACGCTCAGGCGCCTGGTGAACTCATCCGCGATGTTTTCGTGAACATAGATGCGATTGGCGGCTGTGCATGCTTCGCCAAGATTGCGCATCTTGGCAAGCATCGTACCTTCGATGGCTGTGTCCATATCGGCATCATCGAATACGATGACGGGGGCGTTGCCGCCCAGCTCCATCGCGGGTTTGAGGACCTGATCGGCCGCGCTTTTCAGTAGCTTCCGCCCGACACCGGTCGAGCCGGTGAAGCTGACGACCCGCACGCGGGGATCATGCAGCATGTGGTCGACGAGCGACCCCGTTTTGCGGCTGGGCAGGACGTTCACAAGACCCGCAGGAACGCCCGCCTCTTCAAGAAGGGGCATAAGGGCAAGCATGGTGAGGGGCGTTTCGGACGCTGGCTTGATGATTACGCCACAGCCTGCAGCCAGCGCGGGAGCGATTTTGCGGGTGCCCATTGCGGCGGGGTAGTTCCATGGCGTGACCAGTACGGCAAGGCCCGCGGGTTTGTGCTGCACCACGATCCGCGCACCAGAGGAGGGCGCATGGGTGATCATCCCGTCGGCGCGCACGGCTTCTTCGGCGAACCAGCGGAAAAACTCTGCGGCGTAGGTGGCCTCACCTTTTGCATCCACCCCCGCCTTGCCGTTCTCCAACGTCATGAGATGGGCGAACTCATCAAGCCGCGCGGTCATCAGCTCCCATGCCTTGCGCAGCACTTCGGAGCGCTGGCGCGGCGTGCGCGCAGCCCAGTCTTTCATCGCGGCTTCGGCAGCGTCGAGGGCCGCGTCAGCATCGGCGATGTCGGCAGAGGCGACAGAAGCCAGCACCTCCTCGGTGGCGGGGTTGATGACGTCGAACCGTTCGCCGGAGGTGCCTTTTGTCCAGGTGCCGTTGATGTAGAGATCGGTATATTCCATGGGTGTCTCCAAGACTTAAAGCAGGTGGCGGAGCGGTTGCTCCATGCGGCCTGCGAATTCTGATAGAAGGCTGACGGACTCACTGGCCGAAAGGTGATGGGCCGCGCACTCCAGCGTGATGGAAAGCCCGCCGCTGGCTTGCGTCAGCGTGAGGACCGGCGAGTCTTCCGCCCCGAGATCGACGGTGCTTACGCGGCTCATGCGTAGATCGCGCAGGATGAGGTCGGGGGCGCTGCCACCTTCGGCCTTGGTGATGGCGCTGAACGGGCCAGCAGGAATTGTGTAGGCGCGGCTTTGCCCGTAGCTTTCGACGGCGATGGTTGCCGTGTCGAAACCAAGGCTTGCAGCGGCGAGGCCTGCAAGCAGGGCGTTTGCGTCCTGAAGGTCGGTGTTTGCAGCTGCCCATTCGGTAAACGCGCCAGAGCCATCGTTCGGCAAATCAGCAATCAGACGACGCGAACGTGCGCCGGTGTGACCGGGAATTTGCGCGGGCATTGTCCTGAGGACCTCAAGATCACCAACGTGGAAGGGTTGGGGATGTCCGGCCTCCACAAGTCGGTTCAGGTCCAGTCCCTGTTCCAGCGCCAGTCGCCGCGCCTTGGGGGAGGCGAGGATACGACCATCGGACGATCTGACGGCTTTCGCTTTGGGCGTCTTTTCAGGCGCAGTCCTGGGTTCGCCTTTTGCCTTTGGGACCGGATCGGGTGTCGCAGATAGTTTTGCAACACTACCATCTGCGATGCTGCGCTGCACAGGATTGGCAGGCTTTTCAGCAGAGATTATCGCAATGGTATCCCCGACGGGGGCGGCTTCGCTTGCCTCGGCAAGCAAGGCGGCGACAAAACCATCGGTGCCGGCCTCGACCTCCATCGTCGCCTTATCAGTTTCCACTTCGAACAGGATGTCGCCAGCTGCCACCTTGTCGCCGAGCGCCTTGTGCCAGGCTACGATCACGCCCGTATCCTGCGCCATGCCAAGCGCGGGCATGATGACGGCGCTGCCTTCGGGTAGGACGTCGTCGTCATTACCAGCATCGAAAGCAGCGTCCGCGCCGCTGCTTTCGGCAGTATCCGACACCAGTGCGATGACATTGCCAACAGGCACATCGGCCCCCGCTTCGGCCTGCACGTCTGTCAGAAAGCCGTCGGCGGGGGAGTCCACCTCCATCGTCGCTTTGTCGGTTTCCACCTCGAACAGCGCATCACCGACTTTCACGGCATCGCCAGCAGACTTAAGCCAACTGACGATCTTGCCGGTGTCCTGCGCCATGCCAAGGGCCGGCATGATGACCTCATGCGGCATGGATCATCTCCCCCGACATAAGTTTACGTGCGTTTTCTGCCACACCCTCGGGCGTCGGCACCGTGATGTCCTCCAAAGCTGGCGAGAACGGCACAGGCACGTCCATTGCCCCCATGCGCAACACTGGCGCATCAAGGTGGTAGAAGGCTTTTTCATTGATCCGGCCAGCAATTTCACCAGTGACGCCAAAGCTTTGATGCCCTTCGTCGACCACGATCACGCGGCTGGTTTTTTTGGCGGAGGCAATCAGCGTGTCTTCGTCCAGCGGCACGATTGTGCGCGGGTCGATGACCTCGGCGTCGATCCCTTCTTTCGCAAGAATCTCCGCGGCAGCCTCGCAGACCTGAACCATCGAGGACGTGCCGATCAGAGTGATGTCGCGGCCCTCGCGTTTGATGTTGGCCTCTCCGAAGGGGATCAGGAATTCCTCCTCCGGCACGGGGGCCTTGTCGTTATACATCAACTTGTCTTCAAAGATCACGACGGGGTTGTTGTCGCGGATCGCGGTTTTCATCAGGCCCTTGGCCTCATAGGCAGACGATGGCATCGCCACCTTAAGGCCGGGGATATGCGCGACTAAGGCGTGCAGCGATTGCGAATGCTGCGCGGCGGAGCGGCGGGTTGCGCCCATGTTGGTGCGCAAGACCAAGGGCGCGCTCATCTTGCCGCCGGACATATAGTGCGTCTTGGCAGCCTGATTGCAGAGTTGATCCATGATGAGATAGATGAAATCGCCGAACATCAGGTCCACGACGGGGCGCGTGCCCGTCATTGCAGCACCAACGGCAAGGCCCATGAATCCGGGTTCGGAGATGGGTGTGTCGACGACGCGCTGCGTGCCGAATTCTTCCACAAGGCCGCTGAGGACTTTGAAGGGCGTTCCAGCCTCGGCCACATCTTCGCCGATGATGAACACGGTTTCATCGCGGCGCATCTCTTCGGCCAAGGCTTCGTTGACCGCTTGGGACAGTGTAATTTCTCGCATGTCTTTCTCCTCAGGCCAGCGCATGTTTGACGTCTGTGAAGACGTGCATGTCGACCTCGGTTTCGTCGGGGTAAGGCGCGGCCTCAGCGTAGGCGACGGCCTCTTGCGCGTCTTGCTTCACTTCGGCGTTCATCGCTTCGATCTCGTCCTCGGATGCGATGCCCTGCTCAACGAGCCAGCCGCGGAATTTGATAATCGGGTCGCGGTTTTCCTTCCAATCCCTCTCTTCTTCCTTGGAGCGGTAGTATTCGCGGTTGATGTCGCCCACGTGGTGGCCGTGATAGCGGTAGGTCATCAACTCCATGAAAAATGGACCTTCGCCTTTGCGGGCCCGCGCAACGAGGTCTTGCGTCAGTTCGTTGACGGCCAACACGTCCTGCCCGTCGACCTGATGCGCTTCAATGCCAAAGGCCTCGGCGCGGGCGGTGATAGAACCGGCTGCGATCTCTTCGGTTTTGGTGTATTCCGAATATCCGTTGTTTTCGCAGGCATAAATGACAGGCAGGTTCCAGAGCGCGGCCATGTTCATAACCTCATACATCAGGCCCTGTGCCGTGGCCCCGTCACCAAAGAAACAGACGGTCACGTCGTCTTTGCCAAGCATTTTTGCGGTGAAGGCTGAGCCCGTAGCGATCCCCATGGAGCCGCCGACAATGGCGTTGGCCCCCAGATTGCCGTTGGATTGGTCTGCGATATGCATCGAACCGCCCTTGCCGCGGCAATAGCCCTCTTCCTTGCCCAAAAGTTCGCAGAACATTTCTTTGAAACTCGCACCCTTGGCGACACAGTGGCCGTGGCCCCGGTGGGTCGAGGTGATCTTGTCAGTCACCTTCAGCGCCTCGCAGATGCCCACAGCGACGGCTTCCTCGCCGGAATACATATGGGTCAGGCCCGGCATTTTGGCGGACAGATAAAGCTGGTTGGCGTTATCCTCGAACGAGCGGATGCGCACCATTTGGCGGTACATGCGCAGGTAGTCTTCGGTGTTTGTCTTTGTTTTGGCCATGATGTCCTCTTGGGCAAACGGGCAAGGCCCGCGCCCGGCGTCGGGAGGCAACGCCGGGCGCGGATAGAGCGCTGGTCAGTAGCGGTTGGCGATGGGCAGTTCTTCGGCGGGGAACAGGCTGATGACTTCGCAACCCGTTTCGGTCACGACGACTTCTTCCTCGATCCGGGCGGCCGAATAGCCGTCCGTCGCGGGGCAGTAGGTTTCCAGCGCAAAGACCATGCCGGTCTGGATCTCCATCGGGTGATCCATGCTGACCGCGCGGCTGATGATCGGGCGTTCGTGCAGCGCCAGACCAAGGCCGTGGCCGAACTGTAAACCAAAGGCCTGATCCTCGTTCGCAAAGCCAAGCTCTTGCGCCGTGGGCCAAACGGCTGCCACCTTATCGGTCGTGACACCCGGTTTGATCATCGCAATCGAGGCGTCGATCCATTCGCGCGCTTTCACATAGGCATCGTTTTGGGACGGAGTCGCGCGGCCGACGTTGAAGGTCCGGTAATAGCAGGTCCGATAGCCCTGATAGGATTGCAGAATGTCAAAGAAGGCCTGATCGCCGGGGCGGATCAAGCGGTCGGTGAAGTTATGCGGATGCGGGTTGCAGCGTTCGCCGGAGATGGCGTTGATCGCTTCGACGTCGTCACTGCCCATCTCGTAGAGCATCTTGTTGGAAAGCGCGACAATGTCATTCTCGCGAATACCGGGTTTCAGTTCTTCGTAGATCATATGGTAGACGCCATCGACCATGGCGGCCGCTTGCGTCAAAAGCTGGATTTCATCGGTGTTCTTGATTTCGCGCGCAGACAGCATGATTTGCTGGCCGTCGACCACGTTAAGCCCTTCTTCTTGAAGCGCGTGGAACATCGCCGTTTCCGCGTAATCCACACCCACCGGCATGTTGGCCATGCCTGCATCCTTGATCAACTGAGCGATCTGCTTGGCGTATTTCTGCATCAAACCAAATTCGGGCGGAATAGTACCACGCATGCCGACCACGCCAGCGAGGCAGTGGTCAGGCTCCAACCAGTCAGAATGCAGCTTGTGGTGCTGGGCGGCCGATCCGAAGTCCCAGACATAGGGGCTGTCGTCACCTGTCAGCAGACAGAAGCGGCACATTTTGTCCCGTTCCCATTCACCGATCTTGGTGGCCGAGACGTAGCGGATATTGTTCACATCGAACAACAGCAGCGTGCCGGCGTTGGACGCCTTGAGCGCCTGACGGGTCCGCGCAAGCCGATACCGGCGCAGCCGGTCGTGATCGACACGGCGTTCGAAATCCACGGACATATGGCCATGTGCGGGCAGCTTGTCGCGCCATTCCCAATTGGGTTCCAAATCCTGCGGGGTAAGCAAGTTCGGCATGAGTGCGTTGCCTGGACGTTCTGACATGGAAAACTCCTTTCGGGTGCGGTTATGCGCACCCGGGTTTGTTGCTGAAAATTTGTTGGGGGGG
>CBFHGD010000013.1:0-8754 GCA_965655275.1 Octadecabacter sp. | reverse complement strand
GGGGGGGGCTACTTGGTGACCCAACCGCCATCGATAGAGATCATTTGACCGGTCATGTAATCGCTGTCGTTGGACGCGAGGAACGACGCGGTCCCGGTGATGTCATCGGGGTAGGACACCCGTTTGATCACCAGATTGTTTTCGACAATGTCGTCGTAGGCCTGACCTTCGCGTTCCTTGAAACCGATCTCGACAAGGTCCTTGTCGAGCTGTTCCCACAGCGGTGTTACGACGACGCCGGGGGCGTAGCCATTTACGGTGATGTTGTGTTCCGCCAGCCCCAGCGCGCCGCATTCGGTGAGCGCCAAACAGCCGTATTTGGATGTGCAATAAACCGTCACATCCACCAGCGGTTTGCGCGATGCTATGGAGCCGACGTTGATCAGCTTATAGGGATGGTCCTCCATCGGACCTTGGGCGATCATCTGGCGGGCGGCCTCCTGCATGCCCAGCCACATCGCTTTGGTGTTGACGTTCATGATCATGTCCCAATTGTCTTCATCAATATCCATGAAGAACCGCGGCTTATTTAAGCCAGCGTTGAACAGCGCAACATTGATCGACCCGAAGGCTTCTACCGTGGCGGCCACGGCGGCGGCGTTGTCTTCGCGGCTGGTGACATCCATTTTGACAGCGATCGCCTTGCCGTTACCGGCTTCGTTGATCGCATCGGCAACCTTTTGCGCCTCGTCACGATCCAGATCACCGAGGCAGACATTGGCGCCTTGGGCGGCAAAGTTTTCGGCGTTGGACTGACCCATGCCGCGAGCGGCACCGGTGATGAGAATATTCTTACCTTTGAGGCGGTTGGGGTCCATGATTGTCTCCTCCTTTTGTCACGTTGATCTGTGTCTCTTGATTACGGCGTCGGCTCTCTCCTGTGCGCGACGCAGTGTTTCGGGCGGGGTCGTTAGACCACGCAGCATGTCGTGGAATTCCTCACCGCAAATCTGGATGATCTCGCTGATCTCTGGCACGGGCGGGCGGGGCCAGAATTGCAACTCGTCACGCCATGACATGGCATCGACGGCCTCGAAGATGGGGGACAGACGCCGCACATCGGGATCCGCACCAACGGAATAGCGCGGGTTGGTCCGGCTGCCGTTTTGCACATACAATTTCTGCGCCTCGGGTGAAGTGAAGACGCGCAGTGCCTCAACCGCGGCTGGCACGCGTTCAGGCGACAGATTGGCAGGAATGCCCATGATATAACCACCCACAGGCGCGATCTGGCTGCCACCGGGGCCCGCGGGATGGGGCAGGTATCCTGTCTGGCCGTTCGCGGGCGAGTCTTCGTCCAACTCGAAATAGGGCGCCAATAGGGTGTAGCCGTAAGCCATCGCGATCCGGCCCGCCGCATAGGGGCGCACGCGCTCATACCAAGACATCGACAGGATGTCTGGCGGGGAATATTTTAGCAGCTCCAGTAAGAACTCGGCGGCGCGCAGCCCTGCCTCGGTATTGATCGTGACGTTGTAGCGCCGATCTGCCAGATGGCCTGTGGAAAACCCGCCCGCGACCGGGGGCAGATCAAAGATAGGCTGGCCGAAATCGGCAAGCGTCATGAGCACGGTGTGGCCGAGAGCGGTCCCGCGCGCTGCGTTCCAGGCGATGCCGTGCCTGCCGTGTTGGGGATTGTGCAACACCTTGGCGGCGGCAAGCAACGCGTCGGTTGTCGCCGGAGGTTCCAGCCCGGCCTCTGCGAACATATCCTTTCGGTAGAAGAGTAGTTCCGGCGTGGTCTGGGCAGGCAAACCATAGGGCTTGCCATCCCAGTGCGCGGCCTGCCAGCCAGCTGTGTGGAAATCAGATGGATCAACACTCGCGATATCCATCGCCTCGTCCAGCGGCATCAGGATGCCGTGCTCCGCGAAGCCCCCGACCCAAGGCAGGTCAACGGCGATGATGTCATATCGGCTGGACTTGCGGTCCGCATTGCGGACGGCTTCTTCATGCAGGCGGTCAATCGAAAAGGCGCGTTGATTAATTTGCGCCCCGATGGACTGTTCGAATTGCCGCTTGAGGTTATCCATGACCATAAAAGTTGGGTCGCCGTGAACCAACACACGCAGGCCACCCGCGAGCTTCAGCGGCTCGGACAGAACCTGAAGCGGTGGAATCGACTTCGCGTCCATGTAGGATTCACCAAAGTAGTAGTCGTCGGCCTCTCCCCGCGTCTGTTCGCCGCCGAACCGATTTGCGGCCAGCCGACCCACGCGACTCGAGAGTCGGGCCCAGCGATCCATGAGCCTTTCACTGGGATGCATGGAGAAACTTTTGCCGGTCTTGGTGCGGGGGCGCTGTTCGATTAGACCGGCGTTCACCATTTCCCTCAGGCGGCGGTTCGCTGTGGCGTAGGGCACGCGGCTGGCGCCAATGAGGGAGGTTGCGGTGATCACGCGCCCCTCAAGATGCCCACGCAGCAAAAGAAGTGTCATCCGCAGATTCGGATTCGGTGCGGAAAGATCCACGACGTCTTCCAGCTCATCGCCCAATCCCTCAAGAAAGGCGATGATCTGGAGCATCTCGGTTTTGGCCTTGGGGGGCACGAACCGGGCTGTATCTTTTCCACTCATCGCGTTCATCGGACTGGATTTTTTCTTTCTGGTTGGCTGTGACGGCTGTGCTTTACGGCCGTTTGGCAAAATATTCATTTTGGACGAATCTGGATTGCCCATCAGTAGAGGCCTCCTTAAATTGCGAGAGTCGATAGCCAGAATGTATCGCAAAAATATCCAAATCGAAGGTTGGAATAATCAAAATGGATATTTTTCGTGACGCGCCGTTTCGAGCAACCTCACAAGCTGGTGCCAGTCCAACGGACAGTGATTCCCCAAACGGAGGGGGGAGTCGAATGAACTGAATTCCACAAAGTTTCCTTGGGAGGAAAAAATGAAAATTCGTACACTTCTTGCCGCGACCACCGCCATGACCGTGTCAGGCATGGCTGCCGCCGAAACAATGACGATCGGCATCACACAGAACAATGTTGGCGTCGATAGCTACCAGACCACATACGAGCAGGCCTTCATCGCTGCTGCCGAAGCCAACCCCGATGTTGAGGTTGTCGTTCTGGACGCAGGCGGGGACGTGGCGCGCCAGATCGCCCAGATGGAAGACCTTATCCAGCAGGAAGTTGACGCCATCATCATCTGGCCAACAAACGGCGAAGCGGTGATCCCCGCCGTTCGCAAGGCGCATCAAGCTGATATCCCTGTTGTTGTGACCAATTCCAACATCGCCGAGGCCGGGTTCGATTTTGTCGCCTCGTTCTCCGGCCCTGATAACGTCACACAGGGTATCCGATCTGCCGAGATCATGTGTGACCGTTTCATCGGGCTGGGCATCGAAGACGAAGCCAAGGTTGTCCACATCACTGGCCAGCCCGGCTACACGACCGCCATCGAGCGGGCACAGGGATTCAACGACCGTCTGCCCGAAGTCTGCCCGAACGTTGAACAGATCGACGAACAGCCCGGCGACTGGAACCGCGAAAAGTCGCAGCAGGTCATGGAAGCCTTCCTCGTCCAGTATGACGACATCGACGGTGTTTATTCTGGCGATGACAACATGGGCGTTGGCGCAATGAACGCAGCCATCGCTGCTGACCGCGACGGTATTACCTTCGTTGGCGCAACCAACTTCGCAGTCGGCTATGAAGCGATGGCCGCAGGCACATACTGGGGGTCAATCTACCAGTCCCCAGTCGATGACGCCGAAGCTGCGCTTAAGACAGCGATTGACCTGCTCAACGGCGAAGAGCTGCCGTTCCTGAACTACTTCGACACACCGAAGATCACGCAGGACAACATGGACCAGTTCACCAAGCCGGTGTTCTAGGACCCCAACTTCGGGAGGGGGGCTGCGGCCCCCTTTCCAACCCCGTTCGATTTTCCGGAAAAAATATAACAAGTATGGGAGAGGGCCGATGGGTCGAGTCTCTGGTCGGTCGTGTATTGTAACAGGGGCCGCGCAAGGTATCGGTCGCGCCATCGCTGAGGCGCTGCTGGAAGAAGGGGCAAGCGTATGTTTCGCCGACATCAACGGTGATAAGATCGCCGAAGTCGCGAACGCGAACCGCATTACATACGGCGACAACAAAGTGACATTTGCGCAGGTCGATGTGACTATCCGAGCCACCGTACGTGCGATGATCGACCATACGGTCGCGACGTTCGGCAAGCTGGATGTGAAATTCAACAATGCAGGCGTCAACCGACCGATGAATTTTATGGATGTAACTGAAGACAACTGGGATTTCATTATGGGCGTCAACGGGTTGGGCTGCATGATCGGGATGCAGGAAGCGGCTCGCCAGATGATCGCCCAAGGCACGGGCGGCAAGATCATCAACACCGCCTCGATCGCCAGCCGACAGGGGTTTGACAATGTGGCCCCGTATTGTGCCAGTAAATTTGCCGTCGTGGCGCTCACCCAATCGGGCGCCCGCGATTTGGCCAAGCACGATATTACAGTCACAGGTTTTGCCCCCGGGGTAGTTGCGACCGAGATGTGGGAACAAGTCGATCAGGACTTGATGGAAATTGGCGCAGCCGAACGCCCCGGGCAGGCGATGGAGGAGTTTTCGGCGGAAATTCTGCGCGGCCGTGTGGCCAAGCCGCAAGATATCGTTGGAACGACGACCTTTCTGGCTGCGCCGGAAAGCGATTACATGACAGGCCAGATCGTGATGATCGACGGGGGCATGACGCTGGTTTGATCTGACATGTCGAGGGAGGGATTTCGACAGGTTGGACAGAAGAATAACTTGGGGCTGTAAAATGCGGCCCGCGGGAGGAACTAATGGCTAAGTTAACGAAGCAGGACATCGGAAAAGTGCTCGCGAAGCAGGGCATCCTGATTGCCTTCGCGCTTTTCATAATCGGGTTCACGATTGCCAATCCCAGGTTCCTGACCCTCGATAATTTTGAGAACGTGGTCAGGTCTTCGGCTATTTTGGGCGTGATGGCGCTGGGGGTGACTTTTGTCGTAATCAGCGGCAATCTCGACCTCTCCGTGGGGTCGATGATGTCATTCTCGACCATCGTTGTCCTTGATCTTCATGACAAGATCGGGCCGACCCTCGCGATCCCCGCCATGTTTGCGATGACGCTCTGTCTTGGGGCGTTCATCGGATTTCTCGTCGGATATCTCAAACTCAATTCGCTGATCGTGACATTGGGGATGCTTTCGGCAATCCACGGGCTGACGCTGACTTATTCGGGCGGCAAGAATATGGACATCGCTGACAAGGAAGGCACCTGGTTTGCGATTTTCGGGCAAGGCAATGTCATGGGCATCCAGACGCCGATCCTAATCTTCATCGCGCTGGCGGCCTTACTGGGCATCCTGTTGGCCAAGACACCCTTTGGCCGCAAGGTGTACGCCGTGGGTGGCAACGGGACGGCGGCAACCTTTTCAGGCATACGGCGGGCACGCGTGGTGTTCTTTTGCTATCTGATGAGTGCGTTCTGTGTCGCCACGGCGGGCCTCATTCAGGCCAGCCGCTCTATGGGATCTCAAAACACGGTCGGGCAAGGTTTGGAACTCGAAGTGCTCGCCGCAGTCATTCTTGGCGGTGCGTCGCTTCTGGGTGGATCGGGGACGATCTTCAAAACGGTGATCGGCGTGCTGATCCTCGGGTTTATTCAGAATGGCCTGTTGCTCGTCGGGCTCGATTTCTCCGTTCAGTACGTCGTGACCTGGGTCATCATCATCCTTGCAGTCTGGCTCGATATTGCGGCCAAGCGCGGCAAGCTCATGTCGCCGATCGCGTAGGGGGGAAGAACATGCAAGCTGGAAAACTCTCGAAATATTTGGCGGGTGGCGCCATCTGGGGCTTTATCGTCCTTGAGTTGATCTTCTTCTCTGTTGCGGGCGAGTTCTTCTCCGTCAGTGACAAGGCCTTCATGGACGTCGACAACATGCTGTTGTTGCTAAAGCAATCAGCTCCCATCGGGATCATTGCCATGGGCATGACCATCGTTATGGTCAACGGCAACATCGATCTGTCCGTCGGGGCGATCTACGCGATTTGCGCCATCATCTTGCTGGATTCGATGACTTGGACGGTCTTCGCAGGACTTGGAAACTGGGTCATTCCTGTGGCTTGGTGTCTTGCCCTGCTAACCGGGGTGGTTCTTGGTGCGATCAACGGGTTGATCGTATGGAAGACTGGAGTGGATGCTTTCATCGTGACGCTTGGCTCAATGCTCGGCTATCGCGGGCTGGTCTTCATGTATAATGGCGAGCAACCGACGAGCCACCTGAACTGGACGTTGGTCGATTTCGCCGAGGCGCAGTTCCTTGGCCTCCACACGGCGACATGGTTCCTGCTGGTTGTCACCGCAGCGATCTGGTTTCTGATGAACCGCACGGTTCATGGCCGCAACGCCTATGCCATCGGCAACAACCGCGAGGCGGCGGTCAATGCAGGCATCCGTGTTGGTCCGCACATAATGATCAACTTCATGATCATCGGCCTTCTGGCGGGCCTGTCCGCTGTAGTGTTCTATTCGGAATCGGGCTCGGTGAATCCCAACGACGGCCAGCTTTACGAGTTGTGGGTGATCACAGCCGTTGTGCTGGGTGGCACCAAGCTGACCGGCGGGGCGGGCTCGATCATCTCGACCTTCGGGGGCGTGATCGCGATCCAGCTTTTGCGCAAAGGTCTTGCCCATATTGGCGCAGACACGTCCACCGTGAACCTTGTGATCGGCCTGATCCTGATCGCCGTACTGTTTCTTGATCGTCAGTTGAACGTGAAAGGCAAAGAGGAGTTGAAGGTATGACCGAGCAAAGCCCTGTTCTGCGCCTCGAAGGCATCGTGAAAACCTTTCCCGGCGTGCGTGCCCTTGATGGCGTCTCTCTCTCGGTCCTGCCGGGCGAAGTGCATGCCCTGATGGGTGAAAATGGCGCTGGGAAATCCACGTTGATGAAGGTGCTTGGCGGCATTCATCAACCCGATGAAGGCCAGATCATCGTTGCCGAGCAACCGGTCGTGATGTCAGGCCCGTTGGACGCGAAAGCCAAGGGTATCGTCTTCATCCACCAGGAACTCAGCCTCGCAGATGAGCTTTCCGTGGCCGAGAATATCTATATGGGCGAATTGCCACGCAAACGGTTCGGTTTGGTCGACTGGGCCGAACTTGAGGCCAAGACCAACGCGATCCTTGAGAAGCTGAAAGTCGGCTTCACTGCAAAGACGCGTGTGGGCGACCTTTCGATTGCCAACCAGCAGATGGTCGAAATCGCGCGCGCGCTGACGGTGGATGCAAAGGCCGTGATCTTTGATGAGCCTACCGCCTCGTTGACAGACGCTGAAAAGGTGGTGCTGTTTGAGGTAATCTCGGATTTGCAGGCGCAAGGTGTCGGCATTGCCTATATCTCGCATCGCATGGAAGAGATTTTCAAGATCACCGACCGGATCAGTGTTTTGCGTGATGGCCAGTACCAGGGCACGGTCAACACCGCTGAAACCAACGAAGAGGGCGTGACCCATATGATGATCGGGCGCAAGCTCGACCTCAGCCGCAACGAAACCCATCACGAATTGGGCAATGTCGCGCTTGAAGTGAGCGGGCTTAGCTGTGGTGATCTCTATCAGGATGTCAGCTTTGAAGTGCGGCGCGGAGAGGTCGTAGGTTTTTACGGGCTTGTCGGCGCAGGCCGCACGGAAATTGCGGAAACATTGTTTGGCCTGCGAAATCCGTCGTCCGGCACGATCCTGTTGGATGGAGAAGAGGCGCGGATCTCGTCGCCTCATGATGCGATTGAACGGGGCATTTCGCTTGTGCCAGAGGATCGCAAGGGGCAGGGCCTCGTACTGGGCATGAACTGCCGCGATAATATGACCCTGCCGCAGGTCGATGACCTGAAATCCGGTCCCTTCGTCGCCGACGGTGCCGAGATCGCTATATTTGATCAATACCGCGACAAGCTTGATATCAGGACACCGGGTTGGAAACAGCTTGTTGGCAACCTTTCGGGCGGAAATCAGCAGAAGATCGTCATCGGAAAATGGCTGTCGATGCGACCCAACGTGCTGATCGTAGACGAACCCACGCGCGGTATCGACGTGGGATCGAAGGCAGAGATCCACAACCTGCTTCGCGAGTTGGCGGCACAGGGCTACGCGGTTATCGTCATCAGTTCGGAAATGCCCGAGGTGCTGCATGTGGCCGACCGCATTGTCGCAATGTATTCGGGTCGGATTATGCGCACTTTCACCTCGGAAGAGGTGACAGAGGAAAACCTCATCGCGGCCATATCCGGTCTGGACACCGAAAAGGTGGCGTGATGCGGGTCGGCTTTGTCGGACTGGGCCGGATGGGCGCACATATGGCGCGCAACTTGTCGGGTGCTGGCTTTGATCTCACGCTCTGGAACCGCACGGCAAACAAGTCAGACGCGCTGGCGGCGGAACTGGGCTGCGCAACCGCGCCGAGCCCAAGCGCACTTTCAGGCGCTGTGGATGTGGTGATCACGATGCTTGAGGATGATCGGTCATCCGACGCGGTTCACTTCGGTGCCGATGGCCTTTTCTCGGGCGGGGCGCAAACCTATGTCGAAATGGGTACGATGAGTCCCGATCACATTCAACGGCTTGTCCAAGGTGTGCCTGAGGGCGCGTGCATAATCGACGCGCCGGTGTCCGGCGCAACTCAGGCCGCCGCCGACGCGCAATTGGTGATCATGGCTGGTTGCACGCCGGGCATGGCTGCGCCACTTGCTCCGCTCTTTGAAGCCATGGGT
>CBFHGD010000012.1:0-27406 GCA_965655275.1 Octadecabacter sp. | reverse complement strand
CGCAATGACCTCGCCGTTAGATGCAGGACGCTGGCCCTGCGCAAACAAGGAGTTTAACTCCGCAGCTGCGGGGCCGGCCGCCAAGGCCAACACCAACATGAATATCCGAACCATTGCATCGCATCCCTTCTGAGATCGCGATGTGTATGGCCGTCAATTGTTGACAGTCGGTTGCCTCACCAACCGAAAACTATTCCCATTTGTAATTAAAACTTACGGAAATCCGGTCGTCCTCGGACATGTTCATCGGCACCTCATGGCGCAGCCAGCTTTCCCAGAGCAGCACATCCCCCACGGCAGGGCGCACATAAATGAACTGCCGCATCTCCTCGCGCGCGTCGGGCTTGCGGGCCGGGGCGGCCATCATCATCTGGCTGCGCGGGTCCTCGAGCTTCAACGCTGACGCACCTTCTGGCATTTTGACGTAGGTCGTGCCGGAAATCACCGAATGGGGGTGGATGTGGGAGGTGTGGATGCCACCCTCGGGCAAGATGTTGATCCAGATGTCTTCAAGCACCAGCTTGCGCCCGTCGAGGTTAAACTCCAGATCCTCGGCAAATGCCGCAACATGTGTGTTGAGCATATCGACGACCTGCTGAAAGACCGGAAACCGCCACGGCAGATCGGTGAGCGAGGCATAAGACGTATAGCCTGGGAAATCATTGGCCTCACACCACTCGTTGCCTGCATCATCATCCTCGGCGATGGAATAACACGACGCGCGCAGTTCATCGGCGTCGATGGGGCCAAGGGTGGCTTGGAAAAGGCGGGTGGCGAAGAGGGAGCGGATGTTGGTCACGGGACGTCCTGACTTGAAAATCGGATTGGGGGCGTATATACATCTGAATACACGAAAGGGCAACGCCATGATCGAAACCAAAATCCGCAAAGTCGGCAATTCATCCGTGATGACTCTGACCACCGAAATGCTCGCCCTTCTGGACGCCAAAGAGGGCGACAGCTTGTTTGTCGTGCGCGGGGATGATGGCGATCTTCGCATCATGACGCAGGAGCGGTCCCTGAAGGATGTCTTGGATGCCGCTGAACAGATCATGGACGAGAACCGTGAAGCGCTTCAGAAGCTGGCATGAGCGAACCCATCTGGGTGTCCGTTGCGGCAGCTATTACCATACATGACCGCCAGATATCACGCCACGGCGGGGCTGCTGGCCTGCGCGACCGCGGCTTGCTGGAGGCTGGCATCGCCCGACCGCTCAACAAATGGCAATACGGAGTCACCGACCTGTTTGAACTGGGTGCCGCCTATGCTTTTGGTATCGCCAAGGCCCATGCGTTTGTGGACGGCAATAAACGCACTGCACTGGTGTCATCGCTGACGTTTCTGTTGGCGAACGGGGTGCATGTCAGGCATGGGACTGATGAGACGGTGAAAGCGATTGAGGACCTAGCGAGAAATGCGATGAGCGAGGGTGATTTTGCCGCCTGGCTACGACAGGGTAATCTGCTAAGTCCAACGTAAATAAACGAAGGCTCGAACTGGAATGATAGTCAAGCTTGTCAACTTAATTTGCCTAATCGTCGTCGCAAACTCAGCGAATGCTGAGGTCATGGCTTGGAACTGTCAGTTTACTTACAGATCTGATGACCAAGGACGTTCCGAAGAAAACTTTCCGCTTGGTTTCAAGCAAGATACTCTGTCAGGAAGAGCGTTTATGGAAGGCAACCTGGGTATCGTCGATGTCGACCTGCATATCGGAGACGAAGCTTTCACGTTCATGGAGAAGCCTGCCAGCGGTATCGTTCAAACAACTACAGTTACGCGAGACGGCTTGGCAGTTCATTCAAGAAATACGTTTTTTAGCTGAGATTGTTGCTGCTCAGCATTTTGGTCGGTGCTTGCCAGTCTAACACTTAAGCACCCCCTTGCCACACAGCATTCCCTCCCCTATACGGCCCACTTCTACCCACTCCATCGGAGAATCGGGTCACGTGGCGTGCGCATTGCACACTTAACAAACCACGGCCTGCCGATGATGTTGCAAAAGGAGTCGTCCGATGGACGCGAAAGAACTGCGGGATAAAACCCCGGATCAGCTTCGTGATGAGCTGGCCAACTTGAAAAAAGAAGCCTTCAACCTGCGTTTTCAGCAGGCGACAGGCGCTATCGAGAACACATCCCGCATGCGCTCGGTTAAGCGCGACGCGGCACGTGTGAAAACGATCCTGAACGAAAAAGCGGCTGCTGCCGCCACTACGGAGGCTTAACGAATGCCTAAGCGTATCCTGACTGGCGTTGTCACAAGCAACCAGAACGAACAGACCGTCACCGTGTCCGTAGAGCGTCGCTTTACGCATCCGGTTCTGAAAAAGACAATTCGTAAGTCCAAGAAGTATCGGGCGCACGATGAGGCCAACACATTCAACGTGGGCGACCAGGTCCGCATTCAGGAATGTGCGCCCAAGTCTAAAACCAAACGCTGGGAAGTGATCACGGCCTAACAGCCGCACAACCTATTTAACGAAACCCTAGGGGCCCGGTCAGAATCGGGGAAAACCCTATAGGTCGGGAGTAATCTAAATGATCCAGATGCAGACCAACCTTGAAGTGGCTGACAACAGCGGCGCTCGCCGTGTTCAGTGCATTAAGGTTCTCGGCGGTTCCCACCGTCGTTACGCATCGGTCGGCGATATCATCGTCGTATCGGTGAAAGAGGCCATTCCACGTGGCCGTGTCAAGAAAGGTGACGTCCGTAAGGCTGTCGTCGTTCGCACCAAAAAGCAGGTTCGTCGCGATGACGGCACTGCAATCAAGTTCGACACCAACGCGGCTGTCATTCTCAACAATGCAAACGAGCCTGTTGGCACCCGTATCTTCGGGCCGGTTGTTCGTGAGCTGCGTGCGAAGAACTTCATGAAAATCATCTCGCTCGCTCCGGAGGTGCTGTAAAATGGCTGCTAAACTCCGCAAAGGTGACAAAGTCATCGTGCTGGCTGGCAAAGACAAGGGCAAGACCGGCGAGATTTCGTCTGTTGACCCGAAGGCCGGCAAAGCTGTCGTTGATGGCGTGAACATCGCCATCCGCCACGTCAAGCAGAGCCAGAACACACAGGGTGGTCGCACACCCAAGGCGATGCCGATCGAACTCAGCAATCTCGCGGTTGTCGACAAGAACGGTAAAGCAACACGTGTTGGTTTCAAAATGGACGGCGACAAGAAAGTTCGCTTCGCCAAGACAACAGGGGATGTGATCTGATGCTTGATACCGCAAACTACACCCCCCGTTTGAAAGCCACCTATAATGACAGCATTCGTGCTGCCATGATGGAAGAGTTCGGCTACAAAAACGCGATGCAGACCCCACGTTTGGAAAAGATTGTTCTGAACATCGGGTGTGGCTCCGAAGCTGTGAACGATTCCAAAAAGGCGAAATCGGCTCAGGACGATCTGTCTGCAATCGCAGGTCAGTTGGCCGTCGTCACCAAAGCAAAGAAGTCCATTGCTGGCTTCCGCGTTCGTGAAGACATGCCACTTGGCGCGAAAGTCACCCTGCGTGGCGATCGCATGTTTGAATTCCTTGACCGTCTGACCACGATCGCAATGCCTCGTATCCGTGACTTCCGCGGCGTATCCGGCAAATCGTTCGATGGTCGTGGCAACTACGCCATGGGCCTTAAGGAACACATCGTCTTCCCCGAAATCAACTTCGACAAAGTCGACGTGAATTGGGGCATGGATATCGTGATCTGCACAACCGCAGGCAACGATGCAGAAGCAAAAGCGCTGTTGAAGCATTTCAACATGCCGTTCAACAGCTAAAGGGGACAGATAGTATGGCTAAGAAATCCATGATCGCCCGCGAAGTTAAGCGCGAGAAGCTCGTCAAAAAGTACGCGGCGAAACGTGCGGAACTCAAAGCAATCGCACGCGATGAAAGCAAGACAATGGAAGAGCGGTTCACTGCTCGTCTGAAGCTTGCCAAGCTGCCGCGCAACTCTGCGCCGGTCCGTTTGCACAACCGTTGCCAGCTCACAGGTCGTCCGCACGCGTACTACCGTAAGCTCAAGATCAGCCGGATCGCACTGCGGGACCTTGGTTCCAATGGCGAAATTCCCGGTATGGTCAAGTCCAGCTGGTAAGGAGAGACAAAGATGAACGATCCTATCGGTGATATGCTGACACGCATCCGTAACGGCCAAATGCGCGGTAAGTCCATGGTGGCAACACCTGCGTCTAAACTGCGTGGTTGGGTGCTCGATGTGCTGGCAGATGAAGGCTACATCCGTGGCTACGAAGCAACGACTGGCGTCGATGGCCACCCGGCTTTCGACATCAGCCTGAAGTATTACGAGGGCACTCCTGTCATTCGCGAAGTGAAGCGGGTTTCTACACCCGGTCGCCGCGTCTACATGGGCGCCAATGACCTCCCATCTGTCCGTCAGGGCTTGGGTGTGTCGATTGTCTCCACCCCCCGGGGTGTGATGTCGGATGCAAACGCACGGGCGGCCAACGTTGGCGGCGAAGTGCTCTGCACCGTATTCTAAGGAGCGCAAGATGTCTCGTATTGGTAAAAAACCAGTTGGTCTTCCCAGCGGCGTAACAGCCACTGTGTCCGGCCAATCTATCGAAGTGAAAGGCCCCAAGGGGACCCGCAGCTTCAAAGCCACCGACGACGTGACGTTGTCCGTGGAAGAAAACGCAGTGTCTGTTGTGCCGCGCGGTAAGTCCAAGCGCGCACGTCAGCAATGGGGCATGTCCCGCACGTGTATTCAGAACCTCGTGACTGGCGTGACTGATGGCTTCAAGAAAGAGCTTGAAATTCAGGGTGTGGGTTACCGCGCCCAGATGCAGGGCAATGTCTTGAAACTGAACCTCGGTTACAGCCACGATGTGGATTTCACCGTCCCTGAGGGTGTCACAGTGACGGCACCCAAACTGACCCAGATTGTCGTCGAAGGTATCGACGAACAACAGGTTGGCCAGGTTGCGGCGAACATCCGTGAATGGCGCAAGCCCGAGCCCTATAAGGGCAAAGGCATCCGGTATGCGGGCGAGTACGTCTTCCGCAAAGAAGGCAAGAAGAAGTAAGGAACGAACAGATGGCAAACACAAAAAGACAGCTGTTCATCAAACGCCGTTTGCGCGTTCGGAACAAGCTTCGCAAAGTGAACGCAGGACGCCCGCGTCTCTCCGTTCACCGCTCCAACAAGAACATCAGCGTTCAGCTGATCGACGATGTAAACGGCGTAACTCTGGCTTCGGCATCTTCCCTCGAGAAGGATCTGGGCATTGTTGGCAAGAACAACGTCGAAGCAGCAGCCAAAGTTGGCGCTGAGATCGCAAAGCGTGCGAAAAAGGCCGGCGTGTCCGAAGCCTACTTCGACCGTGGCGGTTTCCTCTTCCACGGTAAAGTGAAGGCCTTGGCCGAAGCTGCCCGTGAAGGCGGTTTGAAGATCTAAGAAGGCGGGGTGCGCAGAAACGCGCACCCTACCAAACTAAACGTAGGGTGCGCGTTCAGGCGGACCTCTCGATGATCAAGGGGCACTTGCCCACTAGGATCGGACAACGGCGCGTGCGCCACATTTATTAGGAGGGCCATATGGCTCGTGATAACCAGCGTGGCGGTAACCGTCGCGAAGAAACACCAGAATTTCAGGATCGCCTCGTTGCGATCAACCGTGTGTCCAAGACTGTTAAGGGTGGTAAGCGTTTCGGCTTCGCTGCTCTCGTCGTTGTGGGCGACCAAAAAGGCCGCGTCGGTTTTGGCAAAGGTAAAGCCAAGGAGGTCCCTGAGGCTATCCGTAAGGCAACCGAGCAAGCCAAGCGCCAGATGATACGCGTTCAGCTGCGCGAAGGCCGTACGTTGCACCACGACATGGAAGGTCGCCACGGCGCCGGTCGCGTCGTTATGCGCACCGCACCGCAAGGTACCGGTATCATCGCAGGTGGCCCAATGCGTGCCGTGTTCGAAATGCTGGGTGTTCAGGACGTTGTGTCCAAATCCATCGGCTCGTCCAACCCGTACAACATGATCCGCGCTACGATTGACGGCCTCAAGAAAGAGGCATCGCCTCGTTCCGTCGCCCAACGTCGCGGCAAAAAAGTGGCCGACATTCTGCCCAAGCGCGACGATGCGCCTGACGCGTCCGCCCAAGTCGCTGAGGAGGCCTAAACCATGGCTAAAACAATCGTTGTAAAACAGATCGGCTCCCCGATCCGTCGCCCCAAAGACCAGCTGCAAACGCTGGTCGGCCTGGGCCTGAACAAAATGCACAAAACGCGCGAGTTGGAAGACACACCGTCCGTGCGTGGCATGATCAACAAGATCTCTCACATGGTCGAGATTGTCGAAGAAAAAGGCTAAGGCCTGCTTTGATGCCAAGTTAGAAACGCCCTGCTCTTACGAGTGGGGCGTTTTTTGTTGTCGCGGTCCGGGTGCTCCGTCATCCTTCAGGCAAACCAAAGGAGGGGGCATGCCCGCGCTCGAAGACAACAAACAGACGGTCATCGCGTTCTACGACATGATGTTCAACCTATCCCGCCCGCGCGACGCGATTGAGGCCTATGCCGGCGAAACTTACATCCAGCACAACCCGCACGTTGGCGATGGCAAAGAGGCGTTCATCGCCTATTTCGAACGTATGGCGCGCGAAAACCCCGAGAAATCCGTCACCTTCAAACGCGTGATTGCCGAAGGCGACAAGGTTGTGCTGCATTGCCACCAGATTTGGCCCGATGGCCTGGAATACGCAGGCATCGACATCTTTCGCATGGATGAGGACGGAAAAGTCGTGGAGCACTGGGATGTCTTACAGGAAATCCCCGATCATAGCGCCAACGAGAATGGCCTGTTCTAACACACCGCGACCGGAGCTCTTATGACCTTGCCACCCGAACTGACCCCCGACCTCATCCACCAAACCCATGCCGCGATTCGCGACGCAACAATCCACACACCGATCATCCATGCCACACGCCTGTCGATGCAGCTGGGCGTTGATCTTTACCTGAAACTCGAAAACCTCCAGCACACCAACGCGTTCAAGGCGCGCGGCGCGCTGGCCAAACTGCTTACGTTGACGGATGCGCAGAAACAGGCTGGCGTTATCGCGTGCAGTGCGGGCAACCACGCCCAAGGGCTTGCCTACCACGCCACCCGTCTGGGCATTGCCTCAACCATTGTCATGCCGGAAGGCACCCCGTTCAACAAAGTCAAACGCACCGAGGACTTCGGCGCCACAGTGCTCCTGCACGGCAAGGGGTTTGACGACTCTGTGCAGTTCACTCTGGATATGGCAGCGCGGGATGGTCTGACGTTTATCCACCCGTTCGATGACCCCATCGTGGTGGCGGGGCAGGGCACCGTGGCGTTCGAAATGCTGCAAGACATGCCCGACCTCGACGTGATCGTCGTGCCTATCGGGGGCGGTGGCCTCATTGCGGGTATGGCGGTGGCTGCAAAATCCGTGAAACCCGAAATCGAGATCATCGGCGCGCAAGCCGAGGTGTTTGATGCCGTCAAAGCCCAATTCGACGACACCGTGACCAACTTCGCGGGTGCGACATTGGCCGAGGGTATCGCGGTGAAAGCCCCGTCCGCCGCCAACGTGGCGATCATCAAGAAATACGTCGACCGCATCGACACGGCGAGCGAGGCCGAGATCGAGGACGCGGTGTTTGACCTGCTCTCGGCCGAAAAACTCGTCGCCGAAGGGGCGCCGGGGGCAGGGCTCGCGGTCATCAAGAAACACCTCGACGCC
Source organism: Octadecabacter sp. (assembly GCA_965655275.1). Taxonomy (GTDB): domain Bacteria; phylum Pseudomonadota; class Alphaproteobacteria; order Rhodobacterales; family Rhodobacteraceae; genus Octadecabacter. Next base: position 19,687 of record CBFHGD010000012.1, on the reverse strand, counting down.
TACAAAGGGAAAAAGGTCGGGCTGGTGATCTGCGGCGGGAATATTGACAGCCGCCTGCTCTCGACGCTGATCCTGCGCGGTCTCGTGCGCGACGGGCGCATCACGCGGCTCACGTTCGAAATCGACGACACGCCGGGCCAGCTGGCGGATATCTCACGCATCATCGGAGAGGCCGGCGCCAACGTCGTCGAAGTCATCCACCAACGCATGATGCAATCGGTCTCGTTGAAGGAGGCGGAGCTGGAGGTGGTCATTGAGGCGCGGGACATGGGGCATGTTAAGGCGATAGTCGGGGCGTTGCGCGAGCAGGGGTTTCGGGTGCGGACGGATAGTGGGGTTTAGGGTTTTAAGTTGAACTGGTCTTAACAACTGCATACCTTGAGTAACTAGTTTGGAAGTTCGAGCATAAGGAACTGTGCGTGTTTAATTTGCTTCAAGGAATTGAGTGCGTTGAAGGTCGTCATACGCTACTGCGCAGTCGAATTTACAATGATAATTGCTCTAACCTAGTTTCAGTCGAAGACTATGAAAAACGCGCTAACTTGCCTACAGTTGTAATCAACGAAAGTGGGCCGCTGAGTGAAGAAATGGCCAATTTCGCGAGGTTAAGCGAGTTTTCGATAACCCCTAATGAAGTTGAATTTCACTTGCAGCCATCAACAATGGCGCAGTCTTTTCCCGCGGCTTTACTCGATCAGTACAAATTCAAACACGCGCTTAGCGATGCTTGGAATTGGCATCATACCTGCTGGCAGTTTGGACAGGGAAACATTTATGAGACACTCTTTCGGGAAGCACGAACCTCGATCGCAGAAAATAGGCCTAAGATATTCACATTGAAATCCCCTACAAAGACCAACCCAAAGCTGGTTGCATGCATGATGCCCTTTAAGCCGCAGTTTGATGATATCTATGAATCAATTCGCTCAGCATGCTCTGCCGAGGATCTAAATTCGTTACGTGTCGATGAGATATATGGAACTAAACCCATCATAGATGATGTAATTGATGCGATTGATGATGCGCGTTTCGTCATTTGTGATCTGACAGGTCGGAACCCAAATGTTCTTTACGAAACAGGAATTTCACATACCTTAGGTCGAGAAGTGATCGTTATTGCTCAAGATATTGAAAGCGACGTACCATTTGATCTGAAGCACTTGCGGTGCATTGAATACGATGGGACAAATCAAACTGGCCGCGACCAGCTTGCAGACAAACTCGTGCGAACGTTTCAGACATTGGGCCGAGATTAAACCAAACACTTGCCCCACGCCCAACCATGTCCTATATGCCGCCGGTGGCCGTCTTTCCGGCCAAGAATCAAAGCAACGCCGCGTGCCTTTCCCGTCGCTGGGTCAGGTCTTCCGGCAAGGAGACAGCGACATGGTTAAACTTAACGAACTTCACGACAATCCAGGCGCCACGAAACCACGCAAGCGCGTTGGCCGTGGTCCGGGTTCCGGCACCGGTAAAATGGGTGGCCGTGGTATCAAAGGTCAGAAATCCCGCTCGGGTGTCGCCATTGGTGGCTACGAGGGTGGCCAGATGCCTCTCTACCAACGTCTGCCAAAGCGCGGCTTCACCAAGCCGAACCGCAAAAAGTTCGCTGTTGTAAACCTCGGTTTGATCCAGAAGTTCATCGACGAGAAGAAGCTGGACAAGAAAATCACCGAAGACACGCTGATTTCCTCCGGTCTGATCCGCCGCAAGCTGGACGGTATCCGCGTTCTGGCTAAGGGCGAACTGACTGCGAAGGTGACGATCGAAGTCTCCGGCGCGTCCAAGGGCGCCATCGAAGCTGTCGAAAAAGCAGGCGGTAAACTGACTGTCACAGCTCCGGCACCTCAGGCGCCAGCGGCAGAGTAACGCCTTGTCGGGGGCGCCAACGCCCTCTACATCGGTAAACGACTTAGACGCCGCCGCTTGGTCACCAAGATGGCGGCGTTTGCATAACAGCCAGACCCGCGCGGGCTGGTCGAACAGATAGGCACCTATTCAATGGCATCAGCAGCAGAGCAAATGGCCGCGAACACCAGCTGGAGCGCATTTGGCCAAGCCAAAGAACTGCGCCAGCGCATCCTGTTCACCCTCGGTCTTCTCATCGTGTACCGCCTCGGCACGTATATCCCTGTGCCCGGCATCGACCCTGACGCCCTGCGTTCGTTCATGGACGAAGCCGCGGCCGGTATCGGTGGTATCTTGTCGATGTTCACTGGTGGTGCCCTGTCGCGGATGGGTATTTTTGCGCTTGGCATCATGCCGTATATTTCTGCCTCGATCATTGTCCAGTTGCTCGGCGCGATGTGGGAGCCGCTGAAAAACCTCAAGAAAGAAGGCGAAGCGGGCCGCAAGAAGATCAACCAATACACACGTTACGGCACTGTGATCCTCGCGACCTTCCAAGCGATCGGCATGGCCGCGTCCCTAGAAGCGGGCGAGCTTGTGACCAGCCCCGGCCTGTATTTTCAGGTGGCCTGCGTGATCACGCTGGTCGGCGGCACAATGTTCCTGATGTGGCTGGGTGAACAGATCACCGCGCGCGGCATCGGCAACGGTATTTCGCTGATCATCTTTGTTGGCATCATCGCCGAAGTCCCAGCAGCGTTGGCCGGTTTCCTTGCCCAGGGTCAGGAAACCAACAACTGGGGCCTGATCCTCGGCGTGTTCGCAATGGTCATCGCAATCCTGACGTTCGTGGTGTTCATGGAACGCTCCTTGCGCAAAATTCACATTCAGTATCCGCGCCGTCAGGTCGGCATGAAGGTGTTTGACGGTGGGTCCAGCCACCTGCCGATCAAGGTGAACCCGGCCGGTGTTATCCCGGCGATCTTCGCCTCCGCGCTGTTGCTGCTTCCAACGACCCTGTCCACATTCTCGGGCGGTCAGTCCGGCCCGATCATGTCGACGATCCTCGCCTACTTTGGTCCGGGCCAGCCGCTTTATCTGTTGTTCTTCACGTCGATGATCGTGTTTTTCACGTTCTTCTATACGCGCGAAGTGGCGTTCAAGACGGATGAAGTTGCAGACAACCTGAAAAACCAGAATGGTTTCGTCCCCGGCATCCGCCCAGGCAAGCGCACGCAGGAATACCTTGATTATGTGGTCACCCGCATCCTTGTTCTGGGTTCCGGCTACCTTGCACTGGTGTGTTTGCTACCGGAAATCCTGCGCAGCCAGCTGTCGATCCCGTTCTATTTCGGCGGCACGTCGGTCCTGATTATCGTCAGCGTCGGCATGGACACGATCCAGCAAATCCAATCGCACTTGCTGGCGCATCAATATGAAGGTCTAATCGAGAAATCGCAGCTTCGTGGGAAACGGGGCGGCAAGACCAAGAAACGGAGCCCGTCACGTAAATGAATATTATCCTCCTCGGACCACCCGGCGCGGGCAAAGGCACGCAAGCACAAAAACTGGTCGATGGCCGCAACATGGTTCAGCTGTCCACCGGCGACATGCTGCGCGAAGCGAAGACCTCGGGCACCGAGATGGGTAAAAAAGTCGCGGCCGTTATGGATCGTGGCGAATTGGTCACTGACGAGATCGTCATCGGGCTGATCCGCGAGAAACTCGAAGCGGGCAGCGAGCATGGTGGATTTATTTTCGACGGTTTCCCACGGACTTTGGCGCAGGCCGATGCTTTGGGTGAATTGCTCAAGGAAACTGGCCAGACACTCGACCATGCAATCGAATTGGCCGTGAACGACGATGTCCTTGTCGAACGCATCTTGGGGCGCGCAGCCGACGCTGTTGCCGCAGGCGGAGAAGCCCGCGCAGACGACAACGAAGAGTCCCTCAAGACGCGCCTCATGGCCTACTACAAACAGACCAGTCCGCTGATCGGCTACTACTACGCCAAGGGTGATCTGAGTTCTGTTGACGGTTTGGGCACGATGGACGAAGTCGCTGCCGAGATTGCTGCGGTTCTGGGGTAAGAACAAAAAATTTCAGGAAGTTACGGAGTAACCAGTATGTTGGGTAACCAGATCAAATGTGAATTCACCGTTGGAGAAGCAATAGGTCAATTGGTAATATGGTTGCTGCTTTCCATTATCACACTCGGGCTGGCACTTTTCGTTCTGCCCTATTACTTTCTGAAATCACCAATCAATCGTTCATACGTTGTCGACCGCGATGGTTCAAAGATTGCTCGACTCAGCGTCGAGGTAACCTTCACCGACATTTTGGGCCACGCGCTGGTCTGGCTTCTACTGTCGATCATCACTTTGGGGCTGGCCTATCTAGTGTATTGGCCTGCAGTGATGAAACGCCTCCTGAGCGCGACAAAAATGGTTGAACTCTAGAAGCATCCACAGGGGTTGACCCCCTCCCTTAACCCTCCTAAACAGCGCCGTTCCCAATAGGAACGGAACCGAGTCGCTCTTGGTTCGAACACCTCGATATGACTTAGGCGCGGCACCGCAAAGGTCCGCGCTTACGTTGTGAAAAAAGGGTCTGGAATGACGGACCCGCAACGAAAAGGAATTGCACACGTGGCACGTATTGCCGGCGTAAACATCCCGACTGCAAAGCGGGTTCCAATCGCCCTCACCTATATCACCGGAATCGGTAACACCTCCGCAAAAGAGATTTGCGAAGCTGTTGGTATCGATCTTACCCGCCGTGTTAACGAGCTTTCAGACGCTGAAGTCCTGAAAGTGCGCGAGCACATTGACGCAAACTACATGGTCGAAGGCGATCTGCGCCGCGAAGTTCAGATGAACATCAAGCGCGCCATGGACCTCGGGTCCTACCGTGGCCTGCGTCACCGCCGTAACCTGCCCGTTCGCGGTCAGCGCACATCCACAAACGCACGCACCCGCAAAGGCCCCGCAAAGGCCATTGCCGGTAAGAAGAAATAAGGGAGGGCTTAACTGATGGCACGCGATCCTAAACGCACCAAGAAGAAGGTCTCCAAGAACATCGCCGCTGGCGTTGCTCACGTGAATTCTTCGTTCAACAACACAAAAATCCTGATCTCCGACGTGCAGGGCAATGCGATCTCTTGGTCGTCTGCTGGCACGATGGGCTTCAAGGGTTCACGCAAATCCACGCCTTACGCAGCACAAATGGCTGCCGAAGACGCGGCCAAGAAAGCACAAGACCACGGCGTCAAGACGCTGGAAGTCGAAGTGCAGGGCCCCGGTTCGGGTCGTGAATCCGCATTGCGCGCATTGGCGGCTGTTGGTCTCAACATCACGTCCATCCGCGACGTGACGCCAATGGCTCACAACGGCTGCCGCCCACCAAAGCGTCGCCGCGTCTAAGACATCCAAACGCCTTGGGGTCCGTGGTTTTGCAAGTGCAATGACTGCGGCCCCAATCCGTCATTTTAACCTCGGGCGTTTGCCTTTTTGGACATTGAAGGCAGACAGGAATGGAGGGACTTATGATCCACAAGAACTGGGCTGAACTGATTAAGCCGACACAATTGGACGTTAAGCCGGGCAACGACCCGCTGCGTCAGGCGACTGTTGTCGCTGAACCGCTTGAGCGTGGCTTCGGCCTGACGCTGGGCAACGCGCTACGCCGTATTTTGATGAGCTCGCTTCAGGGCGCCGCCATCACTGCCGTGCAAATCGACAATGTGCTGCACGAATTCTCCAGCATCTCTGGTGTTCGCGAAGACGTCACTGACGTTGTGCTGAACCTCAAAGGTGTGGCGATCCGTATGGAAGTCGAAGGCCCTAAGCGTTTGCAAGTTCAAGCCAAAGGCCCTGGCGTCGTGACCGCTGGCGACATTTCCGAAAGTGCGGGCATCGAGATTCTCAACAAGGATCACGTGCTGTGTCACCTCGACGAAGGCGCCGACCTTTACATGGAACTGACGGTTAACACCGGTAAGGGCTATGTCGCCGCCGACAAGAATAAGCCGGAAGATGCGCCCATCGGCATGATGGCCATCGACGCGATCTATTCGCCCGTCAAGAAAGTCAGCTATGACGTGCAGCCGACCCGCGAAGGTCAGGTTCTGGACTATGACAAGCTGACCATGAAGGTCGAAACAGACGGCTCCATCACGCCGGACGACGCCGTGGCATTTGCCGCGCGTATCCTGCAGGACCAGCTGTCCATCTTCGTCAACTTCGACGAGCCGGAGTCCGCACAAGCGGCGTCTGACGATGACGGCCTCGAGTTCAACCCGCTTCTGCTCAAGAAGGTTGATGAGCTCGAGTTGTCGGTTCGCTCCGCTAACTGTCTCAAGAATGACAACATCGTCTACATCGGTGATCTGATCCAGAAGACCGAAGCAGAGATGCTGCGCACGCCGAACTTTGGCCGCAAGTCGCTCAACGAGATCAAAGAAGTGCTGTCCGGCATGGGTCTGCACCTCGGCATGGACGTCGAGGACTGGCCACCGGACAACATCGAAGATCTGGCGAAGAAATTCGAAGACTCGTTCTAATATCGGTGCGCCCAGAGGGCACACCCTACGTGGGGGGCTTAACGGCCCCTCACACACGACTGGTCACCTGACCCAATGAGAGTAGCGGACACGCATCCGTTGCCAGACAAAGCAAAACAGCCCGTAGAGGGCATCTATTTGGAGAAGACACATGCGTCACGCACGAGGCTATCGCCGCCTGAACCGGACCCACGAACACCGCAAGGCGTTGTGGGCCAACATGGCCGGCTCGCTCATCGAACATGAGCAAATCAAGACAACATTGCCTAAGGCAAAAGAATTGCGTCCGATCATCGAAAAGATGATCACGCTGGCAAAGCGCGGCGACCTGCACGCCCGTCGTCAGGCCAATGCACAGCTGAAGCAAGACCAGTATGTCGCGAAATTGTTCGACATTCTTGGTCCACGCTACAAAGACCGCCAAGGTGGTTATGTGCGCGTCTTGCGCGCCGGATTCCGCTATGGCGACATGGCACCAATGGCGATCATCGAATTTGTCGATCGCGACGTTGACGCCAAAGGCGCAGGCGACAAGGCACGCGTTGCAGCGGAAGAAGCAGCCGCAGAATAGAACGCGTCGCATAAGTTGCGATATAGATTTAGCGAAGGCCCGTCTGTTTCAGGCGGGCCTTTTGCGTTGAACCCCCTGTTTCATAGGCTTACCGTGCCCCATGGCTGACCTATTTGATAGCGGCGCTGCAACGCCAGACACTTCCCCGCGCCCGCTGGCGGACCGCCTGCGCCCCAAATCATTGGGCGAGGTGATTGGCCAGGATCAGGTTCTCGGCCCGGATGCACCGCTTGGCGTTATGTTGTCGTCCGGCTCCTTGTCATCGCTTGTTTTCTGGGGGCCGCCCGGTGTGGGCAAAACCACCATCGCGCGGCTTCTCGCTGACGAAACCGACCTTCATTTCATTCAGATCAGCGCGATCTTCACCGGCATGCCGGAACTGCGCAAGGTGTTCGAAGCCGCCAAAATGCGCCGCGCCAACGGCAAGGGCACGTTGTTGTTCGTCGACGAAATCCATCGTTTCAACAAGGCGCAGCAGGACGGGTTCCTGCCGCATATGGAAGATGGCACCATCCTGCTGGTGGGAGCCACGACCGAAAACCCCAGTTTCGAGCTGAACGCCGCTGTGCTGTCGCGCTCGCAGGTTCTTGTCCTTGAACGTCTGGACCTCGCCGACCTCGAACGCCTCGCGCAGCGCGCCGAAGGCGAGGTCGGACGCAAATTGCCGCTGGACGGCCCCGCGCGTGAAAACCTGCTGGAAATGGCCGATGGGGACGGACGCGCGTTGCTTAACCTGATTGAACAGGTGTTTGCCTGGAAGGTTGAGGGCAAACTGGACACCGATGCGCTGTCGACCCGCCTGATGAAGCGTGCGGCGCGCTATGACAAATCCGGCGACGAGCATTACAACCTGATCAGCGCCCTGCATAAATCGGTGCGCGGTTCCGACCCGGATGCCGCGCTCTATTGGTTTGCGCGGATGCTCAAGGGCGGCGAAGACCCGCGTTTCCTTGCGCGGCGCATCACGCGCATGGCGGTCGAAGACATCGGGCTGGCCGACCCGCAGGCGCAGCATGTCTGCTTGCAGGCGTGGCAAACCTACGAACGCCTCGGCTCACCCGAAGGCGAGCTTGCACTGGCACAGGCGCTGACCTACATCGCGCTCGCCCCAAAATCGAACGCGGTTTATGTGGCCTACAAAGCCGCGATGAACGCCGCGACCAAAACAGGCTCCGAACCGCCGCCCAAACACATCCTCAACGCGCCAACGTCCCTGATGAAAGACATCGGGTATGGCGAAGGGTATGCCTATGACCACGACGCCGAAGACGGGTTCAGTGGAGCCAATTATTTCCCCGACGACATGAAGCGCGGGGTGTATTACCTGCCTGTTGATCGCGGGTTCGAACGCGAGTTGAAAAAGCGCGTCGATTACTTCGCTAAGCTGCGCGACAAGCGTAACAGTTGACTCTGGCGCGCAATCCCATAGGACCGCGCTCATGTTGACAACACTTCTTCAGGTCGCCGCTGGCGGGGCAATCGGTGCCGCGGCACGGTTCAGTTTGGGCACGGCGCTGTATCGCGGCGGGCAGGGGTTTCCTGTCGCTGTGCTTGGCGCGAATGTGATCGGTTCGTTTCTGATGGGCTTGGCTGTTGTCTATCTTGGCCAGAAGATGCTGAGCCACCTGAACCCGTTTCTGATGACGGGCGTCTTGGGCGGCTTCACCACGTTTTCGGCCTTCTCCCTCGAAGCCTATACATTGTTCGACCGGGGGGACGTCGGGCACGCCGCGCTCTATGTCGGGCTGTCTGTTGTCTTGTCCATCGCCGCGCTGGTGCTGGGAATAATCATCATGCGAGGAGTGCTGGCATGAGCCGCGTTCAGAACCTAACCGTCGGACCTGATGAGGGCGATCAGCGCCTTGATCGCTGGATGAAGCGCCGTTTTGCGCACCTGCAACAGGGCGGCATCGAAAAGATGTGCCGTAAGGGTGAAATCCGAGTGGATGGCGGGCGTGTGAAATCATCGACGCGCGTCGAAGTGGGGCAAAGCGTGCGGGTTCCGCCGCTACCGGACCCCAACGAAGTGGACGAACGCCCGCGTGACATGACCAAGGCTGACATCCAGCTGATTCAGGGCTGCGTGATCTACAAAGATGATCACGTCATCGTGCTGAACAAACCTGCCGGCCTTCCCACACAGGGCGGCAGCAAGCAGCTGCGCCACGTCGATGGCATGGCCGAAGCGTTGAAGTTTGGATACGATGAAAAGCCCCGTTTGGTGCACCGTTTGGACAAGGACACATCGGGCGTTCTGGTTTTGGCGCGCACCCGCATGGCCGCGAAATCCCTGACCGAGGCGTTCCGCCACCGCAACACCGAGAAAATTTACTGGGCCCTTGTCGCAGGCGTGCCGATCCCGAAGCTGGGATCGATCAAATACGGGCTGGTCAAACAGGGCGGTCACGGGTCCAAGGGCGACAACGAGAAAATGCAGTGCGTGCACCCCAAAGATGTCGACAAGACCTTTGGCGCAAAGCGCGCACATACGGATTACACAGTGCTGACGTCGTTGGCGGATCGCACTGCATGGGTCGCGATGATGCCAATCACGGGGCGCACCCACCAGCTGCGCGCACATATGGCCGAGATCGGTCATCCCATTATTGGTGATGGCAAATACGGCGGTCAGGCGCAGGAAAACCTTGGCGATGGCTGGGGGGCCGGCATGGGCGAGGAGATCGGGCGCAAGCTGCACCTGCACGCGCGCTCCTTGCGCATCGAACATCCGCACACCGGCAAGGAGTTGTTCATCAAAGCATCCTTGCCACCGCACATGAAGAATACCTGGGACTTCGTCGGCTGGGCAGAAAGCCACGCGCCTGATGATCCGTTTGAGGGACTGCTATGAGCGATTGGGCGGCCAAGCGGTTTTGGACCGACGTTGAAGTCGTCGAAGATCAAAGCGGATATTCCATCGGCTTGGACGGGCGTTCGGTGAAAACACCTGCAAAAGCTGCATTGACCGTTCCGTCGCGTGCATTGGCCGATGCAATAGCTGATGAATGGCGCGCTGTTGAAGGAAAGATCGACCCCGGCATCATGCCATTCACCCGGTCCGCCAATGCCGCGATCGACAAAGTGGCCGCGCAGTTTGATGATGTTGCGGAAATGTTAGCCGCATATGGGGGCACGGACCTGCTTTGTTATCGTGCTGAGGGGCCGGAAGGTCTGGTGGAACGCCAGCAAGACGGGTGGGACCCTATACTAAATTGGGCCGATGCAACGTTTGGCGCGCGTTTGGTGCCAACCGTCGGAATCATGCCCGTCACGCAGTCATCCGAGGCATTGGCTTGCCTTGCAACGCCGCTGTTCTTGGCCACATCCTTCGAGCTGACCGCGCTTCATGATCTTATCGCTCTGTCCGGTTCGCTCGTTCTGGGGCTTGCGGTGACGCAACGTCGCTTGAGCGCGGATGAGGCTTGGGCGCTGTCGCGGATTGATGAAAATTGGCAGGCCGAGCAGTGGGGCGTCGATGAAGATGCAGCGCAAGTGGCTGAAATCAAAAGAGAGGCCTTCCTGCACGCCGACAGACTGCACCAAATGGTCAATAACGTGGCGATCAGGTAAATTGACCGCCCAAACCGCTTTGGATTGGGCGAAAAACCTTACGATTTACTTTAAAACTACGTCTCTGCCCCTTGACCTCTGTCGGTGATTCCTCACACTCTTGCCGATACGCAGGAGTCCCCTGCGTCGTATCGCCCCTGTCCGTGAGGACAGTCAAAAAAATCCCTGCGGCTCACGCGGGGATAACTCAGGAAGAGGTATCTTAATGAAAAAATCAGTATTCCTCGGCGCGCTGACCGTTGCTGGTCTTGCTGCCGGTGCAGCTGCTGCTGGCACGCTTGACGACGTCAAAGCTCGCGGCACTCTGAACTGCGGCGTGACCACCGGTCTCGTCGGTTTTGCTGCTCCAGACGCGAATGGCGTTTGGGAAGGCTTCGACGTTGGCGTGTGCCGCGCTGTTGCCGCTGCCGTCCTCGGCGACCCGATGGCTGTCGAGTTCGTTCCAACAACTGGCCAGACACGCTTCACAGCGCTTGCATCCGGTGAAATCGACCTTCTGGCACGTAACACCACGTGGACATTCTCCCGTGACGTTGACCTGAAGTTCGAATTTGTTGGCATCAACTACTACGACGGCCAAGGCTTCATGGTTCCACGTGAACTGGGCGTGTCGTCTGCCAAAGATCTCGATGGCGCGACCGTTTGTATCCAGACAGGTACAACAACCGAGCTGAACCTTGCGGACTTCTTCCGCTCCAACAACATCAGCTACGAGCCGGTTCCGATCGAAACCAACGCTGAAGGTCAGCAGCAGTATCTTGCTGGCGCATGTGACACGTACACCACTGACGCGTCCGGCCTTGCTGCAACGCGCGCTACGTTCGAAAACCCGGGCGATCACGTGCTTCTGCCAGAGATCATCTCTAAAGAGCCACTCGGTCCGCTTGTTCGCCACGGCGACAATGAATGGGCTGACGTTGCACGTTGGACGCTGAACGCGCTGATCGCAGCTGAAGAGCTCGGCGTCACATCCGTGAACGCTGAAGAACTGTCCGCAGGCACCGACAACCCGGAGATCAACCGTCTCTTGGGTACCGAAGGTGAGCTGGGTGCAATGCTCGGTCTGGACGCTGATTGGGCCAAGAGCGCAATCATGGCAGGCGGCAACTACGGTGAGCTGTTCGAGAAGAACATTGGTGAGAACACACCAATCGGTCTCGCACGTGGCCTGAACGCCCAGTGGACCGAAGGTGGTCTGATCTACACCCCACCGTTCCGCTAAACGCTACTAGCAAAGGGCGCGATTTTCGGATCGCGCCCTTTCAACACGACTTACGACTATTAAGAATAATCCTGATGATACGCGCAGTCGGATCAACCGGCGCGGAGATGTCACAACAGGGTCAGGGAGTTAACGGATGACGAAGTTCACCGATCCGCCGAAAGCAAGCTTTCGGCTCAGCCAGCTTATCTACGACACAAGATATCGTTCGATTACCATTCAGGTGATCGCGATGATCCTTGTGGTCGCGGGGATATATTGGCTTGTGAACAACACAATCCAGAACCTTGCCGCCCTTGGTAAAGACTTTGATTTCGGGTTTCTAACGCAGCCTGCCGGCTACGACATCAATCAACAACTGATCGAGTATGACTCTCAGTCAACGCATGGTCGCGCCGCAGTCGTCGGTATCCTCAACACTATCCTCATTGCCTTCATGGGCTGTGTTTTGGCGACGGTCCTTGGCGTCATCGCCGGCGTGTTACGCCTGTCCAAGAACTGGGTCGTCAGCGGCCTGATGGCCGTCTACGTCGAAGGCTTTCGCAACGTGCCGCTGCTGCTCTGGATCATCGCGATTTTCGCGATGATGAGTGAAGGCATGTATCAGCCGCGCGACTTCAAGGTCGGTGGCGATGCGAACATGATTCTGGGGGAAAGCGTCGCGATCACGAACCGCGGCGTCTATATCCCGGGCATCGTCTTCGAGAACGGTTTTGCCGCGTCTCCCGCAATGAACTGGGTGATCCTTGGTGTGATCCTGATCGTCAGCCTTTTACTGATCCGCTTCGTGCGTCGTCGTGCGAACGCCGTTCAGGAAAGCACGGGCGTTCGCCCGACCACCTGGTATCAACAACTGGCACTTCTGATCATTCCCGTAGGTTTGGTCATGTTCCTGATGGGTGCCGAACTCCAGTATCCGGAAATCAAAGGGTTCAACTTCGCCGACGGCATTCATCTGCGCAACTCGCTGATTGCACTCTGGCTGGCATTGTCGCTTTATACAGGTGCCTTCATCGCAGAGATCGTGCGCGCCGGAATTCTCGCAATTTCGAAGGGCCAGACCGAGGCGGCAGCCGCGTTGGGTTTGCGGGCGAACCGCACGATGAGCCTCGTGGTTTTACCGCAGGCGATGCGGGTGATTATTCCGCCGCTGATTTCCCAATTTCTAAATCTGACCAAGAACTCGTCACTGGCGATTGCTGTGGGCTACATGGACGTTCGGGCAACGCTAGGCGGTATCACGATCAACCAGACCGGTCGCGAGTTAGAAGGGATGTTACTGTTGGGCGCATTCTACCTCGTGCTCAGTTTGCTGATCTCTGGCGCAATGAACGTCTACAACAACCGCACACAGTTGCAGGAGCGTTGATATGAGCGAAACACACGCACAAACCGTTAGCTATGTCCGCACCGAAATGCTCGGCGAACAGGCTCCGCCTGTTGCAGAGGCCGGCGCAATCAAGTGGCTGCGCGAAAATCTGTTCTCTAGCTGGCTCAATATCCTTCTGACGGTCATTTCGATCTTCGTGATCTATCAAGCCCTCATGCTTGTCTTGCCGTGGGCGTTTGGCGGGGTCTGGAACGCAGGCTCCTTGACCGAATGCCGCGAGGTGCTGTTTGCCTTTTATAAGGGCAGCCATGACGGTGCCTGCTGGGCGGTGATCGAGGATCGCTGGTTGCAAATCATGTTCGGCTTCTACCCGCCTGAACTATACTGGCGCCCCATTCTGGCATTTGTGCTGTTTTTCGTGGCCCTAGCGCCCGTTTTGTTCGCTGACAAAGTGCCGGGTCAGATCATCTGGTTCTCGCTGGCCTACCCGTTCATTGCAACCTGGTTGATCTGGGGCGGGTCCGTTTGGGCGCCAATTCTGGCTGCACTGGGCTTTATCATCGGCTTCGTTATCTTGAAGGTCTTGGGGCGGTTGACAGGCCCGATCGTCGCCAACTTAGGTGCGTTGGCTGCCGCCCTGTTGTGGTGGGGCGTCGCGATGACGCCGATCAACGACAGCATAAACAAGATGATCGGATCGAGCCGGTTAGATGCGACCGTGACCTCCCTTGAACAGCAGGCGGAAGCTCTGCCGGTTCAGATTGCGAACCTCAAAGCCGAAGCCGAACAACAACAAGCCGTCATCGCAGAGGTCGAGCAGGTCAAGAATGACCTACTTGAGACGATCGCCGGTATTCGCATTGAAGAATTCGCCATTGAAGCGCAAATCGAGCCGAAAGAAGTCGCGCTCCAAAGGCTGGATGCCGCCGAAGAAAGCCTCGCTGATCTTGCCGGTGTTCTGGATGAATGGAACGGAAGCCCGTCGGCCACCGCCGCCACACTCGACGACGAGTCCGAAATCGCCGCCGCACAAGAGGATGCCGCAGAAGCCGCTTCGCTGATCGGTGATGTAAACAGCCTGCTTGGAAATGCGATTAACGACATCAATGACGACACGGCCGAACCTGCGGAAATCGCGGAAACCCTGGTGGCAAATGCCGCCACCAAAGATCCGTCGATACTGAATGATGTCGACTCAATGGTGTCCAAGGCGACGCTCGTGGACCCGTTGGCCGCCATCGCGGAACAAACGGCGGGTTTGGATGAAAATACGCCCGTAGATGAAATTGCGACAGTGAGAGCCGCTATTACAACGGTAATGGCAAGCCTGCAGGCCAATCTCGATACGCTCAACACCGTGCATGACAAGATCATCGCGACCAATGTTGAAGACCTTAAGGCGCCCCAAGCTGCACTCCTTGCGCAAACGGCGCAGATGGCAAGCCTTCGTGACGAGGCGACGGTCGTCGCTCAGGAAGTGTTTCGCCTGGAAACGGCCGTATCGGACGGTCGTCGGTTCCTGACGGCACTGCGTTCACTTGATGAGCGCGAGGCGATGTTGCCAGTTTTGCGCGAACGGGTTGCTGATCTGCGCGCTGCCCTTCCAAGCAATCAGCGAAATATGATCGCGGTGACCCAACTGCCCGAGGATGCGACGACTGCGGAGGAAGAAGCACTTTCTACGTACCTCGACACCCGCACGCAGGAACTCAGCGTGCAGGCCTCGGTGCGCGACACGTACAACCAGCTTGGTCTTGTCGGGCTTGCGCCTATTGATAGCCGTCAGATCGGCGGTTTCATGTTGGCCCTGATCATCGGGATCGCGGGCATCGTGCTGTCATTGCCGCTGGGCATCCTGCTTGCGCTCGGCCGTCAGTCGCATCTGTTTATCGTCAACAAAATCTGCGTGACGTTTATCGAAGTGATCCGTGGCGTGCCGCTGATCGTTTGGCTGTTCACGGCGTCCATCCTGCTCAACTACTTCTTGCCCCCGGGCACGAGCTTTGACTTGATGCTGCGCGTGATCATCATGGTGACGCTGTTTGCCTCCGCCTATATCGCGGAAGTGATCCGTGGCGGCCTCGCTGCACTCCCCACGGGGCAGTATGAGGGCGCGGATAGCCTTGGCCTGAGCTACTGGCAATCCATGCAGTTGATTATCCTGCCCCAAGCGATGAAAATCTCTATCCCCGGGATCGTGAACACCTTTATCGGCCTGTTCAAAGACACCGTTCTGGTGGTGTTCATCGGCTTGTCCGACCCGATCGGGTTCTCGAACCTGATTCGTGCGGACACCGACTGGAACGGTATCTACTGGGAACTGTTTGCGTTCATCGGCGTGCTGTTTTTCATCTTCTGTTTCGGCATGGGCCGCTATTCAATATACCTCGAAAAGAAGCTTCAGCGTGAGCATCGTTAAGGAGACCACCAATGTCTGACACAGCAACACAACGCGAAATCAACCGCGAAGCAATGAAGGTCTCTGACGAGGTCGCCATCCAGATCACGGATATGAACAAGTGGTATGGCACGTTCCACGTGCTGCGCGACATCAACCTGACGGTCAACCGAGGCGAACGCATCGTGGTTTGTGGCCCATCCGGGTCCGGCAAATCAACGTTGATCCGCTGCATCAACCGGCTGGAAGAACATCAGGCCGGCCAGATTTTGGTGGATGGAACGGAACTGTCCTCCGACCTCAAAAACATCGACAAGATCCGATCCGAAGTTGGTATGTGCTTTCAGCACTTCAACCTGTTCCCGCATCTGACGATCCTTGAGAACTGCACGCTTGCACCGATCTGGGTCCGCAAGACGCCGAAGCGCGAAGCCGAAGAAGTCGCGATGCATTTCCTTGAAAAGGTGAAGATCCCAGAGCAGGCCGACAAATATCCGGGCCAGTTGTCCGGTGGTCAGCAGCAGCGTGTGGCGATTGCCCGATCGCTCTGCATGAAGCCGCGCATCATGCTGTTTGACGAACCGACGTCAGCGCTTGACCCCGAGATGATCAAAGAGGTGCTCGACACCATGATCGAGCTTGCTGAAGAAGGCATGACCATGATCTGCGTAACACACGAAATGGGCTTTGCCCGTCAGGTGGCAAACCGCGTTATTTTCATGGATGCAGGCCAGATCGTTGAGCAAAACGAGCCGGAAGAGTTCTTCAACAACCCGCAATCAGAGCGGACACAACTGTTCCTCAGCCAGATTTTGGGCCACTAAACAACAAGGTCTTTCGGCACAACGAAATCGACAACCTGGCCGGAGTGGGAAACCGCTTCGGCCCAGTTGTTTATGGCGAAGTCACACACGAGCGTTGCGCAGGTCGGGTAGTCGATAAAACGAGGGTGATCTGGCGCAGACGCAACAATTTCCTCGGCAAAGTACGCGATCCCGGGGTTATGCGCGACAATCGCAACCGTATCGCCTTGTGCGGCTCGTAACGCCTTGAGCAACGCCGCTGGCGAGCCATGGTAAAGCTCGGGGTGGAAACGCACCTGTGGCTCATCCCCCAGCGCGGCGAGAACACGAGCGGTCGTTTCGCGTGTGCGCGCCGCATCGCTGCTGATGATGGTATCAGGACAGTAACCCTTGTCGCGCAGCCAGCCGCCCATGGCCGTCGCGGCGGCGCGTCCACGGTCATTCAACGTGCGCGCATGGTCATCAAACGGCGCATCCCAACTCGACTTTGCGTGGCGGATCAGGATCAGACGTTTGGTCATATGAAAAAGCTCCTGAATGGGGGCTACTTTGCCGCCCGAATGATTGACCCTGCGCCATGCTCGGTGAACAGCTCAAGCAGGCAGGCGTTTGGGGCGCGTCCATCAAGGATAACGGCAGCCCGCACACCACCCGCCAAAGCAGCCAGACAGGTCTGGGTCTTGGGGATCATGCCGCCAGCGATCACACCGGCCGTTGTCAGGGTCTCGATTTGCTCCGGCGTCAGCTCTGTCAAAACGGTGCCGTCCGTGTCTTTCACGCCGGACACATCCGTCAACAGCAACAAGCGATCTGCGTTCAACGCCGCTGCAATTGCCCCTGCGGCAGTGTCGCCGTTCACGTTCAGGGTTTCGCCGTTGCGCCCTGCGCCCAGCGGCGCAATCACGGGGATCGTGTTGGCGTCAAACAGCGTCGTCAAAACCTGCACGTCAATGTCGGCCGGCGTTCCGACCAGCCCCAATTCAGGCACGTCCTGATCACAGGTCATCAGGTTCGCATCCTTGCCTGACAGCCCGACAGCGCGTCCGCCCTGACGGTTGATTGCATTCACAATCCACTTGTTCACGCGACCCGACAAAACCATTTCCACGACTTCAACAGTCGCCTGATCCGTCACCCGTTTGCCGTTCACAAATTCGGACTTGATGTCCAGTTTTGCCAACATCTCGTTGATCATCGGCCCGCCGCCATGAACGATCACGGGGTTGACGCCGACCTGCTGCATCAGCACCACATCGCGGGCGAAATTGTCCATCGCCTCCTCGGACGACATCGCGTTGCCACCCAGTTTGATGACGACAATCGCATCGTTGTAGCGTTGCAAATAGGGCAATGCCGCGCTGAGCGTGGCAGCGGTGGCGATCCAGTCGCGGTTCATGTCTTGCTTTCTCATCACGGGTCCTTCGCCGATCAGTCTATCCCTGCGATGATTGCGCGCAACGTCTCAATTCCCTCGCCCTTTTCGGACGACGTCAGCACCAATTCGGGGTAGGCGGACGGAAATTTGGCCAGCTTACTGCGCACCTGATCCAGCACTTTGTCCAACTCACCCTTCTTGAGCTTGTCGGTCTTCGTCATCACGCACTGGAACGTCACAGCGGCACTGCTGAGCAACGCCATGATTTCTTCGTCGACCGTTTTGACCCCATGGCGTGCATCAACCAGAACAAACGCACGACGCAGGGTCTGGCGTCCGCGCAGATAGTTCTTCAACAACCGCTGCCATTTTTCCACGACCGCGACGGGGGCATTAGCATAGCCATAGCCGGGCAAGTCTACGAGGTAGTGGGTTTCCCCTGCGGTGAAGTAGTTGATTTCTTGCGTGCGTCCGGGAGTGTTGGACGCACGTGCCAGCCCCTTGCGGCCCGTCAGTGCATTGATCAGGCTCGATTTCCCGACGTTGGACCGACCGGCGAAGCACACTTCGGGGCGGTCGGGGTCGGGTAGTCCGTCCATTGCGACGACGCCTTTGACGAAGTCCGTCTCGCCCGCAAACATCTTGCGGCCAAGCTCGCGCATGTGGTCGTCGGGCTCTTGGGAGACAGGAAAGGGCAGTTGCATCTAAAGAGCCTCTAGTGTGTGGCAGTGGAACTTACGAATGGCCGCCTTTATTTCTTGTCATCTTCCTTGGCGCGTCCGGTTATGTTGCCGAACAGGTCAGGTTTGAACCCCTGGCTGCGCATGATCAGATACTGCTGGATGAACGTGATCGTGTTGTTCGCGATCCAATACAGCACAAGGCCGCTGGCAAAGCTGCCGAGCATGAACATGAACACCCATGGCATCCACGCAAAAATCATCCGCTGGGTCGGGTCCGTAACGGGCGGGTTCAGCTTTTGCTGCAACCACATGGAAACACCAAGCACGATTGGCAGGATGCCGATAAAGATCAGCGCCAGGATGGTGTCGGGTTCTGGTGCACCCCAAGGCAGGATGCCAAACAGGTTATAAATCGATGAGGTGTCAGGCGCGCTCAGGTCATTGATCCAGCCAACCCACGGCGCGTGCCGCAACTCGATCGTCACAAAAATCACCTTATAAAGCGAAAAGAAGATCGGGATTTGCATCAGAATCGGCAGACAGCCGGATGCAGGGTTCACCTTGTTTTCCTTATAAAGGGCCATCATGCCCTTTTGCATTTTCTCGCGGTCATCACCGGCCGCTTCTTTAAGCTTTTCCATTTCGGGCGCGAGTTCACGCATTTTGGCCATGGACACGTAGGATTTATAGGCCAGCGGCAACAGTAGCGCCTTGATGATCAGCGTCAGGCCGATGATCGACCACCCCATGTTTCCAATGAGCCCATTGAGCCAATGCAAAACGGCAAAAATCGGTTTCGTCAGGAAGAAGAACCAGCCCCAGTCGATACTGTCGAGGAACCGGTCAATGCCAAGGTCATTCTGATAGCTGCGGATGACTTCCCATTCCTGCGCGCCGGCAAAGAACTGGGTATCAGCCGATGCAGTCGCGCCAGCGGCGACCGTGACCATCGGGTAGACGGTTTCGATCTGGTAGATATCGTTGGCAAAACGCGCGGTTGACCGGAAATCACGGCCAGGGGACGGGATCAGCGCTGTCATCCAGTATTGATCGGAAAAGCCGATCCAACCGTCCTCGGCAACTTCGACGCGGCCTTCGTCCGTCGTAAGATCAGGCATATCGTTGTAGTCGATTTCCTCCATCGATCCGTCCGACATGCGCACGACGCCTTCGTGCTGAATGAAAAACCCGATCTGCTCGGGTTCGCCGTGGCGCGCGACGAGACCGTAGGGGCGCAGCGCAACCTCGGCACCCGTCGTGTTTTCCACGGACTGTGTCACGGTGAACAGATAATCATCGTCCACCGCAAATGCCTTGCGGAACACA
>CBFHGD010000011.1:0-29552 GCA_965655275.1 Octadecabacter sp. | reverse complement strand
GTCAGGCGTTGCGCAAGGGCAGGGGCATGGCTGGTGGCCACGTCCAACAACAGGGCGTCGCCCTGCGCGGAGATAAAGAAATCCGCGATAAACTTGCCCTGTGGCGTCAAAAGGGCGGCGTAGACCAGCCCGCTGTCAGCCTTGGTCACATTATTTGTGACCAAACCCTGCAAGAAGGTCAGCGCGTCGGTGCCGGAAATCCGAAGGAGGGTGCGATCTGTCATAGGGAGTATCTAGGCACCCGGTTCACGTCGGAAAAGGCGTGAAACGAAAGATTTTGGTGTCGCGGCAGAGGTATTCCTGGTGGCGGCGCGCGTCTTGCGCACATTTCCCTCAATCACCTGTTTGCCCTCGCGAAATTGCAGGCGATAAAGATCCGCATAAAGCCCGCCACGGGCCAGAAGGTCGTCGTGCGTGCCTTCATCCACGACACGTCCTTCATCCATCACCACGATCTTATGGGCGTTCTGAATAGTGGAAAGGCGGTGGGCGATGACGAGCGTTGTGCGCCCTTGCGCCAACCGGTCAATGGCCGATTGCACGATCACTTCGGATTTAGTGTCCAGCGCGCTGGTGGCTTCATCCAAGAGCAAAATTGGGGTGTCGCGCAACAATGCGCGCGCAATCGCCACCCGTTGGCGTTGCCCACCCGACAGGTTTGATCCACGCGGCCCTGCTGGGCTGTCCAGGCTGGCTGGCAGGTTCTCGAGGAAATCGGCGACATGGGCGTTTTCAAGCGCCGCTTGCAGCGCGTCGTCCGTCACGTCAGTGCGCCCAAGCAAGATGTTGTCGCGCAGGGTTTCATCAAACAGCGCCGCATCCTGTGACACGGTAGAGATTTGCGCGCGCAGGTCAGCGATTGAAAGGGCATCAATGGCAGTGTCATTCAGCGTGACTTTGCCCGATTGCGGCTCGACCAGACGGGTCAGCACATTAAACACGGTACTTTTGCCCGCACCGGACGCCCCGACAAGGGCGGTGGTTTTGCCAGCCTGCGCGGTGAATGTCGCACCATTGAGCACCGGAAAGTCACCATAGCTGAGCGAGATGGCATCAAAGGTGATATCGGGCGCGTCACTCGGCGCGGCCAGCGGCATCGCGGGCGACAGCAAGGTCGGTTTCGCGTCAAACAGGTCCATCAGACGATCAATCGCGGCGGCGGCAGCCTGCCACAGACCGGCAATGTTGGCGAGGCGGCGCAGCGGATCAAACGCGATGGCCATTGCGGTGAAAAACGCCATGAACTGGCCGACGGTTTTTTCGCCTTCAATGATTTCGGCGCCGCCATAAACGATCACAGCCAGGAAGCCCAAGCCTGCCATGATGTCTACGGTGCTCGACATCAGCCCTTGCCCGAATGTGGCTTGGGTTTCGGTGCGCACACGGCGGCGCATCAGAGTGCTATATCGTTTGGATTGATACCGCTCCAGACTGTTGAGCTTGATCTGGGCGATGCCGTGAAACACCTCGTCCAGACGGGTCGACATATCGCCGGACACTTCGCGTGCCGAAAGCGCCTTGCGGCGCACATACGATTGCAACGCGAAGGACGGAATGACCACGACCGGAATGCCGATAAGCGCGATCAGCATCCACTGCCAGTCGATCCATAGGGCGACGGAAAATAGGCCGATTACGGCCACAAGGTCGCGCGCAACGCCTGTGACCAGGGTGGCCCATACCGTGCTGAGGGCTTGCACATCGCCCTGCACCCGTTCGATCAACTGACCGGGCGGGTGGGTCTGGTGATAAGCCATATCAAGCCCGACCAAGTGATCCATCAGATCCGAACGCATGGCGCCGCCGCTGCGTTCGGAAATATATTTCATGATGACGCGTTGCAAAAGCGCGGTGACCGCGCGCGTCGCGAAGATAGCAAAAATGATCAGCCCGACCAGAAAAACGCTGTCTTTCTCGCCGCCGACAAACACGTTGTCGAACATCGGCTGCATCATAATGCTCAGCGAGCCAAAGGTCAGACCCTCGATCATCATCAGCGCGACGGCCACGGCCAGCCACCCCTTGTGGCGGCTCAAGTACCCGCGCCAGAGCCAAGTTATCATCTGGCGGCTGGTGCGGTTGTGGGGCGTTGCGTTGCTGGCGTTCATGTCGCTCAATTACGCGCAATTGCAGTGCGGCGAAAGGGTGCACTTGGTCACGATGCATTGACCTCGCAAAACTGGGCGATAATGTCCCCGAACCCCCCATGAAAGGATGCGGTTCATGTTTGCC
Source organism: Octadecabacter sp. (assembly GCA_965655275.1). GTDB lineage: Bacteria > Pseudomonadota > Alphaproteobacteria > Rhodobacterales > Rhodobacteraceae > Octadecabacter. Next base: position 27,320 of record CBFHGD010000011.1, on the reverse strand, counting down.
AACGGTTTGCCCTACCTCGCCATTCCAGGTCCGTCCGTTATGCCGGACCGTGTGTTGCGCGCCATGCATCGCCCTGCGCCCAATATTTACACCGGCGAGCTGCACGACGTCACCCGCAGCGTTATCCCCGATTTGAAATCGGTTGCGGGAACGGCCCACAACGTGGCGATTTACATCGCCAACGGGCATGGCGCGTGGGAAGCCGCCTTGTCCAACGTGATCAGCGCGGATGATACCGTGCTGGTGCTGGCAACGGGGCGGTTTTGCGTCGGTTGGGGCGAAATGGCCGAAGGGTTGGGGGCCCGCGTAGAGACGATTGATTTTGGCGACAACCACGCCGTTGATCTGGCGCAGGTCGAGGCCGTGCTGAAGGCTGACACCAACGGCCGCATCAAGGCAGTGTTGACGGTTCTGGTCGACACATCCACCGGAGTTTTAAACGATATCAAAGGACTGCGCGCCACGATGGACCGCGTGGGGCATGATGCGTTGTTGATGTGTGATTGCATCGCGTCGCTGGGCTGTGATGAATATCACATGGACGACTGGGGCGTGGATATCACCGTCGCGGCGAGCCAGAAAGGGCTGATGACGCCCCCCGGGCTGGGGTTCGTGTGGTTCAACGACAAGGCGGACGGCGTGCGCGGGTCTGTGGCGCGCGTGTCGAACTACTGGGACTGGCGACCACGGGTGAACGTGGATGCGGATGAGTACTGGAAGTACTTTGATGGCACTGCGCCGACCCATCACATCTATGGATTGCGCGAGGCGCTTGATATGATCAAGGAAGAAGGGCTAGATGCGGTCTGGGCGCGCCATGACGGATTGGCGCAGGCGATTTGGGCCGCGATCGACGTCTGGTCGTCTGATGGTCCGATGGAGATCAACGTGGCGGACAGCGCGGCCCGCTCCCGTGCGGTGACGTCTATCAAGCTGGACGAGGGTCAGGGCGATGTCTTGCGCGTGTGGTGCGAGGAAAAGATGGGCGTGACCTTGGGTATCGGGTTAGGGCGCACGCCGGCCAGCGCGTTTTTCCGGCTCGGGCATATGGGCCACGTCAACGGGCATATGGTTCTGGGGTTCCTCGGCACGATTGATGCCGGCCTGAAAGCGCTGAACATTCCGCACGGGGCAGGCGCGCTTGAGGCGGCGTCGGGTGTGATCGCCCGCCTAGCGCGACCGTAGCCGGGACGCGCGCAGGCGCAAAACCCCGTCAAACAGGGCTGCGGACAGCAAGACCCAGACCATGCCTTTGATGGCGGCCAGGGTGAAGAACGCCATGAACAGGATCAGTCCTGACGTGATCAGAAAGGCGTTGGTGTAGTTTTCAACCCGACGGGGATAGTGTCGCATGATGTGCTCCTGTCGCTTGGGGCCAGCTTAACAACCGCGCGTTAAACTTCACCTAAAGTTTTCGTGCACTGGCCAGCGCCTTTGGCAGTGCCTTGGCCATCAGTTTCATCTGGGCGGGCGTGCCGCACCCGATGCGGATGCAGCGGTCTTGTGGCGCAACAAACGGCATACGCACGAAAATACCCTGATCTGACAGTGCGTTAAGGACTTTGCGGGCAAAGTCACCGTCCCCGCCGCAATCGAGCGCGACGAAGTTTGTGGCGGAGGGAATGGCGACCAACCCTGTGTCTTCGGCGATCTGGTAAATCGCCTCGCGGGCCTCGGTGACCTGGGCGCGGACACCCTCAAGCCAGTGCGCGTCGCTCAGGGATGCCAGCGCGCCCGCCTGCGAAATCCGGCTCATCCCGAAGTGGTTGCGCACGCGGTTGAATGCAGAAATCAGGTCGCGATGGCCTATGGCGTAGCCCACGCGCGCGCCTGCCATGCCATAGGCCTTGGAAAACGTCCGCAGACGGATCACGCGGCTGTCTTTGGGGTTGAAGGCAGCGGCTGTGCCATGCGGGGCCAGCTCGATGTAGGCTTCGTCCAGCACCAGCAGGCAATCTTGTGGCAGGCTTTCGATCATCCGCTGGATGGTGGTGGCGCTGTGCCATGTGCCCATGGGGTTGTCGGGATTGGACATATAGATCAGCCGCGCATTCACCTCGCGGGCCTTGGCGACCAGATGATCGGGGTCTTCGTGATCGGCTGTATAGTTAACCGTATGTAACGTGCCGCCATAGCCCGTCACGTGGTAGTTGAACGTCGGGTAGGCCCCGGCGCTCGTCACCACGTTAACACCTTGCGTCACGGTGAGCCTCACAAGGCTGTCGAGCAGCCCGTCAATCCCCGCGCCCACGACCATCTCGTCAGGCTCGACACTGTGACAGGTGGCAAGTGCGTGGCGCAGATCGTGGCTTTCGGGGTCGCCATACATCCACGTGTCCTTGACGGCCATGCGCATGGCGCGGATCGCCTGTGGGGAGGGACCGAACACGCTTTCATTCGCGCCAAGCCGCGCCTTGAAGGGGGTACCACGGGCACGTTCCTGCGCCTCCGGCCCGACGAACGGCACGGTTGAGGGAAGGGACGCGGCGAGGGGGGTGAGGCGCGGGTCGGCCTTTGGTTTGTGGGTCATACGGGGAGTTTGGGGCCTTCGTTCCCCTTTGAAAAGGGGTAACGCCGCGCCCATTTGTAAATCAGGAGGATATTTCATGTCTAAACTTACGCGACGCGGGTTCCTCGCGACCGCTGGAGCGGCCTTTGGCGTGCGTACACTTTCACCTTTGGCGCGGTCAGGATCGGGGCGGCGGATTTTGACGCTGGTCTACGACAAATCGCTCGGCATGATGCGGGCTGTTGAGCGGATCGTGCCGTAACACCCCGAAAAGCCTGATTTAAATCGGCCCTTCGGGGAGAGTTTATGGGGCCAGATGAAGCCTAGATCTCGTTCAACTGCGCCAAAGCCGCGTTGAGTTGAGCGATTTCTTCGTCCCGTAGGGCGAGGTTGGCTTTGGCTTCGTCGACAACCTCGGCCGATGCGTTTTCGGCGAATTTCGGGTTGTTGAGGCGGCCGCGCAAACCGCCTGCTTCTTTTTCGACTTTGCCCAAGGCCTTGGTAATGCGGGCCTTTTCTGCGTCCACGTCGATGATATCTGCCAATGGCAGCGCGAATGTCGCGCCCTTGGTCCCGACCATCATGGAGCCCTTGGGGGCCGTGCCTTCGGTGAGGGTATCAACGCGGGCAAGGCGTTTGATCAGGGCTTCGTTTCCGGCCCATGCGGTGCGCGCGGCGGCGTCCGCTTCCATCTGGATCAGGGGTACGTAAAGACCTGCGGGCACGTTCATTTGGGCGCGGGTTGATCTGATGTTTTCAATGATCTGGATGACCCATGACATCTCTGCATCTGCCTGTGCGTCCACCAGATCAGTGCCAAATTCCGGCCAGTCCTGATGGGCCAGCAGGGTGTCGTGGCCATCCAGCGCCCATAATTCTTCGGTGATGAAGGGCATGATCGGGTGTAGCAGGGTGAGTGACCGGGTCAGCACCCAGTTCATGACCTGTTGCGTTTCGTGTTTTTCTGCGTCGGTTCCGTCCATCAAAAGCGGCTTGGAGAGTTCGACATACCAATCGCAGACCTTGCCCCAGACGAACTTGTAAAGCGCGTCGGCGGCTTCGTTAAAACGATACGTTTCAAGAGCGTCGTTAACCTCTTGCAGGGTGCGGGACGTCTCTCCGATGATCCATTTATTGACGGATTGGGTCGGATTGAGGTCAGCGACGTCAGCCGTAGGGGCAGCGTCATCACCAAACGCGCCGTTCATTTCGGCGAAACGGCAGGCGTTCCACAGCTTGGTGCCGAAATTGCGGTAGCCCGCGATGCGCTGCGTGTCGAGTTTCAGGGCGCCGCCAAGCGAGGCCATGGCCGCATTCGTAAACCGCAGCGCGTCGGCGCCGTATTCGTCGATGATATCCAGCGGGTCGATGACGTTGCCCGTGGATTTGCTCATCTTCTTGCCCTTGGCGTCCTTGACGAGGCCATGCAGGTAGATGGTTTTGAACGGCACTTGGTCGACGACGGCCAGTTGCATCATCATCATCCGCGCGACCCAGAAGAACAGGATGTCCTGCCCTGTGATGAGGTCGGAGGTGGGGAAGTATTTTTGCAGTTCATCGGTTTCTTCGGGCCAGCCAAGCGTGCCGATGGGCCAGAGGCCGGAGGAGAACCATGTGTCGAGCACGTCGGGGTCGCGCCAAACCGGATAGACGATATGGGTCGGGTCCTGGCTGACGTTGTAGTCGGCCAGACTGGCGGAAATCACATCGACTGCTTCTGCGCGGTCCGCCACTTCGACCACGCGGGCGTGGTTCATCGGTGTGGGCAGGGCCGCGAGAACGTCGGCGAATTGCCCGTGGACGTGATCGAAATCCGGCGCGGCGTGGGTGATCTCGTTGCCGCGCTGCAAAGATTGATCAAGCAGGAAGCGGAACAGTTCGACCTCGTCCATGGCACCGTCGCCTTCGTCGTCGGTGTAGCCTTCCGGAGCGAGGTCGAGACCATACCAAACCGGAATTTGGTGCCCCCACCACAGCTGGCGCGAGATGCACCATGGCTCGATGTTCTCTAACCAGTGGTAATACGTCTTCTCACCCGACTCCGGCAGAATTTTGACGGTGCCGTCGCGCACAGCATCAAGTGCGGGGCCGACGATTTTGTCGGTTTCGACGAACCATTGATCGGTCAACATGGGCTCGATGACGACCTTGGAGCGGTCGCCGAACGGCTGCATTATTTTCTTGGATTCGACGAACGGGACGGTCTCGGTGATTTCGACCTTTTCACCGTCCTCGTTCTTCTCGGTACGGGTGACGTCATGCATCACGGCGAGGCCTTCGGCAGTGATATCGGCCACCACAGCTGTGCGCGCCTCGAAGCGGTCCATGCCGCGGTAGGCGTCCGGCACGAGGTTCATCGCGGAGATCATTGCCTCGTCGAACTCCTGTTCTCCGTTCGCAATGTCCTGCGCAACCTTGGCTTCCTCGGCGTAGGGGTTGCCGTCGGCCCGCATCGCACCCTTGGTGTCCATCAAGGAATACATCGGGATGCCGCCGCGCTTGGCCACCATGTAGTCATTGAAGTCGTGCGCGCCGGTGATCTTCACCGCACCGGAGCCGAAGTCCATATCCGGGTAGTCGTCATGGATGATCGGGATCAGACGACGATGTTCCTTCGGGCCAACCGGAATTTCGCATAGTTTTCCGACGATTGGCGCGTAACGTTCATCCTTCGGGTTCACCGCAACCGCGCCGTCGCCCAGCATGGTTTCGGGACGGGTCGTGGCGATGGAGATGTAATCGCGGACCTCGCGCAGGGTCTCGTTTCCGTCCTCATCCTTCTCGACATATTCATACGTCGCCCCGCCAGCGAGCGGGTATTTGAAGTGCCACATATGGCCGTCGACTTCGATGTTTTCGACTTCGAGGTCCGAGATCGCGGTTTCAAAATGCGGGTCCCAGTTCACGAGGCGTTTGCCACGATAGATGAGCCCCTTGTTATACATCTCGACGAAGACCTTGATGACGGCGTCGTGAAAATTGCCGTCCTCGCCCGCTGGCGCACCCGGCGCACCGGACATGGTAAAGGCTTCGCGGGACCAATCGCAGGACGCGCCGAGGCGTTTGAGCTGGTTGATGATCTGGCCGCCGGATTTGCTTTTCCACTCCCAGATTTTGGCGGTAAAATCGTCGCGCGACATGTCGGTGCGTTTCTTGCCTTGCTCGGCCAGCTGGCGTTCCACAACCATCTGCGTGGCAATGCCAGCGTGGTCCGTGCCCGGCTGCCAGAGCGTGTCGAACCCGCGCATCCGGTGCCAGCGCACGAGAATATCCTGCAACGTGTTGTTGAACGCGTGGCCCATGTGCAAAACGCCGGTGACGTTGGGGGGCGGGATCATGACGCAGTAGGTTTCGGGGCGCGACGCGTTGGCCCCGGCCTTGAAGGCGTCGGCGGACAGCCAGCGTTCGGTGATGCGGGCTTCGGCTTCGGACGCGTCGAATTTCTTTTCCATCGGATTGATCGGCGGCATGGTGTGATCCCTTTTGTTGGGGCCGGAATAACGGCTGATGCGCAGGAGGGAAAGGGGGTGGACGCGCGCCATGGGCCGACTAGGGTTCAACAGGCACGGATCAGGAGCGCGGGCATGGAAAAGTTTGGAAAATCGCAATCGGTGACACGGGTTGAGGACCTGCGGTTTTTGACCGGCGCGGGGCGGTATGTCGATGATATTGCGCCTGTCGGGGCGCTGCGTGGCTATGTTGTGCGGTCCAGCGTGGCGCATGGGAAGATTGTGGAACTGGATGTCGTTGGCGCGCGCGAAGCGCCGGGCGTGCATCTGGTGGTGACGCTGGACGATCTGGAGGCGGCGGGCGTGGGCGTGGCGATGGCCGCGACGGTTGTGACGAATCTGGACGGCACCAAGGGGGCCGCACCCGAACGCCCGGTGCTGGCACGCGGTCACGTGCGGTTTGTCGGTGAGGCGGTGGCGTTTATTGTGGCCGACACTCTGGTTCAGGCGCGCGACGCAGCCGAGGTAATCGGGCTGGAGATTGACGACATTGAAGCACATATGGCGCTGGCTGCGGGCGGGGCGCAGTTGCACGCCGAGGCGCCCGATAACGTGGCGTTTGATTGGGGGTTGGGGGACGTGGCGGCGGTTGATGCGGCGCTGGCGCGCGCGGCGCATATCATCAAGGTGCCTGTTGAGGACAACCGCGTCATCGTCAACTCGATGGAGCCGCGCGGATGTTTTGCCGAACTGGAGGACGGACGCCTGCATGTGAGCGTGAACGGGCAGGGCGTTTGGGGCACGCGGGACAAGGTGGCGGCGGCGTTCGGGTTGGACAAGGCAGATGTGCGGGTGACGAACCCCGATGTGGGCGGCGGGTTTGGTATGAAGGCGATGGAATACCCCGAAACTATCCTGTGCGCCCACGCTGCGCGGGTGCTGGGGCGTGCGGTGGCGTGGATGTCGGACCGGAGCGAGGCCATGCAAAGCGACAATGCGGGGCGTGATCTGGTCAGCACCGCGACGCTGGGGTTTGACGCCGATCACCGGCTGATCGCCTATCACGTGGATACGATCGCCAATATGGGGGCGTATAATTCGCAGTTTGCCCAGCCGATCCAGACGGAGCTGTTCAGCAAGGTGTTGCCGGGCGTGTATGATGTGCAGGCGGTGTCCATGCGTACGGTCGGGGTCTATACCAACACCACGCAGGTTGATGCCTATCGCGGCGCCGGACGACCCGAGGCGATTTATGTGCTGGAACGGGCGATGGATGCTGCCGCGCGTGAAATGGGCGTTGACCCTTGGGAGCTGCGGCGGCGCAATTTCATCAAGCCCGAGCAGTTTCCCTATGTGTCCGCGACGGGGCAGCCCTACGATGTGGGCGATTTTGATCGCGTGTTGACGCGGATCATGGCGCAGGCGGATGTTGCGGGGTTTGCGACGCGACGTGCACAGTCCGTCGCGGCTGGCAAGCTGCGCGGGATCGGGCTGTGCTATTACATCGAGAGCATTTTGGGCTCGCCCGAGGAAACCAGCCGCGTGGATTTCAACGCGGACGGGACAGTATCGATCTTTGTGGGAACACAGAGCAACGGACAGGGCCATGAGACTGTTTTTGCGCAGTTCTTGGCGGACCAAACGGGCATTCCCGCCGATAGGATTGCTGTCGTTCAGGGGGATTCCGATTTGATCGCGAAGGGCGGCGGCACAGGCGGGTCACGGTCGGTGACGGTGCAGAACACGGCGATTTTGGCGACGGTCGAGGGGATGATCGAAGGGTTTTCGGCGTTTCTTGCGGACGCCGAAGGTGTGCCGGCCAAAGATGTGACGTTTGATGACGAGCGGTTTCGCATCAACGGATCGAACCTGACGCCGGGCATGTTGGAGGTCGCGCAGATGGCGCGCGAAGGGGGGCAAGATAGCCTGTTGAGCGTGTCCAGACGCATCAAGCTGGAGAACCGCAGCTTCCCGAATGGAGCGCATGTATCAGAGGTGGAGATTGACCCGCAGACGGGTGTTGTGACGGTGGAGCGCTACACGGTGATCGATGATTTTGGTAACCTTATCAACCCGATGCTGGCCGAAGGGCAGGTGCATGGGGGGGTAGTGCAGGGCATCGGGCAAGCGCTGAGCGAACGGGTTGTGTATGACGAGGACGGCCAGCTGCTCACCGCATCGTTCATGGACTATGCGATGCCGCGCGCGCAGGATGTGCCGATGATGTATTTTGACACCGAGGCGACGGAGAGCCTGTATAACCCGATGGGCATGAAGGGGTGCGGCGAGGCGGGCACGGTGGGCGCGCTGGCTGCGATCACCAACGCGGTGCAGGACGCGGTTTGGGACCACGGCGTGCGCGAGGTGCAGATGCCGTTCACGCCGCACCGTGTGTGGCAAATGCTAGAGGCTGCACGTGTCGCTTCGTAGTTTTATTTCGAAATGGTTCGGGCGCACCCATCCCAAAACCGCCGGCGCGATCCGGCAGCGTGGGCCTGCGACCCATGTAATTATTCTTGATGGCACAATGTCGACACTGGCCGAGGGGAGCGAGACCCACGCAGGGCAGCTTTACAAGTTGATCCGCGAGGCAGGGACGCGCGCAAACCAGACGGTGTATTACGAGCCGGGAATTCAGTGGCGCGACTGGGGCACGACATTGGATGTTATGCAGGGCCGCGGGATAAACGGGCAGATCAAACGCGCGTATGGTGTGCTGGCATCGCGATATCGCGTCGGGGATCGCATTGTCTTGGCAGGCTATTCGCGGGGGGCGTACGCGGTGCGGTCTTTGGCGGGCGTGATAGATCAGGTCGGGTTGGTGAAGGCGGATTGTGCAACAGAACGCATGGTGCAACTGGCCTACCGGCATTACCGGCGGGGCGGGCGCGGCGTCGCAGCCGAGGCGTTTCGAAAGCGGCAATGCCACACAGCCGTTGACATCGAAGCGGTGGCCGTTTGGGACACCGTCAAGGCGCTGGGCCTGCGGTTGCCGGTCTTGTGGCGCTGGTCAAAAGAGGAACACGCGTTTCACAGCCATGCCTTGGGGCAGTCCGTCAAACACGGGTTTCACGCGCTCGCGCTCGATGAAACACGCAACGCCTACGCGCCGGTGTTGTGGGCGTGCCCGCCCGGCTGGGACGGCAAGGTGGAACAGGTCTGGTTTCCGGGAACCCACGGGGACGTGGGCGGGCAGCTGGGCGGGTTCGAGGCCGCGCGCCCGTTGGCAAACCTGTCGCTTGTCTGGATGTTGGGCCGGCTGGAGCAATGCGGCGTCGCATTGCCCGAAGATTGGCTGGCGCGATTTGCCACGGATGTGATGGCCCCGTCGATGGGGAAATGGCGCGGCTGGTCCAAGTTGTTCTTGACCCGTCGCGCGCGCGTTGTCGGGCGCGATCCGTCCGAGAGTTTGCACCCGTCGGTGTATGAGCGCGTGCCGGATACATCCATCGAAATGCAGCGCGTGGGGTGACGTTCTGGATCGGTATTTGTGAGCCAAAGAAGGCGGGGTCGGACGCAGCGCCTAGGCGACGTTTTGCAGGCGCAAGTCGGGCGTGACACCCAAGGCGTGGCAGATGTCGCGGCTCAGTTCGGGCTTGTTGAGTGTGTAGAAGTGCAAATGATCCACACCTTCGATCATCAGATCATCGCACAGTTCGGTGGCTTGCGCGGTGGCAAGCAGGTCTGTGGTGCCGGATTTGGCGGCATTGGTGAAGGCGTCGCGCAGGAGCTGTGGAATTTCAGCCCCGCACAGGGCCGCGAATTTCTGCACGCCCGCCCAGTTTTCGATCGGCAAAATGCCCGGCAGGATAGGGGCGGTGATGCCCGCGTTGGCGCAGGCATCGCGAAAGCGCAAGAAGGTGTCAGCCTCAAAAAAGAACTGGGTGATGGCGCGGGTTGCACCGGCGTCGATCTTGGCTTTGAGGTGGTCGATGCAGGCCTGTTGGCTGGTGGCGTCGGGATGGACCTCCGGGTAGGCCCCGACGGTGATCTCGAACCCTTTGTCAGCCAGCGCGCGAGTCAGGCCGATGGAGCCTTCAAACCCGTCGGGATGGGGTGTGTAAGCGCCCGAACCTTTGGGTGGGTCGCCGCGCAGGGCGACGATGTGGGACACGCCCGCCGCCTTGTAGCTGTCCGCGATGGCGAGTGTTTCGGCGCGCGATGCATTGACGCAGGTCAGGTGCGCGGCCACGGGGAGATCGGTGGTGGACACGAGCGCCTCGACCGCTTCATGGGTCAACTGGCGGGTAGTGCCGCCCGCGCCGTAGGTCACCGACACGAAGTCGGGGTTCAGCGGCGAGAGGGTGTTCACGCAATCCCACAAGCGAAACGAGGCTTGCAAGGATTTGGGCGGGAAGAACTCAAAAGAAATGGCGGGACGGGACAGATGGGGCGCTCCTGGCGGTTGCGCCTTTATCGGGGTTTGGGCTACATGAGGCAAATTCATAACCTTCACGAAGATAATGAGGCGAGTTCACATGCACATCGAGTTCCGGCATTTGCGCACGATCAAGGCTATTCATGAGACGGGCGGTTTGGCGCGGGCGGCGGACAGTCTGGGGATCACGCAATCGGCGTTGAGCCATCAGATCAAGGGGATCGAGGATCAGGCGGGGGTGGAGCTGTTTGCCCGCCGCTCAAAGCCGCTAAAGCTGTCGGCGGCGGGGTTGCGGATGCTGGCGGCGGCGGAGCGGATTTTGCCGGAGGTGGCCGCGCTGGAGGCGGAGTTTTCGGGCTTGGTGCGGGGCAGTGCGGGACGTATGCACATCGCCATAGAATGCCATGCCTGTTTCGAGTGGTTGTTTCCCGTGCTGGAGGGGTTCCGCAAGGCGTGGCCGGATGTGGACGTGGATATCCGCCCCGGTCTGGCCTTTGATGCCTTGCCGGCGTTGCGCAAGGAGGAGGTGGATCTGGTGGTGTCGTCGGATCCCGAGGATATCCCCGGCGTGACGTTCTTACCGTTGTTTGATTACGAGCCTGTATTTGTGGCGGCGAGCAAGCACCCGCTGGCCGGCAAACCCTTTGTCGAAGCGGGTGATTTTCGCGATCAGACATTGATCACCTATCCGGTGGACCGCGCGCGGCTGGATGTATTTTCGCAGCTGTTGTCCCCCGCGAAGGTCGAACCGAAGGAAATCCGGCAGGTCGAGCTGACGGCGGTGATTTTACTGCTGGTTGCGTCCAATCGCGGGGTGGCGGTGTTGCCCGATTGGGTGGTGCGCCAAACGTCTTACGGGTCCGATTTCATCACGCGGCCTTTGACGGCCAAGGGCGTGACCCGCAGACTTTATGCAGCGGTGCGCGAGGAGGAGGCGGACCTGCCTTACGTCGCGCATCTGGTGCGCAACGCGCGTCAGGAGGCAGTAAAACTCCAGCGCGGTTAGGCGGCTTGTTGTTGGGACAATAGTTCAGTGGCCTGCGTGTAGGGAACGGCTGGGCTGAACAGGAATCCCTGCGCCGTTATGCACCCCATGTTCAGCAGTTCACGACGCTGGTCTTCGGTTTCGACGCCTTCCGCGATGACGCCAACGCCTAGGCCAGACGCGATGTTGAGGAAGCCGCGCACGAGGACTTCGGCGGTCGTGTCCTGACCCAGACCGGCCACAAAGGAGGTGTCGATTTTCATTTCATCGAATTCCAGCTGGCGCAGGTGGTGGAAGGACGCGAAGCCGGTGCCGAAGTCATCGAGCGAAATCCGCACGCCCAGTTTGCGAAACGACGTGATCGAAGCCTGAATGGTGTCCGCGGCCCGCGCAATGAACACATCCTCGGTGATTTCGAATGTGAGGTGTTTGGCGGCCTCCGGATGATCTGTCACGATGGCATGCAGGTCTTGCTGACCGGTATAGGTGGCCAAAGCAACTTCGGACACATTCAACGACACTTGCCCGGGGTCAAGGCCGAGACCGAGCATGGTTTCAATGTCTTCGATCACCTGACACGCCATACAGATCATGAAATCCCCTTGCAGGCCCAGTTCGCTGATCTGGTCAATGAAATCAGCGGGTTCACACACGCCGCGCCGCGGGTGGTTCCAGCGCACCAGCGCCTCGAACCCGATGATCTGCCCTGTCGGAAGGTGAATTTTCGGTTGGTAGAACGGGCGTATGGTGCGGGTTGCGATGCCTTCGATCAGGGCTTGTTTGTCTTCGGGGGTCATGCGGGGCGCGAACAGGTGGGATTGATACAACAGCGGCGCGCCCGAGGGCGATGATTTGGCCGCAAACATGGCCTGATCCGCGGCAGAACACAGCGCTGACACTGTGGCGCGCGGAGCGGACGGACCATCGCCGGACATGGAAACGCCGATGCTGGCGCTGGTCTTCAACGTGCGGTTTTTCCACTCTATGGGCTGCGCGATGTCGTGTGTGAGTATCGCGGCAAAGGCCAGCGCCTCTGTGTCATCATTGAGGTCGTGAACAGCGCAAATAAATTCATCTCCGCCCAAACGCCCGACAATGCCGCGATCCCCGATTCGGGTCTGGATGCGTTGTGCTGTTTGGGTCAGCACAAAATCCCCGGCCTCGTGGCTATAGGTGTCATTGATCGGCTTGAAGGCGTCCAGATCGACTAGAAACACGCTGATTTCGCCGCCGTCACTCACGCGATCCTGCAACATGACAGCCAAAGCCGAATCAAATGCGGTCCGGTTGAGCAGGCCGGTCAGCGCATCAAGTCTGTGGGTTTCCTGAAGGCGGGCGAGGCGGGTTGCCGATTCCTGTTCGGCTTTTAACAGAGAGGCCTGGGTCGCCATATGCGCGCGCAAGGTATCGATCGCGCTGTAGCCGAACATCAGCAAGAAGCAGAACGCGATCCCCCAATGGGTACTTGAAGACGCCTGTGGTGCGGTGTCATCAAGACGCAGGAAGGCGAGGACAAGCATCACCATACTGGGCACCAGCATGCCGAATAGAAAAACCGGAACCCGTGTCCAGCCATTGATGATGTAGACCTGAGCACCCAGTATCCAGAGCAAGGCGACTGTTTTGAGGGCCAGCGACGGATGCGAGGCAAGGAACAGGGCCGGCAAGGGATAGAGCACTGCATTGATGCTGCAAATACAAAGGGATGTGATGATGATGGCATCGCGCGACAAAGAATGAAACGGCCACCCGTTGCGCATCAGCTGCCATACGCAGCTTTCTGAGACGATTAGTGTGAGTGCGACTGCTATGGCCACCTGCGGGTTGCCCGCATACCAGCACAAACCACAGATCAACAGGCCCGCAGAAAGCTGAAACGGAATGTCATGCACGGCCAAATGCCGGACGGCTGCAAATTGCGGCCGCACTGACGCTACAATCCGACTAAACACCTGCATCCCGACAACCCCAGCTTTTGTTGAACCCCTCTATACACGTATAAGGTGTTATGAGGGGGCGATGAAATGGGAAAATTTCGAAACATTGCCGCCCCCCTTGTTCGCTAAACGCCAAACCCCTATACGCCGCAACGAACAGCTGGGGCCGATAAGGGCGAACAGCGCAGGAGTCCCGAATGGTAGCCAGTGCGAACCTCAACGTGATGATGAAAACCGCGCGGCGCGCGGGGCGTGCATTGCTTAAGGATTTCATGGAGGTCGAGAACCTTCAGGTGTCCACCAAAGGCCCCGGCGATTTTGTCAGCCGTGCGGACCGCAACGCGGAATACATGATCAAAGAGGCCTTGATGGAGGCCCGCCCGACCTACGGGTTTCTTGGCGAAGAAGGCACGAGCATCGAGGGGGAAGACCCCACACGCCGCTGGATCGTCGATCCGTTGGATGGCACCACAAACTACCTGCACGGTATGCCCCACTGGGCAGTGTCTATCGCGCTTGAGCATAAGGGCCAGATCGTCATCGGGGTCATTTATGATCCTGTGAAGGACGAGTTGTTCTTTGCCGAGAAGGGTGAAGGCGCGTGGATGAACGAAAAGCGGTTGCGCGTTTCGGGTCGCACCAGAATGATCGAATCCGTATTTGCCACGGGCCTGCCGTTCGCAGGGCGCGCGGACCTGCCCGAGAGCCTGCAAGACCTTGCGCGCATCTTGCCGACTTGTGCGGGTGTGCGCCGCTGGGGCGTGGCGTCGCTTGACTTGGCCTATGTCGCGGCAGGGCGGTATGACGGTTTTTGGGAACGGCGCCTAAAGTCATGGGACATGGCCGCTGGCCTGATCATCGTGCGCGAAGCCGGCGGAATCGTCGAGCCGTTGAACCCGGCCGGCAATATCTTCGAAGATGGTGAGGTTATCTGCGCCGCAGAGCCGATTTTCGATGCGTTCTCGAAGGTTGTCCGCAAAAAGTAACGCGCCCTACAGGGCTGCGAACAAATCCACCTGATAGCCGTCGGGGTCTTTGACCGTGGCGTATCTTTGGCCCCAGAACGCATCCCAAGGCTCCACCGTCATGGCGTGACCCGCCGCTGTCAGGCGCGCGGCGATTGCGTCCACCTCGGACGGGCTATCACACAGCATCGCGAAACTGGCGTGATTGGGCGGCGTGGGCTTGGCACCGGTCAGCTGTTCCATCAACTCTGCGGTGTCGATCATCAAGCGCATGTCGCCGTCTTTGGTGACGGGTTCAACGTGACGATCCTGAGGGGTGAGGGGCGCAAAGTCGAACCCGATAAGCGTGTAGAACGCGACCGTGGCGGCCAGATCGGTCGAGGTGATGGCAACAGCATCGAGTTTGGGCATGGCCTTAGTCCTTTCGGTCAGACGGGTGATTGACCCCGTCGTTCCAGATGATGGGTTCGTAATCCGCGGGGTTCACCCCCTCCAGCGCGCCCATGTTTACCCCGTATTCATTGGGGTTCGAGCGGCGCTGGTGGTGTGTGTAGATACCGCAGGTCTTGCAGAAGAAATGCTGCGCGGTGTGGGTTCCAAAGCTGTAAAGCGTGAGGTTGTCCGCGCCTTTCACAACTTCAAGATCACCCATATTGACTGTGACGGCGGCCACGGTGCGGCGGCGACAGAATGAACAATCACACCGTCGCGCGGTGTTGAGCCCGTCTTGCAGGGTCACGCGCAGTTCGACCGCGCCGCAATGGCAGGTGAGTTTGTCAGTCATCGGCGTCGCCTTACGATGGGGATGTTGGAGGCAGGATAATGGGTTTCGGGGTGGGGCGGGTGGCCGTCTGTGCGGTCCCAAAATGCAAGTCCGCCGCGGCGCATCCAGACAGGGATCGTCAGGATGAAGCCCGCAATAAAGCCGCCGACGTGGGCCCAATACGCGGTTCCGCCGCCGTCAATCGGGATGCTGAAGCCGTTGAACACCTGTAGGGCCATCCAAAGGCCCAGCACGATGAACGACGGGATCGGGATGATGCGAAAGAAGATGATGAAGAAGATAAACACATCGACGCGGGCCTTGGGAAACATCAGAAGATAGCCCCCCATAACACCGGCAATCGCACCGGAGGCCCCCACCATAGGCACGTTGCTGGACATGTCGGGCAGGTATTGCAGGTAGGCCGCAGCGATACCGGAAAGGATGTAGAAGCCAAGGAAGGTGACATGGCCCATTTCTTCTTCCATGTTGTCGCCAAATATCCACAAAAACAACATGTTACCCGCAAGGTGCATAAAGCCGCCATGCAGGAATATATGTGTCACAAGCTGGGCGTAATTTTCACCTTCCGACAGTCGGACAGGCAACATCGCGTAGTCATAATAAAACCGCGACAGGCCGCTGTTGGTCTGCAAGAAAGCCTCGCCATACAGATACACGACGATGTTGATCGCGATGAGGATGTAGGTGACGTAGGGCGTCTGTTCGGCGGGGTTATGATCACGGATTGGAAGCATGGGGGAGCGTCCGCCAACGGGGGCGGACGGTCAAGTGCGAAAGCGGCTCAGGTGCCGCCAACCTCTGCCAGTAATGCGGCATTGCCACCTGCGGCCGTGGTGTCGATGCAGACGTGGCGTTCATGCAGCACGTGGCCGGCATCCAGCGGACCGGTGATCAGTGGCACGATGGCGCCCGTGCGACGGGCAAGGGCCTGTTCATAGGCGCGCGCCGTGTCCGCGTCGCCATCCCAGACGACGGCCGCGCAGTCGAGCGTTCGCAGATCGTCCGCAGGAAGGGCACCATCGGGTGTGACCGGCATGCCGCCAAGGGTTGTCGTTGAATCCGCACGCGCCGCAATTTGGGGAATGACCGGTGTGCCGCCAAGGGCTCTCACCGCGTCCGCCTGGGTGCGGGCATCAGGGCCAAGGCAGGCGATCAGGCCGCGCGGGTGCGCAGACAGACGGTTGGATTCCCCTGTCGGGCCGGGCAGGTCCACGGGGTCGGCAGACGGGATCGGGTTGACGGCCAGCGTTGCGGCAAAACGCGGCATATAGAGCGGGCCGCCCGCCTTGGGGCCGGTGCCAGAAAGCCCTTCGCCCCCGAAGGGTTGGCTGCCCACGACCGCGCCGATCTGGTTGCGGTTGACGTAAACATTCCCAGCCTCGATCTGTTCGACGATCTGTTGAACACGGTCGTCGATACGGGTGTGCAATCCAAAGGTCAGGCCGTAGCCTGTGGCGTTGATATCCGCGATGATCTTGTCGAGGTCGCGGGCCTTATAGGTGGCGACATGCAGGACAGGGCCGAAAATTTCGCGCTCCAGCTCCGCGATGCCGTTGATGCGGATCACGGTCGGGGCGACAAAGGTGCCCGCGTTCGGCGGCGTCATGGCGTGCAGGATGCGCCCGTCGGCCAATGCGGTGTCGATATGATCCTGAATGCCCTTGCGCGCAGCCTCGTCGATGACGGGTCCGACGTCTGTTGCCAGATCCCACGGATCGCCCATGGATAGCTCTTTCATAGCGCCCTTGAGCATGTGCAGCACTTTGTCAGCGACGTCTTCTTGAACGTAAAGCACGCGCAGGGCGGAACAGCGTTGCCCCGCCGATTGGAACGCTGATTGCAAGATATCGCGCACGGCGTGTTCCGGCAGGGCAGTGGAATCCACGATCATGGCGTTCAGCCCGCCGGTTTCCGCGATGAGCGGCGTGCCGGGCGCGCAATTGTCGGCCATGGTTGCACGGATTTTCAGCGCGGTGGCGGTGGAGCCGGTGAAGGCGACGCCATTGATGCGCGGGTCGGACGTGAGCGCGGCGCCCACCTTGCCGTCGCCCGGCACCAGCTGCAGCACGCTGTCGGGAACGCCAGCCGCATGCATCAATTGCACCGCGCGGTGGGCGATCAGGCCGGTTTGTTCTGCCGGTTTTGCCAGCACGCCGTTGCCCGCAGCAAGGGCGGCGGCGATTTGGCCGGTAAAGATTGCCAGCGGAAAATTCCACGGTGAAATGCAGGTCCATAGGCCACGCGGCGTTGGTTTGCGCGCCTCGGTCTCTGCCGCGTAAAAGTGCAGAAAATCAACAGCTTCTCGCAGTTCGCCCGTGGCATCGAGCAGGGTTTTACCGGCCTCGCGGTGCAACATTGCAAAGAATTCGTGGGCGTGGGTTTCATAGGCATCGGCGATTTTGCGCAATACGTTGGCGCGGGTTTCGGCCGGTGCATCCCAGATCGTCGCCGCCTCAATTGCGGCCGATGCATCTGCCGGCGTGGCAAAGGTGATGTGGCCGACGGTGTCATCATGGCGGGCGGGGTTGCGCACGGGTTTTGCGCCCGAATTCGCGTCTTTCGACCAAGATGAGGACAGGGGGATCGCAGTCCAGTGGTGGGTGTGAAACGGATTTCTGCCTTGGTCGATCTCTGCCAGCGTCGGGCGGTGCGTGATGTCCCAGCCTTTGGAATTGGGACGCTGGGGTTGGAACAGATCGGGTCCCTTGGGCAGTGCGGGGGTGTGGCCGATGTCATCAAACGGGTCGGCGGCGACGGTCTCGGGGGCGACGTCCTCGTCCACGATCTGGTTAACGAAGGAGGAGTTGGCGCCGTTTTCGAGCAGGCGGCGCACGAGATAGGCGAGCAGGTCTTCATGGGCGCCGACGGGCGCGTAGATGCGGCAGCGGGTGTTTTCATCTTTGAGGACGAGTTTGTGCAGCACCTCGCCCATGCCGTGCAGACGCTGGAATTCATACTGTTGTGCCGGCACGCCCATGTCGCGCGCCATATGCAGGATAGCGGCGACAGTATGGGCGTTGTGTGTGGCGAACTGCGGATAGATGCGGTCCGTCATGCCCAGCAGTTTGCGGGCATTGGCGATGTAGCTGATATCGGTATGGTGTTTGGCGGTGAACACAGGGAAACCGTCAAGGCCAAGGACCTGCGCACGTTTGATTTCGGCGTCCCAATAGGCCCCTTTGACAAGGCGGACCATGAGCTTGCGATCGGTGCGCGTTGCCAGATCATTCAGCCAGTCGATAACGAAGGGTGCACGCGGGCCGAACGCCTGCACAACAACGCCAAAGCCGTCCCAGCCCACCAGCGCGGGGTCGCTGACCACCGCTTCGATCACGTCGAGCGACAGGGACAGGCGGTCGGCTTCTTCGGCGTCGATGTTAAACCCCTGTCCGGCGGATTTTGCGAGCATCGCGAGCGAGCGCAGGCGCGGCACCAGTTCGGCCATGACGCGGTCGCGTTTGGCTTCTTCGTAGCGCGGGTGCAGGGCGGAAAGTTTGACGGAGATACCGGGATTTTCGGCAACCGTGTCGTGGGTGCAGGCCACGGCAATCGCAGAAATCGCACGACTATAGGCGAGGTGGTAGCCTTTGGCGTCTTCGTCCGTGCGCGCGGCTTCGCCCAGCATGTCATAGGAATAGGTGAAGCCCTGTTCCTCCATTCCGGCGGCGCGTTTCATGGCCTTCTGGATGTCTTCGCCCAGGACGAACTGCTGGCCCATCACGCGCATGGCGCGCGCAACGGCGGTGCGGATCACCGGTTCGCCCAGACGTTTGATGGCGCGGCGCAAGGGCTGCGCCATTCCGCGATCATCATCCAGCACGCGCCCAGTAAACATAAGCGCCCATGTCGAGGCATTCACCAGAGAAGACGTGGATTTGCCAAGGTGTGTGCCCCAATCAGATGGCGCGATCTTGTCGTCGATCAGCGCGTCGATAGTGTCGGCGTCCGGCACGCGCAGCAGGGCTTCGGCCAGACACATCAGCGCGATGCCTTCATCCGTGGACAGGCCGTATTCGGCGAGGAAGACTTCCATCAAGCCGGGATCGGAGGTGTCGCGGATGCGTTTCACAAGATCAGTGCCCGCGCTACAAATGTCGGCGCGGTCCTGCGCGCTCAGGGCGGCTATTTCAACCAGGGACGCGATGGCGGCCCCTTCGTCTAGCAGCATGGCAGAGTCGATCCGGTCACGTTGGGGGGCAGAGGTATCTTTGGACATGGCAGGAATTCCGATACTTTGAGGATGGTTCACTTCACCTAATATAGCCCATTGATGCGATGCCTTTTCACCGCTATTGAGGTTCAAGATAATCATTTGACCTGAAGTGGGTGTGTTTGATGGCCGAAAAGACTTCTGAGCTAGATGGCTTTGACCGCAAGATCCTTGATGTGATCTCGGTTGAGGGGAGAATCAGTGTGACCGATCTGGCTAAGCGGATCGGATTGTCCAAATCGCCCACGCAGGCGCGGTTGCGACGGTTGGAGGAAACGGGCGTGGTGCGCGGGTATCGCGCGCTGTTTGACCCGATTTTGCTGGGGCGCGATCATGTCGCATTTGTGGAAGTGAAATTGAACGACACGCGCGAGCAGGCGTTGGCGACGTTCAACGCGGCGGTGACCAAAATCCCTGAGATCGAGCAGTGCCACCTGATTGCCGGCGCGTTTGATTACCTGTTGAAGGTGCGCACCAGCGGCATGGGCAGCTACCGGTTGGTCTTGGCGGAACGCCTGTCCACATTGCCCCATGTCGCCAGCACATCGACGTATGTGGCCATGCAGGCGGTCAAGGAAGAAGCGATCACGCCGAAAAGCGAGTGAGTTGACCCGGGCGCCAAATGCCCCATCCTTAGATCATGAAATATGTATTTATACTGAGCGTTCTGGCCGCGCCTGCTGTTGCAGACTGTCCTGCGGGGACAGATTACACCGAAGACTTGGCTCAAATCGTGGAGCGGATGCAGCTTGCGCCCCATCAAGGTGCGGCGCAGGACCTGGCCGGACAGATGTGGGAAATCTGGCTGGATGCGCCGGATGAGTTGGCGCAAGCGATGCTGGACGAAGGTCTGGCGATGATGCGGTATGGCGAGCTTGCCGGCAGTCGGGCAAAGCTGAGCGAGTTGATCAACTACTGCCCCGAGTATCCGGAAGGGTATAATCAGCGTGCGTTTGCCGCGTTCCAGCAGGGCGATTATGCGGCGGCTCTGGTGGATCTGGATGCGGCGATTGCATTGCAGCCGGTGCATCTGGGGGCGCTGACGGGCAAGGCGTTGACGCTGATCGGGATGGGGCGCGACGACGAAGCGCAAGAGGTTTTGCGCATGGCGCTGGAGATAAACCCGTGGCTGGCCGAACGCGCGTTGCTGCGGGAACCGGCGGGCGAGGATATCTAGACCAAAACCGACTGGACGCGGCGGCACATTTGCCTATGGTCGCGCGTGCTGGCCCGCGTGGTGGAATGGTAGACACTGGAGACTTAAAATCTCTTGGCCGTATGGCCGTGCCGGTTCGAGTCCGGCCGCGGGTACCAGCATAGATTTCTTTGTAGTCGCCTGCGGCGGTCGGGGGCGCAAAACCTAAAGGTTTTGCGCGGTCCCGAACCGGAGTGTTACTGCAGGCGGGCGGCGCTGAGGGCGATGGCCTGTTGGTAGACCGTCGCGGCGTTCCAGTCGTTAAGCACGCGGAAATTGGCGCTGCCTTCCTGAAAACCCTGACCGGGTTGCCAGCCTTTTTGACGCAGGAAATTCGCGGTCGAGGCGAGGCTGTCGGCGATGGAATAGAGGTCCACGCGGCCGTTGCCGTCCGCATCAACGCCGTAGCGCAGCGCGTTGCCCGGCAAGAACTGGGTGTGGCCCATTTCACCGTGGGCTGCGCCGCGTTGACTGGCGCCAAGGCCGCCCTGATCCACCAGCATCAGCGCGGCAATCGCGTGCGGCGTGAAGAAATCGGACCGGCGGCAGTCATAGGCCACGGTGGTGATGGAATCGACGACAGGCGTATTGCCCATGGTGCGCCCGAACCCTGTTTCCATGCCATGGATCGCCAGTAGGATACCCGCAGGCACGCCGTAGGCCTGTTCCAGAGAGGCGTAGAAATTGGGGTTTTTGCCTTGTTCACGACGCATCTGGCTCGCGAAGCTGTCAAGGCTGCCAAGGCGGATACGGATAAAGTCGTTGAGTTCATAGCGCACGCCGGTCTGGTTGCGGTCGGCGTTGATGGTGGATTGGGAATACTGTGCGTTTGCAAGGGCTTGCAACCCGGCGTTGCCCACGCCAGCGGCGGCAGCTTCTTGGGCGAAGGCCTGTTTCCACGCGGCGAACCCGCTGCTGTCGTTGCCGCAAGGCGCGGCAAGGGCGGGTGTGGCGAGGGCGGTGAAGGCGGCAACAAGGGCGAAACGCATATGGGAAACTCCGGTTAACTGATTGCGCGAAGTTAACACAATTCAGGGCGAGGTTAAGTCAGGATTTCGCCACCTTCGGAGCATCGGCGGCTGACGGCCACCTGGCGTTGTTTAATCCCGCGTGCCTGCGAATTTCTCGGCCCATTCAGCGCGCTGCTCATCGGTGATTTTGGCGAACAGGTTATCGGGCACGGTGAAGGGGTGGCCGGCTGGCAGGGCGTTCAGGGCTTTGCCCATATCGTCGGGCCACGCGGTGTCCAATGTGTTCATCGCCGACAGTAACTTGGCCGATGCATCCGGGATGAACGGCGCGGACAGGACGGCGTAGACGCGGATAAGGTTGAGCGCGAGGCGGATTTGCGCGGCGGCTAGGTCGGGGTCGGTTTTGAACACGGCCCACGGTGCTGCGGCCTGCAAATATTCATTGCCAGCGGCCCAAATGGCGCGCAATTCGGCGGCGGCTTTGCGCACTTCGATGTTGTCCATGGCCGTTTCGTAAGCGGCGAGGCGGGTTTGCAATTCGGCAATCAACGTGGCCTCGGCCGCGCCGTATTCACCACCGGCAGGGACCTCTTCGGAAAATTTGGAGCGGCAGAATTTGGTGACGCGGGACACGAAGTTGCCCAGCACATCGGCGAGGTCTTTGTTGGCGTCGGTCTGGAAGACTTCCCATGTGAATTCGGAGTCCGAGGTTTCGGGCGCGCGCGACAAAAGCCACCAGCGCCAGTAGTCGGACGGCAGGATTTCAAGGGCCTGATCCATGAACACGCCGCGTCCGCGCGATGTGGAGAATTGCCCGCCGTCATAGTTCAGGTAGTTGAACGATTTGAGGTAATCGACACGTTTCCACGGTTCACCCGATCCGATGATGGTCGCCGGAAAGCTGAGGGTGTGGAACGGCACGTTGTCCTTGCCCATGAACTGGGTGTAGCGGACGTCGTCCGCACCTTTGTCTGTGCGCCACCAGCGTTCCCAATCCTGCCCGCCGGTCGCGTCGGACCATTCCTGCGCGCAGGCGATGTATTCGATCGGCGCGTCAAACCAGACGTAAAACACCTTGCCTTCCATACCGGGCCAGTCTTGATCCCCGCGTTTGACGGGCACGCCCCAATCAAGGTCGCGGGTGATGCCACGGTCTTGCAAACCGTCGCCGTCGTGCAGCCATTTCTTGGCGATGGAGGTCGTCAGGACCGGCCAGTCTGTTTTGCTGTCGATCCACGCGTCAATTTCGTCTTTCAGCTTGGATTGCAGCAAATACAGGTGCTTGGTTTCGCGCATTTCCAGATCGGTGGAGCCGGAAATGGTGGAGTGCGCGTCGATCAGATCGACCGGATCAAGCTGTTTGGTGCAATTGTCGCATTGATCGCCGCGCGCGGACTCAAACCCGCAGTTGGGGCAGGTGCCTTCGATGTAGCGGTCGGGCAGGTAGCGGCCATCGACGGGGGAATACATCTGGGTTTCCATGCGTTCTTCGATCAGCCCGTTGTCGGCCAGAACACCGGCAAAATGCTGGGTAAGCGCGTGGTTTTGCGGGCTGGAGGAGCGCCCGAAATGGTCGAACGACAGGCGGAACCCCTTGGCGAGTTTGTCCTGGACCTCCCACATTTCGGCGCAGTAATCGGCCACGGGTTTGCCTGCTTTGGCTGCGGCAAGTTCGGCTGGCGTGCCGTGTTCGTCCGTGGCGCACAAGAACAACACCTCGTTGCCGCGCCCGCGTAAGTAGCGCGCATACAGATCAGCGGGCAGTTGGCTGCCGATCAGATTGCCGAGGTGCTTGACCCCGTTGATGTAGGGGATCGCGGAGGTGATGAGATGACGTGCCATAGTGGTCCTGCCTGTAAGGTGTTGGCAGGGGTTTAGCGGAGTGGGCCGGGCAGGGCTAGAGGCCGAACGGGTCGGCCCCAGCTGTTTTTCGCGTCAGGTAACGGGCGCGGTTACTGCGCGGTATAGCCGCCATCGACCAGATGGTAGCTACCGGTGATGAAACTTGCGCCATCTGACAGCAAGAAACAGGTGAGGGTTGCGACTTCATCGGAGGTGCCAAGCCGCCCCGTGGCGTGTTTGCCTTCGAGCATTGTAAGCGTGTCTTCATCCAGTGCGTTTTCCACCAGTGGTGTGCGGATAAACCCCGGCCCGACGGAATTGACGCGGATATTTTGGGGCGCGTATTCCATTGCGGCGACTTTGGTCATGCCGACGACCGCGTGTTTGGCCGCAACATAGGCGCTGGCGGTCGAGAAACCGACGGACCCGAGGATCGAGGCCATATTGACGATGGCACCGCCACCGGCTGCTTCCATTTCGGGCAGGGCATAGCGCATGCCGTAAAAGACACCGTTCAGGTTAATGTCGATAACCTTTTGCCAGCCGTCCAACGGATAGTTGCCCACAAGTTCCGCAGGGCCGCCGATACCGGCGTTGTTGACGAGGTAATTCAGCGCGCCGCCCTGTTGTTTGGCGAAGGCAACCATGGCTTTGACTTGATCGGGTTTGGCCGTATCAACCTTGAAGGCATGGCCGCCGATGTCCTTTGCCACCGCTTCCGCGTGATCCATATCCAGATCGGCGACGATGACGGTTGCCCCGTCACGGGCGAGGTGTTCACAGATCGCTTTACCAATGCCGGAGCCACCGCCGGTGACGATTGCTGTCTTGCCATTGAAATCATAGGTCATTGAGAAGTCCTTTCGCGCTGGGGTGTGTGGTGAATGCGCAAGTATAGGACTTTGGGCTGTCGGGTTCTTTGACCGAGATTAAGACGCCCGGGTATTTGTCACGACCGATCCCGGCTGCGCCCCAGTAACCGCCCGATGGTGAAGGACGTGCGTGGTGCATAGACGTAGGGTGTGCGGTCCTCGCGGGTTTGGCGCACGCGCATCCGGCTGAGGCCGAAGACAACCAGCAAGATGTGCCCGATGGAGATGAAATAGAACAGCGCGGAGGGACCGAAGGCGTCGATCAGCAGGGATGTGACCCACGGGGCGGCAATGGCGCCTGTTGCGTAAAAGAACATCAGCGCGGCGGACAGTTCGACCCGTTCTTCGGAGGTGGCAAAATCATGCGCGTGGGACGCGGCGACAGAATAAACCGGGAAGGTGGTGCAGCCGAACAGGGCCGCGCTGAACATCACGCCCGTGGTGCCCGTGCCCGACATGGCAACCGTGACGCCACACGAGGCGACGGCGGCCACCGACAACCAGATCAGCACCCAGCGGCGGTCATATTTGTCGGCAAGCCAGCCCGCCGGATATTGCGCAATCGCGCCACCGGCGACGAACGCGGCGAGGAAAAGACCGATCTGGCTGGCGGCAAGCCCGACTTCCTGACCATAAATCGGGCCGACCATCCGGAACGACGCGCTGGACAGGGCCGCGACAAGCACACCGGCGACAGCCAGCGGTGACATGCGCCACGCAAGGGCGGGGCGCAGGCGCGGGGCGGCGGGGGTTTCGGGTTGTGGCACGCGGGTAAGCGCCAGCGGCAAAAGCGAGGCACAACACAGGATCGTCAGCAGGTTGTAGGCCACATAGGTTTCCATGCTGGCCAAGGTGCCGATCATCAATTGCGCGACCAGACTGCCGCCCATGTCCACGATACGATACATACCCATGGCGCGGCCACGGGTGGCGTTTGTGACTTTGGCCTGTAGCCAGCTTTCGACAACGGTGTAGCAGCCCGCAACGCAAATGCCTGACATGATGCGCAACAGCGCCCAAGCGGTCGGGTCCATGATCAGGATGTGGCCCGCCATGCCGATGGCGCCCATCGCTGTGAAAACGGCAAAGGCGCGTGCGTGGCCCACGTCGCCCATCATGCGCGGCGCCCACCAGCAGCCGATGAAGAACCCTAAAAAGTGCATCGAGCCCAGAAAGCCGACCTCGGCGCGGGTAAACCCGTTGTCCAGTCCGGTAAGCGCATCCAGCGGGCCAACGCCCCCCGACGAGAGTTGCAGCAACAGCACGGATAACAACAAGGCGGCAAAGGAGATCATCAAACGCATGGCGCCATTCATGCCTGATCTGTCGCTACACGCTAGGGCATTATCGACGTTTGATGTCGCGGATGGGCAATGAGCTCCGCGAGTGCGGCAAGGGCCGGACGGCGAAGGCCAGACGCGAGGGCCGGACGGCAAGGGGTTGCCATTGCGAAGCGGCAAGTTAGCTTGCGGCCAAACCATATTGAGGGGCAGGCCTATGAAACGGATCGAACTGGGACGCACGGGTATCGAGGTGAGTGACTGGTGTTTGGGCACCATGACGTTTTCGACGCAAACACCGACCGAAGATGCCCACCGCCAGATCGATATGGCGCTGGATGCGGGGATCAATTTCATCGACACCGCTGAAATGTATCCGGTCAACCCGATCCGCAAGGAAACCGTGGGCAATTCGGAACGCTGCATTGCGGATTGGATTGCGGCATCGGGGCGGCGCGACGAGGTGGTGATTGCAACCAAAGCCGGGGGCGACAGCCCGATGATCCGCAATGGAGAAGGGTTTTCACCTGACAATATCACGGCCATTCTGGACAGCAATTTGGCGCGCCTCGGCACCGATTACATCGACCTGTATCAGCTGCATTGGCCGATGCGGGGGTCCTATGCGTTTCGCCAGAACTGGACGTTTGATCCGTCCGGTCAGGACCGCGCGCGCACGATGGACCATATGGCGGGTATCCTCGAGAAGCTTAAAGAGGCTGAAACCGCGGGCAAAATCCGTGCCTTCGGGCTGTCGAACGAAAGTGCGTGGGGCACGACAAAGTGGATCGACGTGGCCGAACAGACCGGCGCGCCGCGCGTGGCGTCGGTTCAAAATGAATACTCGTTGCTGCACCGGCTCTATGACACCGACATGGCGGAAATGTCGGTGAATGAAGATGTTGTTTGCTTTTCGTTCTCACCACTGGCGACAGGCCTGTTGACGGGCAAATACCAAGGTGGCGCGGTTCCTGAAGGGTCGCGCATGACCCATGGCCCGAAACTTGGCGGGCGCGTGACGGCGCGGGTCTTTGACGCGGTGGATGCCTATAAATCCGTGGCGGACAAGCACGGGATGTCGCTGGCGCATATGGCGATGGCGTTCCAGCGGTCGCGCCCGTTCAAGGTCAGCGCGATTTTCGGGGCGACGACGTCCGCGCAGCTGGAATACTTGCTGGAGGGCAAGGATTTGGAACTGTCGCAGGAAATGCTGGACGATATTGATGTTGCGCACCGCGCCCATCCGATGCCGTATTAGAGGGCTTGCACGCCTAACCCGCCCCGCTAGGGTGCGCCCAAATAGGAGAAAACCATGCCACTGACCATGAACCGCGATGTTTTTATCACCTGTGCGATAACCGGATCGGGCAGCACTCAGGACCGCAGCCCGCATGTGCCGCGCTCCCCTGAACAGATCGCCAACAGTGCGATTGATGCGGCCAAGGCGGGGGCGGCGGTGGTGCATTGCCACGTGCGCGACCCCGAAAGCGGTGTGCCATCGCGCAAGTTGGAGCTGTATCGCGAAGTCACCGACCGCATCCGCGCCGCCGACGTTGATGTGGTGTTGAACCTGACCGCGGGCATGGGCGGTGACATCGTGTTTGGCGGCGTGGAAAATCCGCTGCCGACGGTTGCGGGCACCGACATGGTTGGTGCAACGGAGCGGGTGGCGCATGTAGCCGAATGCTTGCCGGAAATCTGCACGCTGGATTGCGGCACGATGAACTTCGCCGAGGCCGATTACGTCATGACCAACACGCCCGGCATGTTGCGCGCCATGGGCCAGATGATGACCGACCTTGGCGTGAAACCCGAGATCGAGGCGTTTGACACCGGGCATTTGTGGTTTGCCAAGCAGTTGGTGGCTGAAGAGATATTGAAACCGGATGCACTGGTTCAGTTGTGCATGGGGGTGCCGTGGGGCGCGCCGGACGACCTCA
>CBFHGD010000010.1:0-30155 GCA_965655275.1 Octadecabacter sp. | reverse complement strand
ATTTTTTCCGGAGTGGATGGAGTGGATGGTCGCCCGGCCGTAGCCGCGCCACCGCACCTGCGCTTCATTCACCTGCCACGATTCCGTTGCTTGACGTGATCGTTCAGGCGCGGCGCGCCTAGTTTTCGGCAAATGACGTTATCAATACGCGAAAATGGAGCGGCGTATCGAAAATGTTGAACAGGTCCTGAGCAGAGAGGCTGGTGGGCAATGTTGGAGATTGTAATCGTTCTCGGGCTTTTGGCGGTGGCTATTATCCTGTTTGCCACCGAATATCTGTCCGTCGATGTTGTCGCCCTAGGGCTTATCGCAGCGTTGGTGGGAACAGGAATCCTGTCGCCCGCGGAAGCCTTTGACGGATTCGGCGGCGAGATAATTATCATTCTCGCATCCGTTATGATCCTTGCAGGATCGATCGTTAAGGCGGGGGTGATGGAATGGTTGGGGCAAGTCGCCCATGATCTCGGAAAGGGTCACGCGCGGCTCTCGCTGCTGGCTATTCTGGCACTTTCGGCGGGAAGTTCCGCGCTGCTCAGCAACACCAACACGACCGCGATGCTGATGCCCGCGGCTATCGAAACGGCCCGGCGCGCGCGCATCAGTGCATCGAAGGTCCTGATGCCGCTCGCATTCGCGTCGATGCTGGGCGGATCAGCGACGCTTATCGGGACATCCACGAACCTGGCGAGCAGTAGCATGGTGGCGCAGTTCGGCCTTGAGCCCTTTTCCGTTTTCGAATTCTTGGGTGTCGGAGCGGTGATCACAGTGGTCGGGTTGGTCTGGTTGGTGCTGCCGGGTCCTTATTTTTTGTCAGACCGGCGGTCCGTCGCGCTGCAAGAGCAAAGCGAACGTCGCTGTTTTTTCACTACGCTGGGTCTGCCTGATGGCTCAAAAGCCATCGACAAGGCGATTTGCGATCTCGACTTTGAAGATCTGGATACGGATATTCTGGCCATAATTCGTGATGGCAAGCGTCTGGATCCGCATCATTCGAGAAAACTGATTGCCGACGACCAGCTCATTGTTCGGGCGACACAGGATGGCGTTTTCAAGCTGAATAAGTCTTCGGATTTCGCGCTCGAGCCACATATCCACTTTTCGGAACGCTATGGGACCAAAATGACGCCTGTCATGGCGGAGGCGGTTGTGACGCCCCAGTCGGGATTTGTAGGCAAGTCCCTCAAGCAGCTCGGGTTTTTTGATCGCTACCGCAGTATCGTTCTTGCGGTGTATCGATGCCATCGAAACCGACCGGCCCGGATCGAAAACCTACTTCTGCGCTCGGGGGATATTCTGCTGATTCAGGGATTGGAACAAGATATCGCTCTGCTACACAACAGTTCAGATCTCCGGGTGTTGAGTCGTGTCGAGAAGCCGGTCATCACCAGACAGGAAGGGATCACGACGCTTGGCGCGATGAGCATCGCTGTTTTGCTGAGTGCATTCGGTCTGATCCCTTTGTCGCTTGCGTTTCTTCTTGCCGTCCTCTTTGTGGTGGTCGCGGGTAACATCACGATGTCCGAGGCCTATGGGTTCATCGAATGGCGCTTGCTTGTGCTGATCGGTGCGATGTCGAGTTTTGGTCTTGCCATGGACCAGAGCGGTTCGGCCAAGTTTCTGGCAGATCACATCGTCGCTTTGAGCAGCGATTTCGGCCCATTCACGGCGATGGCGGGTTTCAGCCTGCTCACCATCTTGTTGACTCAACCGATGTCGAATGCTGCCGCCGCGCTGACCGTCATACCGATTGCCGTGGCCGCCGCCGATGGTCTGGGTCTCGATCCTCGGATGCTGGCCATTCTCGTGACCTTGTCGGCGTCGCTGTCGTTTGTTTCGCCTCTCGAACCTGCATGCCTACTGGTGTGGGATGCCGGGCGTTACACGTTCTACGACTACATGCGCGCGGGAACGCCGCTGACGCTTGTCAGTGTGACGATCCTGTTGTTTGCGGTGCCCGCAATTTGGCCCTGACGGTGACAAGGGCTGCCTGCCTATTGGACCGGCGGCATCGGCAAAAGCATTTATATGGCTTTCTCTTTAGCGGCGCTCATGATGCCCAAAGGGCCTTGAGGGATCCGGGTCGTGGACGGTCCCGCAGTTCGTCCGATCGCGCGCTAACCGATGTTAATGCCGCGCTGTGTAGAAAGCCAATAAAGATGATGTAGCTGTCACGTCCTTCGTCTCGGGCGCAGCCAGCGACGCGGCGGGTCTTGTGCCCCTAGGTCCGCCGCTTGTTTCAATCACCTTTCGATGGAGGAAAACCCATGACTGACACCGAAGCACAGATCCCCGCAACCACTGGCAAGGGTACGTCCGTTCCCGTTTACGAGCGCGGGTGGACGCCATTTTGGTCGCTCCGCAACGAGATCGATGGTTTGTTTGACGATTTTTTCCGGACTGGATGGAGTGGATGGTCGCCCGGCCTTAGCCGCGCCACCGCACCTGCGCTTCATTCACCTGCCGCCGTCCCGTCGCTTGACGTGATCGACAAGGAAAACGAGGTGAAGCTGGTCGCTGATCTGCCGGGCCTGACCGAGCAGGACATTGATGTGCAAGTGACTGACAGCACTCTGACGATCAGCGGCAAAAAGCTGGAAGAGATCGAGGACGGCGACCAAGAGGGCGAGCGATACGTCTCTGAGCGCCGGTTCGGCAGCTTTGCGCGGCGAATTTCGTTGCCGGACGGGATCGATCAGGATCAAATCGACGCCTCCTTCAAGAACGGCGTGTTGACTGTGCGCCTACCGAAGAAGCCCGAAGCACAGCACCCGGCCCGCAAGATCGAGGTCAAGGCGGGCGCGTAATGTGCAGCCGTCAGGCGGGATCCTCCTGGGGGGGCGGATCCCGTCAAATCGAAAGGACAACGAGAGCAAGCGAACACGCCGCAAGGAGCATTTCGGGCGTTATCAATGCCGTGGAAAACCTGCGCTTTGCTTGGGCGCTTGCACCTCGCCTCTGTCGGGCGCGGTGTCTGCTCTCTGGGATCGGATGAGCAACGAGAGGAAGAAGAACATGCGACTTCATGCATTCATCGTGTCGATGTGTCTGTCACTGACCGCGTTTTCAACCGGAGTTGGGGCGCAGGTGCCAACCCAGTCGGACACGCGTGGCATTCCCACCATCGCACCTGTGATCAAGGAAATCACGGACGCTGTGGTCAATATCTCGGCCGAGGCCGATCGGCCCATGCAAATCAATCCACTGTTACAGGACCCTCTATTTCGCGACTTTTTTGATCTGCCCGACCAATTGCCCGACATGCAACGCGCCAGTGTCGGGTCGGGCGTGATAATTGACGCCGCCGAGGGTTTTGTCCTGACCAATCACCACGTTATAGACGGCGCTGATACGATTCTTATCACGCTCAAAGATCGGCGCGAGGTTGAAGCCGAACTGGTCGGCAGCGATCCCGGCACCGATATCGCGGTGCTCAGAATCCCGGCGGAGGGTCTTTCGGACCTGCCTCTAGGCGCTTCGGAAAACCTCCGCACCGGCGACTATGTCGTCGCCATCGGCAATCCGTTCGGGATTGGACAGACCGTCACGCTCGGCATTGTCAGCGCACTTGGCCGGTCCGGGATAAACCCGCAAGGCTATGAGGATTTCATCCAAACCGATGCGTCCATTAACCCCGGCAACTCCGGAGGAGCGCTGGTGACTTTGGATGGGCGGCTTGTTGGCATCAACACCGCGATCGTATCGCGCAGTGGCGGAAATATCGGGATCGGCTTTGCCGTGCCAATCGACATGGCCCGATCCGTGATGGAGCAAATCACCGAATACGGCGAAGTGCGCCGCGGACAACTTGGAGTAATGATACGCGATCTGACAACCGATCTGGCCGTGGCGCTGGATGTGCCGGTCGACCGTGGCGCGGTCGTTGTCGAGGTCGTGCCCGGATCTGCGGCCGATGAAATCGGTCTGATGCCTGGCGATGTCGTAACCGCCCTGAATGGCGTTCCAGTGGATGGATCCCGCGGTCTTCGCAATCGCATCGGGACGATGAGGCCCGGCTCGGAAGTTGAGATCACCGTTCAGCGGGGGGCAAATACCGACAGGTTTCGTGTTGTCCTGCGGAGCAGTGATGATGCCGCGTCAGCAGCCCCTGTGCCTGCCCCGCAGGGCACCATTCTGCCCGCGCTGGCAGGTGCTGTCATCGAGAACCTGGGCCCGGAACACCCGGCTCATGGGCAGGTCGAAGGCGTCGCGGTTACCTCGGTTGTGGACGGCAGCGCCGCGGCACGTGCAGGGCTTCTCCCCGGCGATGCGATCACCCATGTGGACCGGCAACCGGTGGCGACTAAGGCTGCATTCGACGCTCGTATTGCTGCGGCGTCCAACGCTATCGCGCTGACCGTATGGCGCGATGGCAGAAGCAGCCTTATCGTCATTGAACGCGACGCCTGATGATCAGACCCGAGCCAAGTCTATTTACGCTGATGGATTAAGGTCGATTTGGATGGCTTGATCGACTTTCTTGCGTGTGCAATCTGTTCTGTCGCTCATAATTCGTCGGGCAACTTCTGGGGAACTTCGCTGGGTGGTACGGGAATCTCCCTTGGCAGGTCCGGAGGCATTTCGTCCGGGCGCAAGGGGGTCTCTTCGGGCGGGATCGGCACTTCCTGAGGCGAATCTTCGGGCAGCTCCTGCGGGGGCGGTGTCGGTTCCATCGGGGTATCCTTGCAGCGGATAGCTTCGAGGTCCTGCGCATCCACATCGCATTTCTCCAGTGCCACCCGCAACGCGCGGCGCAGGACTTCTTCGTGCGTTGGATGATAGGCGGGCATCCTGAGCAGCCCCAACAGGTCGCCATCGTGGTCGATGGCATAGGCCAGGATATGCGCGAGATGTTCCGCTTCGGGGGCCAGTATCGCGGCACCACGCAGACGCGCGGTTGCCTTTTCCGCGTAGAGGCGAATGGTGCCGCCGCTTTCGCGTTGCAATCGGGTGCGTCCGGCCTGGTCGAACGAAGCCTCCCCGACGACAATTTCGCCCTCCAAGTTCCCGAGGTCACCCCAGATCGCGCCGACAAGGGCGATCTGGGGGTCGCAGAACACAATCCGAAGGGGCGTGCTCCGCCGGATCGTGGCATCCCCATCGCGCGCGGCAAAATACCCTGCGATACGCCCCTCATCCGAAGCCTCGTGCAAAAGCGCAGGACCACGTCCGGCGTCACCTGCAAAATAAAGGCGGGTGCCAGGTAGGTTGAGATGTCCGGGCGCAAGGGTGGGCAAACCGTCGTCACCAAGATCGACCCCAATAGCGCCGAGCCCGAGATCGGAGAGGTTCGGTTTGCGGCCCATAGTGACCAGCACGCAATCCACCTCGGTCTCGCCGCCTTCCCATTGCATCACGATCGCAGATCTTGGCCCTTCCGTCGGGTCTGCTTTGGCCTGAACAATGGTCATGTCTTGTGCGATTGCCTCGTGCAGGCGCGCCTGCAACTCCGGCTCATCAAGCCCGCCAATCGCCGCTGTAGGATCAAAGCCTGTTACCTCGACACCAAGACGCGCCATCGCTTGGCCAAGCTCCAGACCGACCGGCCCCAGCCCGATCACCGCAACCCGCCGAGGCAATTCGTCCAGTTCAAAGATATCATCCGACGTCAGCACCTTCGACCCGAACCGATCACGCCAATCTGGCGGGACAGCGGGGTGCGAGCCAGTGGCAATCACGGTCGCACGGGGACGAAATCGCGTATCGCCAGTATGCAGTGCGCCATCGCTTTGAAAGACCGGTGCGTCGGGCACCAGATGTGTGTCTCGCCAATTCGCCATATTGTCGATCACTCCTGCGACCAGACTATCGCGCAGCTTGCGGGTCTCGGCCAGAACGCGTGCACCGTCGACGCGCAGGGCCTCTGCCCCGACGATTCCGAGGTCATCGAAGGCGTGGCGCCGGTGAAAGTCATGTGCCGATTGCAAAAGCGCCTTCGACGGCATGCAGGCAGAGCGCGCGCAAGTGGTCCCATAGGGGCCGGGATCGAACACGCGATAATTGTCGGTCACTTTCGCAACCTCGGCCCGCGCCGACAGCCCCGCCGTGCCCGCCCCGATGATGGCAACGTCAAGCGTTTCGGTGCTCATCGCCGACTTGGTTTCGTTGCGGGGTCATAGGCCATGGCGCTGATGCGACGGACAGTGCTGGCTTGCGGCCCGATATCGCTTTCCTTGGTCTGAACGACCAGTTCGACCGGGTCGCGCGGCTGAAGTTCGTCGAAGCTCCCGTCGACGACACTGTTGCGATGGAAATAGATCAAGCGGTTGTCGGTCGCGATGATTTGACCGAAATCGCCGTCATGATGGATTTCCACGACCTTGCCCTGAAGTTGCCCATCGAGGGTTTTGACGTCACCTTTTAACTGGCTCTTCCAGCGTTTCAACTCAACGGCCATGGCGGCAAAGGCGTTGCGCACAGCCACGCGAAGATGTTCGTGTTCAGCGACATCGTTTTGATCGTGCCGCACGACAAGCTCGGTGCCGGGCACACGCACTTCGAGCGTGACCTCATAGAGGTTTCCCTTGCGCTGACTCTTGTGCGGTGCGCGGACGTAGACATGGCAACTGGTGATACCGTCATAGAAAGTTTCGAGGTGTCGCGCCTTCTCTTTGATAAGCGTTTTGATGTCTTCGGTCGGTTCCACATGCTTGAAAGCGATTTCGAGCGGCGTTTGCATCGGCTTTTGATCCTCTACTATCGGTATGAATTGGACACCCCTACTCGGAGAAGCTTGGCATATTTGTGAACGTACCATCCGCGACGGACAGAGTGCTTTAACGCCTGTTAATGCGGACAAGTTTTCCGTTGATAGTTTGGTTCTGCGGCCAATAACGCCCGCATCGGCATGGTCGCCATGGGTCCGGCTTACGTGGAAGAAATCCGCAAGCGCTATCTGCCTTACCGTGAGTGAGCGGTGGTCGGGCTACGCGGTTCGAAAATTCAGACAGATCGCAATTTAAAAGGGGAATAACAGTGCAACTCGAACATGATACCTGGGTCGTTGTCGCCGATGGAGAGAAATTTCTGCTACTGCGCAACATCGGTGATCGGGATTTTCTTCATCTGGAGGTTGTCGAACACGACGCCAGCCGGAATCCACCTGCTCACGAGCTTGCGAGTGACCGTCCCGGGCGGCACAACGATTCCACGCGGCAGACAATGAGTGACGTGTCGGCGTTCGCCAAGAGCGCGATGGAAGAAACCGACTGGCACAGGGTTGCCAAGGAACGGTTCGCCGAGGACGTTGCAGAACGGCTGGATGGATGGGCCGGTTCGGGTCGGTTCCACCATCTCGTCATGATCGCGGCACCCCGCTCTCTGGGCGCGCTGCGCAACGCCTACGGCGAAAAGCTCAAATCGGTGATTGTGGCCGAGATTGATAAGGATTTGACGAACTTGCCGATCGACAAGATCGAAGCGTCGATCAAGGCGTTTGATACCGTTTGAGGTCGGTCATTCCATCGCCAGTTTGAGTCTTCCGTGGAAGACCAAGACGGGCCTGTGCCAGCTACTTGATTGACCCCAAGACTATCAATCACTCAGAGATTTCGAGATCGACGATCAATTGTCGCATCAAGTCGATTTCCCGCCGCTGCGTCTCGACGATCTGGTCGGCCAACTCGCGCACCTGCGGATCGGTGATCCGGGCCCTCTCACTCGTCAGGATAGCGATCGAGTGATGCGGGATCATTGCCCGCATCCACGCCACGTCATCGACCGTCCGCTGACTGCGCACCAGAAAGACGGAGGCTGCGAAGACCAGCGCAGCGACGATGAAGATCGCAATATTCACGCGTTTGTTTTCGTACATGCCGAACATGTAGGCCAGCATAATGATGGCCATCCCAGCACCCATGTATAGCGCCATCCAGGCGCGGGTTTGGCTCCAGAACACATGATCGAGGCTGTAGGTATTGAGGTACATCATCAGGTACATCGCGACGGTAGAGGTCGCGATCATCGCTGCAAATCTCAGGTAGGCCATGTCATTCTCCCAGTCTTGCCGGGGCAGGCCTTGTGATCCGGCCCGCCCCGATCAGATCAATAGCTGCGGTCGCTCAGCTTGGTGATGCTGTTCGCTTCGACCTCCCTGTCGTCGAACAGGTCGGCGGCATCCATTTCTCCCGTCACGAGAACCCGGTCGCCAATCTCCACCGATGGTGAAACCAGGTCACCCGGAATTGGGCTTGTGTCGACCTGCAGCGACGAAATTCCGGTATCGACCATGATCTCGTCACCGTCCACGGCCGTCACGCGGCCTGAAAATGACAGCCAGTCGCCCTCGTCGGCTGTTGGGACATGAACGGGCGCGATATGGTGGGTGAGCGAAAGATCGCCTTCTTCATCGGCCGGGTTGGCATAGAGGTATTCGTTCAGGCGCGGGACATAGACCGTTGCTGCCTCGATCGACCTATTGTCAAAGAGGTTCCTGTCCAGCCGGCCGGTCACTGTGACCCATTCGCCTTGCATCACGGATCGCTCCACATCCCAGTCGAACTTGTCCAACTCTACGGTGATGTCGTCTTCGCCATAGTCCAGCATGAAACTGGTGGCGAGAACGGCTTCGACCTTGCCACTCAACATGATCCATTCTTCGTCGAATGTCGCCGCAACTTCGTCGCCTTGAGCGGCCACGGAGGTTGCGCCGAACGCCATGGTCAACAAAAGGACGGGCACACTTGGTTTGAATGTCAGCATGTGCAGTCTCCTTAAGTTACAGATTATCCACCAAGTTCGAAGGTAATTTTCGCATTGACGCCGTAGCTGGTGATCTTGCCGTTCTCGACCTTCGCATTCATCTCCTTGATGTAGACAGACTTGATGTTCCGAACCGATTCAGAGGCTTTGGCGACGGCAGCCTCGGCGGCTTTGTCGAACCCATCGGGGGAGTTTGCGAGAACTTCGATAACTTTCATTGTCGACATGGGGTATCTCCTTTTTCGATTGACGCTGACGGGACGATTCCCGACGCGTCTTCACGGAGTGTCGGACTTTGCCACGGCGCCGGCATTTACATCGGTAAAGATTGGGGCAAGGAAGCCGAGGCGCACCGGCGATTGTCCGCCATTGAACGCCGCCATGCATCGGTGGTTTTTCAACTCTGAGACTGTTCGGTCTCGGATGTATCTTCGCGGTGCATCAGCGCGATCCAGACTTGTCCCAACACGACAGGTATCAGGCTTGCCACAGCTGCGAGGGCAAGTCCGGGCGCGCCTAAAAGCTCGATCTTCAGAAGCCCCGAGAGACCGGGCAACCACAGCGCCGCTGCGATCAGGGCCAGGCACAGCGCAATCGCGCCCCAGACATATCTGTTGCGCGAAACGTCGTTCAGAAAAAGCCCCGTTTTGGGATCGCGCAGATTGAATACGTTCCAGAGGTGCCCAAGCGCGAGTGTCAGAAAGGCGACCGTGACGGCACTGCCCGTATCAAGTTTCAACCAATACAGAGCCAGCGCAAATGCGCCAAGGATCGTCACGGTCAGGAAGGCGCCAAGCACCGCTGTATGGATCCAGCCGTCGCGGTTTACGATCGGCTCTTGCGGGTCACGGGGTGGCTCGGACATGACAGTATCACTGCCCGGTCCAAGCCCCAGGGCAAGGGCCGGAAACACCCCTGTGACCACATTGAGATAGAGGATCTGCATCGGCAGAAGCGGCGTCGGTAGACCCGCGCTTACGGCGAGCCCGACCACGAGAATTTGGCTGACGTTACAGGACATCAGATAGATCGCAAAGTTGCGGATGTTTCCGAAGATTATCCGGCCCTCGCGCATGGCCGCCACGATGGTCGAGAATGCATCGTCGCGCAGCACCATGCGGGCGGCTTCCTTGGCGACTTCCGTCCCGCGCTGACCCATGGCGATGCCGATATCGGCCTTTTTCAGGGCCGGAGCATCGTTGACGCCATCACCCGTCATGGCGACCACATGACCCGCCTTCTGAAAGATCGATACCAGTGTCAGTTTGGTTTCGGGCGAGACGCGGGCGAAGACATCAGTTTGTTTCAGGCGCTCCAGCTGTTTGTCGTCGAGCGTGTCGACATCAAGTTCATCAAGTTCTGTTCCTTCGACAACCGAAAGCTCCCCCTCTCCAACGCCGGCGTGTCTGGCGATCGTCTCTGCGGTATCGGCGTGATCACCTGTCAACATGACGATCCGGACCCCGGCTTTCCGGCACGCGGCAATGGCGTCCGGCACGTCTTCGCGCACCGGATCAAGCAGGCAGACCAGCCCGATCAGGTTCAGATCACGATAGGGCTCGGCGCTGTCATCGGGAACCTGCTTCTGGGCAAGAGCCAGAAGTCGCAGGCCCTCTTGCGCGGCATCGGTGTTGCGGTCCAGCCAGTCCGCGCGTGCCTCATCATCAAGCTCTGCGGTCTTGCCGCCGTCGTTCATCACCTTTGAGCACACTTCCACAACCGCTTCCGGGGCGCCCTTCACAGCAATGAGGTAGCCGTTATCCTGCTCATGCACGGTCGCCATCATTTTGAGGTCCGGATCGAATGCATACTCGCGCGTTTCGGGGTAGTCAGCCTGCAAGTCCTTGCGATCAAGCGATGCCGTCTTCGCCGCGCGGAGCAGGGCGATCTCCATCGGATCACCGACATGCTCTTCGTCGTCCTCTTTGCTCGTATCGGCATTGGTGCACAGCGCTCCGACCCGAAGCGCACAGGCCAGACGCTGGTTTTCGCCTGGTTCGACCGTTTCATTGCTACTGCCTCTAAACGTCGCGTCGCCATTGTTTGCATCGACCTCGATTTCGTCGCCATCGAACAGATAGCGCACGACGGTCATCCGGTTTTCCGTCAGGGTGCCCGTCTTGTCGGTGAGGATCACGGTGGTTGCGCCCAGGGTCTCGACCGAAGACAGCTGCGTGATCAGGGCATTGCGTTCGCTCATCCGCCACATGCCACGCGCAAGGCTCAGTGTTGCCACGATCGGCAAGCCTTCGGGCACTGATGCAACGGCCAGCGCGACGCCGGTTTGCACCATCGCGGTGAGGTCGGAGCCGCGTAAAATACCGGCAACAATGATGAGAGCGGCAAGGCCAACCGATAGCCAGATCAGACGATGACCCAGTTTGTCGAGCCGTTCTTCCAGCGGAGCGATATCGGCTTCCGCACTTTGGGACAAATCGCTTATCCGTCCGATCTCGGTATCCATTGCGGTCGCGACGACCACGCCTTGACCGGAACCTTGCGTAATAGCGGTGCCCTTGAAGGCCATATTCGCGCGGTCACCTACGGCAGTGTCTTCGTCGAGGTGCCCGGTTTCCTTTTCGACGGGGCTGGATTCGCCAGTCAGCACGGCCTCGTCTGCCTGAAGGTTGGCGGCCTCAAAAAGTCTCAGATCGGCCGTCACCATGTCACCGGCTTCGAGCAGGACAACATCTCCGGTGACGATCTCCTGCGCGTCTATGACCTGATCCTCGCCATCGCGTCGCACCCGGGTTTGTACATTGGCGATGTGTTTCAAGGCTTCCATCGAACGGACCGCGCGCAGTTCGGTCACAAATCCGATCGCCGCATTGATGAGCAGGAGAACAATGATCGCAATGCCTTCGGCGAATTCACTGAACGCAAACGACAGGCCTGCAGCAAATGCCAGCAACCAAACGATCACGCTCTTGAACTGATTGACAAGAATGGTGAAGACGCTCTTGTTTTTCTGCTCGCGCAACGTGTTGGGGCCATGCGACTTCAGCCGTGCAGCGGCCTCGCCGGGCTCCAACCCGTTCTGCGTGTCCGTTTCAAAATCCTCGACTACCTCATCGATCGTTCTGGCGTGGGAAGCCGGTGTTTGCGCATTTGACACGGGTCCGTGTTCCTTTCATTCGAAGCTGGTTCCTTTTCGCTCCACGGTTATATCCGCTTGGTGAGGCGCGGCTTTTCGAGCACGGGATAGCAAGCCATTTTCAGTCTGACCCATCTTCTTTGATCTCTGAGTTCAGATGTTCCTCCGCTTTGAGACTCAAGCGTTGGAACACCCCGAGGCCAACAACGATGACGACGGACACAAGCAGGAGCAAGACGGGGTAGAGCAGGGCTTCGGGATGCTCCCGACCATGCTCGAAAACCAGAACGATTCCTTCGATCGACACCACCAGTGCGATGATGACCATGAACTTTGTCACGGCCTCGCGCGCTTCGTGTGGTCGGCGCAGTTCGCGGCTGCGGAGCACTTCTTCTTCCATCACATACTTAGCCACATCGAGGACCGCGATCGAGATGACCAGCGAACTCACGGCGTCCAGCAGGCCGTGTTCCGGGGTGCCCGGGGCCGTCAAAGCGGCATAGGCGTGCGTGACCGAAACAATGATCAGGCCCAACGAAACACTTGCCATCGCCAAGGCTGCCAACGCATAGAAGGCAGCGGCGCCGAGGATGAAAGCATTGGCGGCTCGTGCCAGGATCTTCGGGTGTGTTTGCCGTCGAGCCTCGTTCCCGGCCGCGTCTTCGGACTTATGCTGACTCGACACTACGCGTCCTCGTCGGACTGAATCGAACGCTCTGCGAGCCACGCCGCCGCGTCCGCTTCGCGGCTTGCCGGAAAGAACTGCATTTGCGCATTAGAAAATGGCGCGGATAGCAAGGTGCCCCATTTCTCCAGTGCGGTCTCTCCGATTACGGCAATGCGCCCGAAATCTGTGCGATATTTCAGGTCGAACTCCAATTCGCGCCAGAGCGCACCGATCTCCCAACCCCGGAAATCTTCGAGCCTGATCATGACGCGAAGGGGACCTTCGGACAACGCCAGCGCGTGTTCGAGTTCCGGGATGGCGTTTTCGTAATCCTGTGTCGTCAAAGTGCCAGAAGCGCGCACCACGATCTGGTTTAGGTCGGTATTGTGTTCGATCCGGATCATGGGCTTAGGGCAAGGCGGCGCAGATCGTAAGCCGCTGCAATTTGCCTGCTGACAGTCAGGTATGATTGCTTCTGTTGCATCTCAGCCGAACCGTTTCGTAGCGTTCTTCACGGCTGCGCCGAGGTCGTCCCAAGCCTTTTCGATCCCGCCCTTTAGGTCTTCCCAGGCTTCGCCGCTCGCATCGTCGAGCTCCTTCAGCTTCTGGCTTGCCTCATCCTGCTGTTGACGCAAGTCTTCAACCTGATTTTCATACTCCAAGCGGGCGTCGGCGCTGGCTTCTACCGCCTTGGCTTGCAACTTGTCGATCTCCGCCTGCCATTTATCGAGGCGCGCCTGCAGTTTCTGGCGATATGCGCTTTTCTGATCCATTTGGTTGTCTCCATTCTGAGTTGAAATGATGGTTTTTCCGCGTGGAATTGCCATGGTCACACCTGACTTGCGTTTTTTTTGGTGGTTGATTTCGCCCGCTTGGCGACCTCTTCCACACCCTCTTTTCCAGCGTCCACTTCCGCAGCGGTCATGCGACTGGCGCAACGCGAACAAAGCTCGACCCATTGCTGCATGTCTTCGGCGAGCCTCTGCAAAGAATGCTGCTGCCAATCCAACATCGTTCGCATCGCCGTAGGGGGGGCTTCGCCCTCTCCGTTGGCGTCGCGCACAGCGTCAAGCGCCGTTTTCGCCGCTTCGTGGCGGCGTTGGAACCAAGCCTCGGAGAAAGCCTCGGCCTCTTTCAGGATCCCGTCTTGTGCCTTCCAGAACTGTTCCATCTGAGGTGCGACCATCGGGTTGGTTGCCATCATTTCGCGAGCCTGGTCGGCTAGGTCTGTAAATGAAGTATTCGAATCTTTCGCCATGTTATCCTCCATGCGCTCAAGGGTGGACTCTCCGTTTCAGGTGACCCGAAGGATCCGTTCGTCGCATTAACATTGGTAAATCCCCAAGATTGGCGGTGTCCTGCCAGGGCACAGTTCATGGATGCCGAGCCGTCATTCGTCATCATTGTTCTGCAGTGCAGCGACAATCGTTGCGCCGACCGCAAGGCCGGCAATGACGACCATCGCGCCGGACCGTTTCCGCAGCAAGCCAGGCAATGTAGCCAGCAGGTTCATCCGAGCTTTTCGGCGCATTGAAGCTTGACGAAAGTCAGCGCGAGCGCGTTGCAAACGCACTCTGCGCCGCAACACCGCCAGCAGTATCAATGCCATGATGACGATCAGCAGGGCTATGAAGAAGAGCGCCCCAACCATTCCCCACAGCGGTTTCAGCAAAGTGACAAGCCCCGCAATGCAAACCACCCACACCGTAAGAGCAAGCAACGCGACAACCCCTAGAATTGCCACGTTGCCCGCCAGATCTCGCAGGCGTTCGGAAATTCCCGCGGTCAGGGACTTCACAGTATCATGTGCAGGACTTGGCATTGTGCGGCTCAGTCGTGGTTGCGTCGCATCAACATCGTGAGAACCAATCCCAACCCGAGCGCACCAACAAACCACTGAAGCGGGTGCTCACGGACATTCGATTCCATATCCTTCTCAAGGCGTGAAACCTGCTTTCCCAGCTTCTTGACGGCCCGGCGTGACTCGGCCAGCATCTCTTCCGAAAAATCTGTCGCGCTGGCCTGTAGGCCGTCGGCGCGTGCCTTCCCGTATTTGCCCAAGGACTTGGTCAGTGCAGCGATATCGTTTCTGATTTCGGCCATTTCAGACCGAATTTCGTCCTCGTATTTGGCTATTCCGGGGTTGCCATTCGATTTTGTCTCTTCTTTAGCCGTGGCCATCTCTGATCTCCTCTTGATGTCTATGTCCAAGGCATTGGCAAGCCAAAGCCCGCCATCGTGCCTACCCGTTCATCCAAGCACTCCTCAGTACCGAGCCGCATTAACAACCATCAACATCGCAACCACGAAAATGTCCTATCATCATCGCCAACGCGCATCTGGCGTCAGACGAAATAAGTGCGCTGTAGAAGGGTTTTCGAATGGGCGAGCAGTCCCAGTTAGATGTGATCGCGTTTCTGTCGGATGGGTCGAACCTGCCGGGACAGGCGACGGTCGAGGTCATTCGCACACATGGGGCGGTGGTGTTTCTCAGCGGCCCGCACGCCTACAAGATCAAGCGCGACGTGCGCTATGATTATCTGGATTTCTCTACTCTTGGAAAGCGTCACGACATGCTGCTGCGGGAGCTTGAGCTGAACGAGCCGACGGCCCCCTCGATCTATCGCGATGTGGTTGCCGTAACGCGCGATGTGGACGGAGACCTGCATCTGGGTGGCACGGGCGAGGCCGTGGAATGGGTGCTTAGGATGCACCGTTTCGATGCCTCGGATGAGCTGGACAAGGTAGCCGAGCGCGGCGCGCTGGATGACAGGATGGCGCAGAAGTTGGGAGAGGTGGTTGCGCGGTATCATAGTAAGGCAACACCCCGCACGCACATATCCGGTTCGGATTTGGTGAGCGCCATTCTGAAGGAATTGAATGACGCTTTTGCGACCATGACGGACACTCTGGATCAAGATCAGGTTGAACGATTTCGGGTGACCGTTGATCACATGTTTCGCACCCTCAGACCCAGACTGGACACCCGAGGGACAAGCGGGCAAGTGCGGCGCTGCCATGGTGATCTACATCTGCGTAACATCGTCTTGATAGATGGCGTTCCGACACCGTTCGATGCGCTGGAATTCGACGAGACGCTCGGCACTTGTGACGTTCTATATGACCTCGCGTTTCTCTTGATGGATTTGCGTCACAGGGGGCTGGCGCGGGCAGCGAATATCGTCCTGAACACCTATCTGTTTGATGCACGCGATGCGGACCACTATGCCGCGCTGTCGTTCCTGCCGCTGTTCTTGAGTATTCGCGCGGCAATTCTGGCAATGGTTGCAGTGCAGACCGCGCCGTTCAATCCCGACGACGATGCGCTATTGCCGGAGGCGCGCAGATATTTGTCTAGCGCGCTGACCTGTCTTGACCCGGCACCTGCACAACTGATCGCCATCGGCGGGTTGTCTGGCACGGGAAAGACGGTGCTGGCGGCATCGCTTGCCCCTCGGGTCGGCGCGGCACCCGGGGCGGTACACCTGCGCAGTGATCTCGAGCGCAAGGCGCTTTTTGGCGTGTCACCGCAGACCCGCTTGTCGTCGTCTGCCTATGGGAAGGAGGCGAGCGCGCGCGTCTACAAGATCATGCGTGACAAGGCGCGCGACATCCTGTCGGGCG
Source organism: Octadecabacter sp. (assembly GCA_965655275.1). Lineage (GTDB taxonomy): Bacteria > Pseudomonadota > Alphaproteobacteria > Rhodobacterales > Rhodobacteraceae > Octadecabacter. The sequence goes on along the minus strand of CBFHGD010000010.1, from coordinate 14,073 downwards.
GGCACAGCGTGATCATGGATGCCACTTGGCTGAGAAAGGATGAACGCGCGTCCCTTCCTGCCCTTGCCGAGCAGACCGGTGCCCGGTTCATCGGGCTGTGGCTGATTGCAGACACCGAACTTCTTCAGGCGCGGGTCAGCGCGCGGCGCGGCGACGCTTCCGACGCAGATGCCGCGGTGGTCCGTCAACAGGCCGGACAGAGCGATATGCCGGTGTCCTGGACGCAAATTGGTGCGTCAGGCAGCCCTGATGAAACACTTCAGAAAATCCGGAGAATTCTGCCGGCGCCTATAGAACCCGACATGTCATCAGGATCAAAAGGGGGTCGCCAACATGAATAGCGCGACGCGCGACAAGGGAATAGTCACCCGCAGCTTCCTGCCTGAACGACTGTTCTGGTTTGCAACTTTCCGGCTGATGCTTCTTGCAAAATGGATATTGCAGCTGCAGCGCCCAGCCATCGCTGCAGCTTGTTCAGACCGACAGTTACCATGAACCGCGGAACCCAAATCAATATCTGGTATATCCTGCTTGCAGTGATGGGGGTTGTCCTGATCCGCGATCTCTGGGTGCAGAGCCAGACGATCGAGGCGATCCCCTACAGCCAGTTCGAAACCTATCTCGACGACGGCCTTGTCCAGAACGTCGTGATCGGCAGCACCACGATCAACGGCACCTTTACCGAGCCGCAGGAGGGCAAGACCGGTTTTGTCACCACGCCGGTGGCCCCCGACCTTGCCGACCGGCTGAACGAGACCGGCGTGACCTATACCGGCGCGGTCGAGAACACCTGGTTCACGACGCTGCTGTCCTGGGTTCTGCCCGCGCTTTTTTTCGTCGGTATCTGGATGTTCGCAATCCGGCGCATGGGCGGCGGGCAGGGAGTCGGCGGGCTGATGTCGGTCGGCAAGAGCAAGGCCAAGATCTATGTCGAGACCGATACCAAGGTGACCTTCGCGGACGTTGCCGGCGTGGACGAGGCCAAGACCGAGTTGCAGGAAGTGATCGACTTTCTAATGGACCCCGAGGACTACGGCAGTCTCGGCGCACGCATGCCCAAGGGCATCCTGCTGGTCGGCCCGCCCGGCACCGGCAAGACGCTTTTGGCACGCGCCGTTGCGGGCGAGGCGGGGGTGCCGTTCTTTTCGATCTCCGGTTCCGAGTTTGTCGAGATGTTCGTTGGTGTGGGGGCTGCGCGGGTGCGCGACCTTTTCGAGCAGGCGCGCAAGGCCGCACCGGCCATCATCTTCATTGACGAGCTGGATGCCTTGGGACGCGCCCGCGGGGCGGGTCAAATGCATGGCGGCAACGATGAGCGGGAACAGACGCTGAACCAGCTTCTGTCGGAGCTCGACGGTTTCGATCCCAGCGAGGGTGTGGTGCTTCTCTCGGCGACGAACCGGCCCGAAATTCTCGATCCCGCGCTACTGCGCGCGGGCCGCTTCGACCGTCAGGTGCTGGTGGAGCGGCCAGATCGCAAGGGCCGCGCGCAGATCCTGAAGGTGCATCTGAAAAAGATCGTTCTGGCGCCGGATATCGAACTGGACGACATCGCAGCGTTGACCACAGGTTTTTCCGGCGCCGATCTGGCCAATCTCGTGAACGAGGCGGCGCTGCTGGCCACGCGGCGACGGGGTGAGGTGGTGGCGATGGCCGATTTCAACCGCGCCATCGAACGGATCGTGGCCGGGCTGGAAAAACGCAACCGCCTGATCAACCCGCGCGAACGCCGGATCGTGGCGTATCACGAGATGGGGCATGCGCTGGTCTCCATGGCACTGCCGGGGGTTGACGAGGTCCATAAGGTCTCGATCATCCCGCGCGGCATCGGGGCGCTCGGTTATACTATCCAGCGTCCGACCGAGGACCGGTTCCTGATGACCGAGGCGGAACTGCGCGACAAGATCACGGTGCTGATGGGCGGGCGCGCGGCGGAAAAACTGGCCTTCGACCATCTGTCCACGGGGGCCGCCGACGATCTGGCAAAGGCTACGGACATCGCGCGCTCTATGGTGGCTCGCTACGGTATGGATTCCGATCTGGGTAACGTGAGCTACGAGTCCGAAAGGACGAGTTTCCTGAACGATCGCGCGCCGCGCTACATTGAGCGCAGCTACTCTGAGGCAACGGCCGAGGCGATGGATGCTGCCGTGCGCGAGGTGTTGACCGGGGGGTTCTCGCAGGCGTTGGATATCCTGACCCGCAACCGCGACCTTCTTGACCGGGCAGCCGCGGAGCTGCTGGAGATTGAGACGCTGGAAGAGACTGACCTGCGCGCGTTGGCGCAAGACCAGCGGCCCGCGCGGTCAGGGGCGGCCCGGGCCGTGCCGCAAGGATAGGCCGCGACCGGCCCTAGGTTTGTACAAGGGTCTCAGGCGCTTCCAGCTTTTCTTTCAGCATGCTCAGAAACTCCGCTACCGGACAGGCTTGTAACACTCGGTGATCGAAGGGCAGCTAGACTCCGCTTCCGGCGCAATGACCGCTTCGCCGTTTTGCGCCATAGGGGTATCGTGCATCGCCGCCACGCAAAACGACGCGACCGAGGGCAGAACCTGCACGGGGCCGCCAACCGCAATCGAATCGTCTTTGGGGAGGATGACATTGTCTTCTCCCGCCCATGGCCCGGCAATGATCGGGTGGATCTTGAAGGCCTATGCCGCAGCCTTCCGGATCAGCGCCATGAGACTGATCCCGGTGCCGCTATCGGTGCTGTGCCGCGTGCGGAATGTCTTTGCCTTTTGCTCTGAAAATCAGTCGGCCGCTTTCATCTTCTTATAGATTTAGAGCCATCGCCTTGGCTCCCCCAATTGTGCGAGCTTCCAGCGGAGTGCCGAAGAGCCGTGTGCCATGATGCTTAATCAGCGCTAAGGACGGTCGAAGGGGCTGCGGCGACCAACATGTGCGCCTGAAGATCGTTACGTCGGCCAAGTCGGCGACGATTGGATTGCTTTTCCCGCTTTTTCCCTAGTTCTGCATCGACCAGTCTTGCGTTTTGTCAATTCCGGAGTGATTGGAATTGATAGCCTGAGAGAATGCAATTCGCGAGGTGGGAAAATGTTCTCCAGATCGTTCAGGCTTATGACACTCCTCGGGTTCGAGGTGAAGATCGATCCAAGCTGGTTCCTGATCGCCGCCCTGATTACCTGGAGCCTGGCCGCAGGGTATTTCCCCGTTGCGGTTCCCGACGTGTCGAGCACGGTCCATATCGTAATGGCCCTTGTCGCGATGATTCTGTTTTTTGCATCCCTGATCCTGCATGAACTGGCACATGCCGTTGTGGCGCGGCGCTTCGATATAGACATCAAGGGGATCACGCTCTTTCTGTTCGGCGGCGTCGCGGAACTGTCAGCAGAACCAGAAACAGCGAGGTCTGAGCTCTGGATGGCGCTGGCCGGTCCGGCGATGAGCGTCGCATTGGCCGTCGCATTCTGGTTCACCGGCAGTGCCGCAGCCGCGTTTGACCTGCCCGTAAGCCTTGTGGCGATATTCGCCTATCTTGCTCTCATCAATCTTGTTCTGGCCCTGTTCAATCTGCTCCCTGCCTTTCCATTAGATGGAGGGCGTGTCTTGCGGGCGCTGTTGTGGAAGCGCCGCGGCGACCTGCTCGAGGCGACGCGTCTGGCATCCTTGTCCGGCACTGTCTTTGCCTGGGTTCTGATCGGATTCGGGATGCTTTCCTTGTTCAGCGGTGCCCAGATTGGCGGTTTGTGGCAAGTGGTCATCGGGTTGTTTCTCATGAGTGCCGCGCGGAATGCTTATCAGCAACAGCTGATGACATATACGATGACGGGCCGGACGGTCGGAGATCTGATGACCCCTTCTGTCGTGACCACGACGCCGGACCAGACCCTTGCGGGGTTTGTCGATGACATCGTTCTGGCGCAGCGGGTCGGTTTCGTTCCCGTCGTCGAGAACGGCTGCCTGCTGGGCTATGTCGACCTGAAAACTGTAGTCCGGATTGACGGGGAGAACCGGGCCTCAACCCGGGTGGAGGATGTATTCATCGCACGCGATGACAGCAACACAGTCAAGCCGGACATGCCCGCCCAAGACCTGTTCGAACACATGAGCCGGTCAAAGCGGCGCAAATATCTTGTCGCGAAAGGAGAGCACTTGTTAGGCGTGATTTCAATCTCGGATATGATCAGCTTTCTGGCACTGTCAATGCAGATTGATGCAAGGTCGGCGACACATGGATCGTCGTCGCCTTTTGCACGCTCGGGTAAAGGCAAGAAATGACGCGCAGAGGCCTGTGGCGGCCCGGGCTGTGCATCGGCAAATGCCTGTCGGGTTTCCTGGTTCAGACCGGCAGCGACGGTGCTGATTGACCGGAACGCTCAACATCACAAGTGAAGGAGTACCCTACGCCCCGCACCGTCTTGATCAGCTTCGGATTTGACGGATCTCGTTCGATCTTCTTGCGTAGCCGTGCCACCTGATTGTCGATGGACCGGTCCAGCGGTGCCCAGTCCTGCCCGCCGATCAAGTCCATGAGTTGTTCCCGCGACAGGATACGCTTGGGGCGCTGAACAAACACGTTGAGAAGTTTGAATTCACCGCTTGTCAGCTCGCAAGGCACTGCGTCGCGGCCGGTGAGTTCAAACCGGTCGGGCCGCGCCGTCAGGCCGTCAAAATGGAAGGTTTCGCCGTCAGGCCCAGTGCTTCGGGCAGGTTCGGATGCATCTATATCCGGCGCCGCAGGATCTGTGTTCCGGACCCTGCGCAGCACGGATCTGACACGCGCGATCAACTCGCGCAGGTGAAACGGCTTGGTGATGTAATCGTCGGCACCCAGTTCCAGGCCAACCACCCGGTCGATCACGTCATCCTTGCCGGTGACCATGATAATCGGGACATCGGAAAAACCGCGGATCTGCCGGGCTACCTCGAAACCGTCCCCCTGTCCTAGATTGATGTCGAGCGTGATGAGGTCGGGCTGGCTGTTTCTTGTAAGGTCCAATGCTTGCACGTCATCTTCGGCGAGCAGCACTGTGAAGCCTTCGCCCTCAAGACACCGCGACAGTAGGCTGCGCACCTTCGGATCGTCGTCGACGACAAGGACATTCGTGTTCACCATGGCTCCCCACAACCTGAAAGTGATTCCAATTTTGAATCCTCTTTTATCTGGTTTGGGCGGGGAATGGCAAAGCTGTGCTTCGGCGGACTCTTGCCTGCCTTTCCTACTCCGGGCCACCGTTACAATTTGATACATACGCCGGGAAACTTTGGTTACGAAGCTTCGCCATGGTCTCTGCAGATTTGAAAGGAGACCGCTATGAATATCCTGAGTCCTGCCAGGCTCGAGACGCAGCCGGCTACCACAATTTCACGCAAAAGACCCAGGACACCGTTGCCGTATCGCGTACCCGCCGAGGCAACCCTGTTTCATGAGGGGGACGGATGTTCGGGCCTTTTCGAAGTGGTCAGCGGCATGTTCCGGTTAAGCCGACTGACGCGCGGTGGGCGCCGCTATGTTGTCGGCTTCGGCTTTCCCGGCGACATTCTGGGCTATGGGCCGGATGACTGCCATATTTCCGACTGCGATGCTGTCAGTAATGCCAAGGTGATCCGCCATCGCCCGAAATTGCTGCAAATGGGCGCTACAGAGCCGCAAAAGCACCAGACATTACTGAAAGGGGCGCTGCGGCAGGTAGAGATCGTGCAGGAGCATTGCATGATGCTGGGCCGTAATCGTGCCCGCGACCGTGTTGCTGCGTTTCTGTCACTGATCGGTAAACGTGTGGGGACGCAGCTTGGCCAATACATTGAATTCGATTTGCCTATGCCGCGCGCTGATATCGCCGATTACCTTGGCCTGACAAACGAAACTGTCAGCCGGAGCCTCACAGAATTGCGCCACGCAGAATTTATCGCAATCGAAAATGTGCATCATTTCGTTCTGCTTCAACCGCAGCGGCTTGATGCACTGGCCGAAGGCGAAGCATGAGCCTACGCGCCCTTTGGTTCCGGCCACAGGGCACGGATGTCTTCCGGCAGGTTGGCGCGGATATCATTCACCTCGCCAGCCGAAATCCGGGCGTTCAGGAACTTGAAGACCGTGACGATATCCTGTTGGCCACGATACTCTATCACGTCCCCGACGTGATGTTCGATGGCCTGTATCAGGTCACTGGCGCGGCGCTCCGGTAGGGGCACAAGATTCGGTTGCCAGCCCTCAAAGAACATGCCGCGGATCAGGATCGGAAGCTGCGCCGAAAACTGGGCGACTTCGTTGACGTGGACCCGATCGCGGATTTGATGCAGCGTGATGCGCAACAGGCGCAGCGTATCGCGATCACTGCTCCAGTCTAGCCGGTCCCTTAGTTCGTTAACCCATTCGTGAGCCTTCTGCCATGTGCGGTCGAGCACTTCCAATCCTGTGGCGGACATCTTTCTTGCTCCTCTGTTCACTGTGTTTCACGACGCTTTATCGTCGATGGGCTTCATATCGACATCCAGTTCCGGCCCGGGGCTTCCGAGCATCCGGTTAAAGACGGCACCCGTCATCGCGCCAATGCCCAGCAGAACCAGCGTGTAGTTCGCGACCCAGCCCAGGAACGGGATAAAGTTGAGAACGGCAACCGCGATCAACACACCCGCAAAGGCAACCAACCGGACCAGCTTGCTTGGGTCGTCGCGATCTGCGAACGCCTGCAAGAGCCGCTGTGCTATGGCATAGGCACCCAGTGCATATCCCAACGTCCAGACGGCGACGATTGCCAGCAGGACAATCGGCACAAGCGGAAGGCCGAATACGGTTAGCGCAACAATCGGCACCATGCCGAATAACATCGACAACCCGATGACGCCCCAAAGGAACACCTGACCGGGCCGGGACTGCACGGCCTGCTGCATCTGGTGCAACGGTTTGGGCAGGAAACTCTGGAAGATTGCTGCAAGTGCGACGAAAAACGCGAGTGATAACAGGAAAAACGCAAATACGGACATGAACGCAGGCAAGACCGGATACTCCGTCCACCCGTCGCGCATCCGCGTGGCCAGTTGCAGCGGTTGCATTCTCTCGAAGCGGACGCGGTCCGGTGAAATGACGCGCTCCGGCACCGATATCTGGTCATCGGACGAATAGAGTAACTCCCCCAGAATAACCGCATCAGGACCGAATGTGACATCTTCAGCCACAAGCCATACATCTCCATCGACCTGGGCGTTCAGAACGACACTCTGCCCGAAGCCCGTGAGCGCGCCCGAAACGGGACCATCAACCGTGACGGTGTTGCCAATCAGAAAAGCATTTCCGCCAACGGTTCCTTCACGGGAGTTATGCACGCTGAAACCTGTTACAGCCGCGTCGCCGGTGATAGGCGCGGCCATGGTGATGGACATCCCGGTTGCCATAAGATCGCCGCCCACGGCTGTTCCCTGATGGATATCAAAGCCCAGAAGGTGCAAGTCACCCGCGGCGGTGCCTTTCGCGGTGATGACATTGCCGGTTGCAAAAACATCCCTGTCCGCTGCAAAGGTCTGATTGACAGTCTGGTCGGCAACGAATGTGTCGCCACCGTGAACCCGCTCGCCCGTCTGTGCGGCAAGCGGAAGGGCTCCGAACATAGTGAGCATCAGCAGGGCAGTCAGGATCGAGCCGAACATGGATACACCTTGAATTTGTCGAATTTGATCCAAGAGTAGGGCCGGTTCGTTCAAGCGTTTTGACGAAAATCAATCCGGCGGCATCATAAACCGAACGGGTATGTGTTATCCTCCGGTGTTGTAATTGGCGTGACCAATGGCGTTACGGCCGTGGTCTTATCGAACCAGACGAATGCGTCGTATTGGTCGGGCAGGATAGCATGGCTGTAGTGGCTCCAGCGTTCGGTATCGGGGCGGTAAATGACACCGACATACCTCTCCAGTCGCGGGTTAGAGAGGGCTTTGTGCAAATCGGAATTCTGGCCGTTTCGCATATCTAGGAGAAATCTCTCCTGTCCAACCTGGTGGCAAAGCGCGCCATAGCTGCCGGAAATCGATGGCCGTAGCGACATCACTTCCATTGGCGCATCCCAATCAGGGGCTGCGGCAACCGTGCCGGTATCAGTCCCAAATCCGATCAATGCGGCCTCGTCGCCAAAACGTTGGCGACACAATTGCCCGATATTCAGCTCCCCACGTTCGCGCCCCATGTCGGTGAACCGCGCATCGCCGATATGCGAATTGTGCGCCCAGACGACAGCCTTGCTGTCCGGTCCGGCGTGATCGAGGATTTGTTCGAGCGTGTCGAACATGTGCTGGTCACGTAAATTCCATGATGCTTCCGACCCGAAGTACATCAAGCGGTAATATCGTTCGGCATTGGCGATCAGCCGCGCGTTCTGGGCCGCGTCAAAAAACCGGCCGCCATTCAACTCCGAATAGCCGGCTTCATGGTGTAGCAGATCGACAAGCATGTCATTGACCGGTTTTTCGCATCTTGCATATCCTTCTGACACCGCCCTTCGCCCATATGCCGCCGGAGCATGAGACCATGGTGCCAGGCATCCATAGCGATCCCGTGCAATCGCCGCGGCTTCGGGATCGACCCGATCCAGATACTCAAGCACGGCAGCTATTGAAGCGTTCATGTTGTATAAATCCAACCCGTAAAATCCGGTGCGTTGTGCCATGGGCAACGTCTTGTTGTGAGAGCGCAGGTTTCGGGAAAAGGTTTCGACATCGGTATTTTTCCACATCCATGTCGGAAAGCGGGTAAAAGGCTGGCTCTGCATGGGTTGGTGCGGATGCAGCCGGACATAGCGGTCGATCGCGGCGGCATCGGGCCAATCGGCCTCGACAGCGACGATGGTAAACCCGTGTTTCTCTATCAGGTGCCGGGTAATGGCAGCGCGCGCCGCGTAAAACTCGGACGTGCCATGGGTCTGTTCACCCAAGAGCACGATCCGGTTTGATGAGAACCGATCAAAGGCGGTGGCAAAATCCGGATCGTGCGGGGCGGGAAGTGGTTCAGCCGCATCGCGCAGTATGTCAACCACCGAGCCCGCGCGAAACGGGGTGCTGGATCGGGACAGGTTGTTCGGGTCCGGACTTGGCAGGTAATGCTGAAACCATGCCGCGGCGTGGGCGATCACTGCGTCCAGAGTCCCGGACTCCTCGAACAGATGTCCCGCTCCGGGGACGATCTGCAAGCGTTTTTCGCAAGTCAGTGCGGCATGTGCCTGTCGGTTCAGCGCTATGACCTCCGGATCATTCCCACCGACAATCAGCAAGGTCGGGGCGTTGACCGTTCCCAGAAAATCCGCTGCCAGGTCCGGCCGTCCGCCGCGCGAGACCACTGCATCGACACGATCCTTCAGGCGGGCCGCCGCGACAAGCGCAGCCCCTGCGCCGGTGCTCGCTCCGAACAACCCGAGAGGCAGATCCGCGATATCCGGTTCCGAGGCGATCCAGATCGAGGCTTGGATCAAGCGATCTGCCAGCATCGCAATATCAAAGACGTTGTGCCGGTCACGTTCTTCCTCCGGTGTCAACAGATCCAGCAGCAAAGTCGCAAAACCTTTCTCATTGAGGTTCCGGGCTACGTAGGTGTTGCGTGGAGAGCGACGGCTGGACCCGCTGCCATGCGCAAAAAGAACGATTCCGCGCGGGTTAAGCGGCACACTCAGATCCCCTTTCAACCCGAGGGGCGGTATCGAAACCTCGCGCTGATCATACGGGGCCTTGACGTCAGGCGCCTCCACATCGTGTCGGGCCCATGCCTGCCTGAGCAAGCCAATGGTTTCCGCATCCGTCAGTTGATGGAAATCACGATAAAAGCCACCAACACCCCGAAACCGCTCAGATGGGTGCAAGCAGATGACATCGTCACTCAATTCTTCAATTTCGGGCAACGCCTGAACCGGTGCAACCGGCAATGCCACGACTATCCGGGCCGCACCCTGATTTCTGAGCGCGCTGAGCGCGGCCTTCATTGTCGCACCGGTGGCCAGCCCGTCATCGACAACGATCACCGAACACCCGGCCGGGTTTCGCCGCGGGTGATCGCCTACATACTTGACGCGCCGGCGCTCCATCTCCTGCAGTTCCTGGTCACGAACCGCGTTGACATAAAGATCATCCGCTCCGGACATGCGGCGTACATGTTCGTTGATAACCGTGTGCGGCGGGGTTCCCTCGACAATAGCGCCGAGGGCGAGCTCGGGGTTGCCCGGTGCGCCCAGCTTGCGCACCAGAACCAGATCCAGCGGCGCATCCAGCCGATCCGCGATCTCGATGGCCACCGGGACGCCGCCGCGCGGCAGAGCATAGACGACCGGACGCTCGAGCGTAAGTTCGGCAAGGCGAGACGCCAACTGTCGACCCGCTTCAGCGCGGCTGGCAAAGTGAAACAAAGCATCATCCATGTCACGAGAATGACCGCGCTGGGCGGGCTCGAATTGATAATTCTCAAACCGCGATCGGATAATTCGCTATCAGCAAGATGCTGCGCTCATGACGCAAGCAATTTCATCAGATGAATTGCCGAATATCCAGGCGCATCAGGTTTGGAATCCGCGAAGAAGGAAAGCTCAGTTTCCGGCACTCGAACACTTCGCAAAGTGATCTCATGAAGCGGTATTCTTGCCAAATCCCACCGAGTTTGGCTTTATCAGGTCGCCAAAACCAGACTGGCTGATAAAAAGAAACGAGAAAGACGGACAGGAACAGGAATGAGCGGAAAAAAAACGCTGGCCAGCAAGGCTAAAAGCAAAAACTCTGCCCGCGCCAAAGCAGCGCCCAAGACCTTTCCGGTTGTTGGGCTAGGCGCGTCTGCAGGCGGGCTTGAAGCATTCTCGTCGTTTTTGAAGGCCGCCCCGGTTAACAGCGGCATGGCGTTTGTTCTGGTGCACCATGTGGATCCGGAGCACGAAAGCCTGATGGCCGAACTGTTGGCGCGACACACCAAAATGCAAGTGGTCATGGCCGAAGACGAGATGCCGGTGGCCCCGGACCATGTTTATGTCATCCCGCCAAATCGATATATGGAGATCGAGAAAGGCGTCCTGCACCTGTCCAGGCCCAAGGACAAGCGCGGTACACGGTTGCCGATCAACAGGTTCCTGATTTCGCTGGCCCGCGATCAGGGGTGTAACGCGGTCGCGGTGATCCTGTCGGGAACGGGCACCGATGGATCGGCTGCGATTGGCGAGATCAAGGCGCAGGGCGGGATCGTTCTGGTGCAGGAACCCGCCGAGGCCCAGCAGGATGGAATGCCGCGCAGCGCGATTGCGACAGGTGACGCCGATCATATCGTGCCGATTATGCAGATGCCCGGCATCATTGCCGAAATTGCCCGTAACCCGCTTGTGGTGTCTCAGGCACGCAAAGCCCCGTTGGGCGATACCGCTCGCCAGTCGCTCGCGGAGATCATTACGACGCTTAAGGCGCATTCCCCGATCAATTTCGATCTCTACAAGGAAGGCACGCTGTTGCGGCGCATCGAAAGGCGCATGGTGCTGCGTCACATGCAGGATTCGACCGATTATCTTGCACTACTGATGGATCAGCCCGAAGAGGCGGAAAACCTGTGCCGCGATCTGTTGATCAGCGTGACGTCGTTCTTTCGCGATAAGGACGCCTATGCCTGGCTGGAAAAATCCGTGCTGCCGGATCTCATAGCCTCAACCAAGGCAGGGCAGGCGGTTCGGGTCTGGGTGCCGGGCTGCGCCACGGGTGAAGAAGCCTATTCGCTGGCCATGCTGCTGATCGAACGGGTGTCTGCAGCAAGAAAAGACATCCGGATTCAGGTGTTTGCATCTGATGTGGACGAAAACGCGCTGGCAACGGCCCGCGCCGGTGTCTATCCGGACTCGATCGAGACCGATGTCTCGCAACAGCGGCTCGACCGGTTCTTCGCCAAGGAGGACCACAGTTATCGCGTGACGCGCGAGTTACGCGATACGGTTGTCTTTGCAAGTCAGAACGTCCTGGCGGATGCGCCATTTTCCAGACTGGATATGATATCGTGCCGCAATCTGCTGATCTACTTGAATGCCGGGGCGCAGGACCGGGTGCTGGAGGTGTTTCACTTTGCGCTCAACGATGGCGGCGTGCTGTTTCTGGGGATGTCCGAGACTGTCGGCGAGGATGAGGCGCTGTTCGCGCCATTGTCCAAGAAATACCGGCTTTTCAAACGTGTCGGGCCGTCCCGTGCGCGACACTTGCCTTTGCCCGCCGGTTCGGGGTTTCGGACGCTTTCGGTCGGGTCGCCGCCCGCGATACCTGCCGTGCCCGGCGGCGGACGTCTTGCGGAAGAGAGCCAGAGGATACTTCTGGAGCGTTACGCGCCGGCGGCCGTTCTGGTAAACACGAATGGGGAAACGCTTTATCTGGAGGGCAGGACGGACGCTTACGTCAAGGTGCCATCGGGCGAAGTGAGCCGTGATCTACTTGCAATGCTTCGCGCGGGTCTGCGCACAAGGGTGGCAAGCGTCCTTCGGTCGGCCCGCGACAGTGGCGAGCCGGCACAACGTGAGGCAACGGTGCAGCGGGACGGGCGCAATGTGGCGGTGGTCATTCGGGCACATCCGATGGTTCTGGACGGCGCGCGGATGTTTCTTGTGACGTTTCAGGACAAGCCGGACCTGACGCAGGAGGCCCCGGGCCAGACACAGGAAGGCGCCGCGAACCATCTGCTGGAACAGGAATTGGAAAAGACCCGTGCCGATCTGCAAAGCACCATCCGCGACTATGAACACTCGACCGAAGAGCTGAAGGCCAGCAACGAAGAAGCCATGTCGATGAACGAAGAATTCCAGTCGACGAACGAGGAGTTGGAAACCTCGAAAGAAGAGCTTCAGTCGCTGAACGAGGAATTGACCACCCTGAACACACAGCTTCAGCAGAAGATCGAGACCGAGCGGCAATTGTCGGACGATCTGAACAACTTTCTGGCCAGCTCGGGGGTTGCGACGATCTTCCTCAACCGCGAGCGGGAGATCATGCGGTTTACGCCCAAGGCCCGCAACCTGTTCAACGTGATCAGCAAGGATATCGGCCGCCCGATGAGCGACATCACTAGCAAGGTCGACGACCCCGGCTTGTTCGATGACATTGCGAAGGTGCAGAAAACGCTGGCATCGGTTGAGGTCGAGGTGCAGGCGCAGGACGGCACATGGTTTCTGCGCCGCATCCTGCCTTATCGCACACAGGACGAAAAGATCGGGGGCGTCGTTATCACGTTCTCAGACGTGTCCGACCTCAAGGAATTTCAGCGCAAGACCGTCATGGCGCAGCGCTTCGCAGAGAATATCGTGAATACGGTGCACGACCCGTTGTTGGCCTTAGACAGCGACCTGGGCGTGGTCTGGGTCAGCCGGTCCTATCATGACCTGTTTGATACCGAAGACGGTGATGTGGTCGGCAAAAGCCTGTTCGCACAGGCAGATGGCCAGTGGGATATTCCGGAATTGCGCCGCGCTTTGGGGCGAATATTGCCCGAACAGGAACCCCTGGACGCGTTTAGCGTCACGATTGATGTGGCGGGCGACGGCGAGCGGGATCTGCTGCTGAATGCGCGGAAGATGGCCAACGCACATGGCACCGATGACCTTGTCTTGGTCACCTTGCACGACGTGACCGAGCAAGAGCAGGCGAGGCAAGCGCTGGTCGAGCGGGAGGCCCGGCTGCATGCCATCGTGGATGCCGTGCCTGAAGCCATCATAACGACCGACGCCAAGGGCATCGTCACCAGCTACAGCCCGCCCTCCGCCAGCATTCTGGGCTATACCCAGTCCGAGGTTGTGGGTCGCAACATAAACATGCTGATGCCCGAAGCGGGCCGCAAAAAGCATGACCGCTGTTTGTCCGCTTACGTTGCTGCCGGAAAGACACGGGTAACCGGACCGGGACGCGAGATGGAGGCGCGCCACAAATCAGGGGAGTTGGTGCCGATCCACCTGCGGGTCTCGGAATTGGAGATCAAGGGCGAGCGCCAGTTTCTGGGCGTCATCCGCGACCTGACCGAGGAAAGGGAGAGCCGCAAACAGCTGGAACAGGCCCAGAAAATGGAGGTCGTCGGGCAGTTGGCGGGTGGGATCGCACATGATTTCAACAATTTGCTGACCGTGATTATCGGCAATATCG
>CBFHGD010000009.1:0-30255 GCA_965655275.1 Octadecabacter sp. | reverse complement strand
AATGTGACGAATACCGCTATGGCGGCACGGGGTCGTGTCAGGACGGGTCCGACACGGCAGACTGCGCCGCATGGCAGGAGCAGGCGCAAAACGATTTCCTTGATCGCGCCCGCGCGCTGGGGCTTGCGGACGAGTCCATCAACAGTTTGGGCGACAACACCTGCCGCTGGAACAACGACGCCGAGTGCGATGATCCGAACTTTGGCGGCACCGGGGCCTGCGCACCGGGAACCGACGCGACTGATTGTTTGGGCAATGTATCCACCAGCGCAAATGCAGCGCCCGTCACAGGCGGGGGCGATTCCTGCGAATACACTAACGACAGCGAATGTGACGAAGCCCGGTATGGCGGTGGCGGCTACTGCGACGCGGGCACCGACACCACCGATTGCCGGCTGCTTGCCGCGGGCATTGACGATGACAGCTGCCAATGGGCCAACGATGGTGCCTGCGACGAGCTGCGCTACGGCGGCGGCGGCCAATGCGTGGACGGATCCGACGCCACGGATTGCGATATGTTCGGCACCTCCCCCGAAGCACTGGCGCGCCTGCTTGCCCTCGTCCCGCCCGAATTGCGCACGCAACTGGGCGACGACAGCTGCGAATATTCCAACGACGGTGAATGTGACGATGCGGCGTTCGGCGGCACCATTTATTGCGCCACCGGCACCGATGCCACCGACTGCCGCGCAATGGCGCTGGGGGGCGAGGACAGCTGCCAATGGGCCAACGACGACGAATGTGACGAACCGGGTATCGGCACGGACAACTGCACATCGGGCACCGACGTAACCGACTGCGCCGCCGTCGCCTACCTTCGCAATCGCACCGACACGTGCAACACCGCGTTTGACGGTGTTTGCAACGAACCCGGCGATGGCAACGGCACCTGCGAGGCGTTTTCGGACACCGCCGATTGCCTTGGGCGCGCGCGCCCCGCGGGGCTGGAAAACCATTTCTTCGGTCGCGACGACCGCTTTTTGGTGGACACAACACAACTGCCTTGGGCGGCAATTGGTTCCCTTGAATTGCAGGAAGGCACCTGCACAGGAACGCTTGTTGGCCCGTCGCTTGTGCTGACCGCGGCCCATTGCGTCACGGACACGGGCGATGAAACCCTCACCCCGCTGCGCTTTAGCGCGGGCCTGTCGCGCGGCGCATCCATGGGCGAAGCAAAGGTCGTCGGCGCTGTGTTTGACCCGTCCTACACCCCGGACACCCAAGAGGCTGGCGGCGGCAACGGCTACGACTGGGCACTGGTCGTGCTTGACCGCAATCTGGGCGACGATATCGGCTACCTCGCAGTCCACGAACTTGACGCAGACGACCTCAGCCAGATCGGGCGTTCCGGCCTGATCGTCAATCAGGCAGGCTATTCGTGGGATACCGGCGACAATATGTCGGGCAACCAAGGCTGCCGCATCGTCGAGGCGTTTGAGGACAATTCCGTTCTGCACGAATGTGACACGGCACAGGGCGACAGCGGCTCGCCGTTCCTGCTCAACGTCGATGGAGTCTGGAGCATCGTCGCCGTGGACAGCCAGTTCTTTAGCCCGACGGACGAAAAATCACCCTTCGGGCAGGCCAACCTTGCTGTAGACAGTCGTGCGTTCGCCACCGCGGTTGCACAACAACAGTAAGAAACGGATAAGACCAGTTCACAACCGCGATCGGGCCAGTTAACGTGGCCCTATGGCGCTACCGGTCGAAACCTTCTTCTTGCAGTCCGATGCCGAAGGCACGTTGCAAACGCAAATCCGCCAATTGGTCGCGGAGGGTATTCTTGCGGGGCGCTTCAGGCCGGGTGAAAAACTGCCGTCCTCGCGCAAGCTGGCCCAGCACCTTGGCGTCAGCCGCATCACGGTCACGCTCGCCTTCACGGAATTACTTGCCGACGATTACATCGTTGCGCGCGGGCGGTCCGGGTATTTCGTATCCGAAAACGCGCCCGAACCGCCGCACTTCCCTGCCACCGGCAGTGAGCACAGCACTGTCGATTGGTCGCGCGCCATCGGCCAGCGGTTCACGTCAATCCAATCGATTACCAAGCCGGCCGACTGGTCGCAATTCCGCTATCCTTTCATTTACGGGCAGGCCGACCCGTCACTGTTTGATACTGCCAACTGGCGGCTCTGCGCGCTTGAGGCCTTGGGGCGCAAGGATTTCGATGCGCTGACGGGGGACTATTTTGACAGCGACGACCCCAAGCTGCTGGATTTCATCGCCCGCCAAACCCTGCCCCGCCGCGGGATTCTGGCCAAACCGGACGAAATACTGCTGACGCTTGGCGCGCAAAACGCGCTCTGGCTGACGGCGCAAGTCTTGCTGACCCAGCGCCGCACCGCCGCCATCGAGGACCCCTGTTACCCTGCCCTCCGCGGTATTCTGGAACAATCGCGCTGCCACCTACACTCCATTCCGGTGGACGAAGACGGTTTTCGCCCCGACGCCTTGCCGCCAGAAACGGACGTTTTGTTTACCACCCCCAGCCACCAATGCCCCACCGCAGCGACCATGCCCATGGCCCGCCGCCACGCGTTGCTCGCCAAAGCCGAACAGGATGATTTCCTGATCGTCGAAGATGACTATGAATTCGAGATGTCGTTCCTGAAACCGCCCTCTCCCGCACTCAAATCGCTCGATAGAAACGGGCGTGTCATCTACGTCGGGTCCTTCTCGAAATCGCTGTTTCCCGGCTTGCGCCTTGGCTACCTCGTTGGTCCCGCGCCATTCATCCGCGAGGCCCGCGCCCTGCGCGCGTCTGTGTTGCGCCACCCGCCCGGCCACATCCAGCGCACTGTCACCTATTTTCTGTCGCGCGGGCATTACGATGCGCTGGTGCGTCGAATGGGACGGGCCTTTCATGAACGCCGCACAACTATGGATACCGCGCTCAACAGTCACGGGCTGACAGTGGCTGGCGCGGGCAGTTTTGGCGGATCGTCCCTCTGGATGCGTGCGCCCGAGCATATCGATACCCGTGACCTCGCCAAGCGCCTTCTCGAAAAAAGCGTGCTGATTGAACCGGGGCACACGTTCTTTAGTGGCCCCAACGTGCCGCAAAACTACTACCGCCTCGCCTACAGCTCGATTCCTGCATCGCGCATTCCCGACGGGGTTGCCCTGATCGCGCAGGCGCTGCAGGAAATAGGTTAGTCGCACAGCCAGAAGTTGGCGTTTTGGCGCTAATCGCACTTACCAACTGGACCTAACTCGGGCCAAGCCAACGCCCTAGGTTATGGCAAAACGCACAAAGGGATTCCCAGATGAAAATGACCACCGAAGAAGCCTTCGTAAAAACCCTCCAGATGCATGGCATCGACAATGCCTTCGGGATCATTGGGTCTGCCATGATGCCCATTTCCGATATCTTCCCGGATGCGGGGATAAAATTTTGGGACTGTGCGCATGAAACATCCGGCGGCATGATGGCAGACGGTTTCACGCGCGCCACCGGCAAAATGTCGATGATGATCGCGCAAAACGGCCCCGGCATCACAAACTTCGTGACCGCCGTTAAGACCGCCTATTGGAACCACACACCTGTATTGCTCGTGACACCGCAGGCCGCCAACAAAACCATTGGTCAGGGCGGATTCCAGGAGATGGAGCAGATGAACCTGTTTGCCGATTGCGTCGCCTATCAAGAAGAGGTTCGCGACCCGTCCCGCATTGCCGAAACCCTCAACCGCGTGATCATGCAGGCCAAGCGCGCCTCTGCGCCTGCGCAAATCAACGTGCCGCGCGACTTCTGGACGCAGGTCATCGACATCGACCTGCCCGTGATCGTAGATTTCGAGCTGCCACAGGGTGGCGAAGCCGCAGTGGAGCAAGCAGCCGACCTGCTGTCAGCCGCCAAATTCCCCGTCATCCTCAACGGGGCAGGCGCGATCCTGTCCAAGGGCGGAATCGACGCGTCACGCGTGCTGGCCGAAATCCTTGATGCGCCCGTGTGCGTGGGCTACCAGCACAATGACGCCTTTCCGGGCAACCATCCGCTATTCGCCGGTCCACTGGGCTACAACGGTTCCAAAGCCGGGATGGAGTTGATAGCAAAAGCCGATGTCGTGTTATGCCTCGGCACCCGCCTCAACCCGTTCTCCACCTTGCCGGGCTACGGCATTGATTACTGGCCGACAGACGCCAAGATCATTCAGGTCGATCTGAACCCCGACCGAATTGGCCTGACCAAAAAGGTCACTGTCGGTATCGTGGGCGACGCCGCCAAAGTGGCCAGATCCATCACCGCGAAACTGTCCGACGGTGCAGGCGAAACCGACCGCGAAGCGCGCAAGAACACCATCGCGCAAACAAAATCCGCATGGGCGCAAGAACTGACCTCGATGACCGAGGAGCAAGACGATCCCGGCACCGATTGGAACGTGCGTGCACGCGCCGCCAAACCCGACTGGATGGCCCCGCGCATGGCGTGGCGCGCCATACAAAAGGCGCTTCCCGTCGAGGCGATCATCTCATCGGACATCGGCAACAACTGCGCCATCGGCAACGCCTACCCGTCCTTTAACGAATCCCGCAAATACCTCGCCCCCGGCCTGTTCGGGCCGTGTGGTTACGGCCTTCCATCAATCGTGGGTGCCAAAATCGGGCGCCCCGACGTGCCGGTTGTAGGCTTTGCCGGTGACGGTGCCTTCGGGATTTCGGTCAACGAACTCACCGCGATCGGCCGTGGCGACTGGCCTGCGATCACTCAAATCGTGTTCCGCAACTACCAATGGGGCGCGGAAAAGCGCAACTCGACGCTCTGGTTTGACGACAATTTCGTTGGCACGGAACTGGACGAAGACGTGTCCTATGCCGGCATCGCCAATGCCTGCGGTCTGAAGGGCGTCGTCGCACGCACGCAGGACGAGCTGACCGAAGCGTTAGCGCAAGCGATCAAGGACCAAATGGAAAACGGCACCACCACACTGATCGAAGCCATGATCAACCAGGAACTTGGCGACCCGTTCCGGCGTGACGCCATGAAAAAGCCGGTACAGGTTGCGGGCATCAACAAAGACGATATGCGCCCGCAATTGATGGCCTGATTGCCCTTGCAAGATGGGACCGGGGCAGAAAGACTCTGCCTCGGTTCAGCCCTTTTGAAAGGCTCTCGGCACTATGTCTTCCTACCCGTTTCTGTCCAAATTCCAGCCCGAAGCACCTGCGCAGTTGATGGCGCAGGCTCGCAGCCTGCCGATCCCCCGCGTCGCCCTTGTGAACGCTGGCGCGGCCACACCGCTGCAAGGCATCCGCGACGCGCAGGCCGAGGGCCTCGCCGACCCGATCCTGATTGGGGACGAGGCAAAGATATCCGCGGCTGCCGATGAAATCGGCTACGACATTTCCGCTCTGCGCGTCATCCATGCCCCGCACGCCGAAGCTGCAATCAAAGCCGCCGAACTTGCCCGCAATGGCGAGGCGGACGCGATAATGAAAGGTCAGGTGCACACCTCGACGTTCCTCAAGGGGTTGCTACCGTCCAGCGCGGGACTGCGCGAAAAAGGCACGCGGTGCGGGCATGTCTTTCACATCACAGCACCCGGAAGCGACCGGCCGCTGTTGCTGACAGATGCCGCACTGAACGTGGACCCCACTGTGCACACCCGCAAGGCCTGCTTGATCCATGCGGTGCGACTGTCCCAGATCCTTGGACACCAGCGCCCCAAGGCTGCCCTGCTCGCCCCAACCGAAGACCCGATCCCATCGGTGCAAAACACCATGGAAAGCGCGGAAATTGCGGCATGGGCACGTGATCATCTGCCGGACGCTGATGTTGCAGGTCCCATTGCGATGGACCTGATCCTGTCCAGGGAAGCCGCCGCCGTTAAGGGCTATGACAGCCCCGTCGCGGGGGACGCCGACATCATCGTGTCGCCCAACATCACGACCGGAAACGCGATTTTCAAACTTATGGTTTTGGGCATGGGCTGTTGTGCAGGTGGTATTGTCATGGGCGCCAAAGTGCCGATATTGCTGACGTCGCGCAGCCAGAAGGCACCCGCGCGCCTCGCCTCTGCCGCGCTTGGCGTTGTCTTGGCAGGGGCCAAAAAATGATCCTTGTGCTCAACACCGGGTCTTCCTCGATCAAGGCCGCGATCTTTGACGCGGACCTGCGCGAGATGGCGGGCGCAGACATCACCGGCCTTGGCGACGGGGACGACCACGCGGTATTGTCGCGCGGCGGGCAGGACCACGCGGTGAACGCGGCCGATCACGCCGCGGGTATCGCGTTGATCCTTGAGGCGTTGCGCGATCATCCGGTTTCCGCTGTGGCACACCGCGTCGTGCATGGCGGCACCGCCCTGACCGCGCCGGTCAAACTCACCGGCGATGCCATCGCCACCATCGCGGCCAATGTGCCGCTCGCGCCGCTACACAACCCACCGGCCCTTGCCGGAATTCACGCCATGGCGCAGGTGCGCCCTGACCTTGCGCAATACGCCAGCTTTGACACCGCGTTCCACGCGACCCAGCCCGACGTCGCCACGACCTATGCCCTGCCCCCCGCCCAGCGCGACGCGGGTATCCGCCGCTACGGGTTTCACGGGCTGTCGTATGCCTCCATGGTCGATCACTTCGGCGCCTCCCTGCCCGACCGCCTGCTGGCCTTCCACCTTGGCAATGGCGCGTCGCTTTGCGCGATCCATATGGGCAAATCTGTTGCCACGTCCATGGGCTATTCCCCGCTCGAAGGGCTGACCATGGGCACACGCACCGGCAGCATTGATGGCATGGCCGTGCTGCGCATCGCTCAAGACCTCGGGTTCGATGCGGCAACGGACCTGCTGAACAAACGGTCTGGCCTGACAGGGCTGGCGGGCACCAACGATATGCGCGCGCTGCTGGCGTCAGGTAGCGAGGACGCGAAATTCGCGGTCGATCATTTCTGTTACTGGGCCGCGCGGCACGCGGGCAGCGCGGTTGTCGCGATGGGCGGGCTGGACGCTGTGGCCTTCACCGGCGGCATCGGTGAAAACGCGCCCGCAATCCGCGACCGTATTATGGCGCATCTGGCACATATGGGCGATGTTCCTGTGCATGTCGTGGAGGCCGCCGAAGAACGTCAGATCGCGCGTGATGCGCTGGCCTCTGGCGCGACCTGATGGATTGGCTCTTGCACACGACGGCGCTAAGCCAGGACGAATTCTTTTTCCTCGCCGCCCTGACACTACTGGCGGGTCTGGTGCGCGGGTTTTCAGGCTTTGCACTCTCGGCCATGGTCATGGCCACGGCCATTGTCATCCTGCCGCCGATCGAGCTCATCCCGATGTTGTGGTGGCTGGAAATGACGGCATCACTGTTGATGCTAAAGAACGGCTGGGCGGACGCGGACCGCAAAATGGCCTTCGGACTGGTCATTGGTGCGCTTGCAGGCTGGCCGCTGGGCCTATGGCTGACGCTGTCTCTGCCTGTGGACACATCAAAGGCGCTGGCGCTCGCCATCATCGTTGTTCTCGCTGCGTCGCAATTGGCGAAGGTGCGGCTGGATTTTCTGGCCAGCAAACCGGGCCTCTACGGGACGGGGATAGTGGCAGGCATCGTGTCCGGCGTGGCGCATGTTGGCGGCATGGTGGTCGCCCTTTATGTTCTTGCGGCCAACCAACCCGCCCGCGTCATGCGCGCCTCGCTGGTGCTCTACCTTTTTTTTGGGTCTGCCTCCTCCATGATCGTGCTGCTGGCGTTTGGCGTGATGGACTTTTCGGGCATGTCACGCGGGCTCGTCTTCGCCATTCCGACCATGATCGGCGTTATTCTTGGCCAACTGCTCTTTACCGAACGCCTGTCTGCCTATTACCGTCCGTTTTGTCTGATCCTTTTGATCGGTTTGGCCACACTTGGCCTGATCCGCACCCAACTCGCCTGACCTGAAAGGTTCCGATATGCCCAAAGATCAACCGATCCTCGACACATCGCCCGAAGTCTCAGACGAAGTGCGCAAGACCACCTGCTACATGTGCGCCTGTCGCTGTGGCATCGACGTGCATATGAAAGACGGCAAAGTCGCCTACATCGAGGGCAACAAGGACCACCCCGTCAACCAAGGTGTTCTATGTGCCAAAGGGTCGGCAGGCATCATGCAGGTCAACGCGCCGTCCCGCCTGAAAGCCCCGCTGAAACGGGTCGGCCCGCGCGGGTCGGGCGAATTTGAAGAAATCAGCTGGGAGGAGGCCCTGACGCTGGCCACGTCATGGCTCAAGCCGATCCGCGACACCGCGCCCGAAAAGCTCGCGTTTTTTACGGGCCGTGACCAGTCGCAATCGTTCACATCCCTCTGGGCCCAAGGGTTCGGCACCCCGAACTACGCCGCGCACGGCGGGTTCTGCTCGGTCAATATGGCGGCGGCAGGTATCTACACCATGGGCGGCGCGTTCTGGGAATTCGGCCAGCCGGATTGGGAACATACCAAGATGTTCGTGCTGTTCGGCGTCGCCGAAGACCACGACAGTAATCCTATCAAAATGGGTATCGGAAAGATCAAGGCACGCGGCGCACGCATGGTCGGCGTCAACCCGATCCGCACGGGATATAACGCCGTTGCGGATGATTGGTTCGCCATCACTCCGGGCACCGACGGGCTGCTGATCATGGCGCTGATCCATGAACTGTTCAAGGCCGGCAAACTTGACCTCGACTACCTCGCGCGGTTCACCAACGCGTCCTGCATCGTCAACGAAGACCCGAAGAGCCCGCAAAACGGCCTTCTGTTGCGCGACGACGAGGGCCAGCCGCAGGTCATCGACCGCAAGACCGGCGCGCTCGCCCCGTGGAACGGCCAAGGCGTCGAGCCCGACCTGTCGGCCACCTATCGCCACGCCGGCGTGACCCACCGCCCCGTTTTCCACCTGATGGCGGACCGCTTCCTCGACCCCAAGCACGCGCCCGAAAACGTCGCAGAGGCGACGGGTATTTCGGCTGATCGTATCAAACGCCTCGCCGCAGACATGGCCCACGTCGCCTTTGATCAGGCGATCGAACTTGACCGCGAATGGACGGATTTTCGCGGCAAAACCCACACCAAAATGGTCGGTCGCCCCGTGTCCATGCACGCCATGCGCGGGATTTCGGCGCATTCCAACGGGTTCCAGACCTGTCGCGCGCTGCATACCCTGCAAATCATCCTTGGCGCAGTCGAAACACCCGGCGGCATGCGTTTCAAACCGCCCTACCCCAAACCCGCCACCGCGCACCCAAAGCCCCATGGCAAAGTCACCCCGGGTGAGGCCCTGAACGGCCCGCACCTTGGCTATCCCCAAGGCCCCGAAGACCTGATGTTGCACGACGACGGGTCCGCCATCCGCATCGATAAGGCGTTCACGTGGGACAACCCACTGTCCGCACACGGCATGATGCACATGGTCATCGCCAACGCACACGCGGGTGATCCGTATAAAATCGACACGTTGTTCATGTATATGGCCAATATGTCGTGGAACTCGTCGATGAATACCACTGCCGTGATGGACATGCTGACGGACACGGACGAAAAGGGCGACTACGTCATCCCGCGTATCATCTATTCGGATGCGTATTCGTCGGAAATGGTGGCCTTCGCGGACCTGATCCTGCCCGACACCACCTACCTTGAACGCCACGATTGCATCTCGCTGCTGGACCGCCCGATCTGCGAGGCTGACGCGGTGGCCGACGCAATCCGCTGGCCCGTGATCGAACCGGACCGCGATGTGCGCGGCTTCCAATCCGTACTGTGCGATCTTGGTGCGCGCCTAGGCCTTCCCGGTTTCATCAACGACGATGGCAGCGCGAAATACGAAGATTACGCAGATTACATCACCAACCACATCCGCCGCGCGGGGATCGGCCCGCTGGCCGGCTGGCGCATGGGCGAAAAAGGCACGCAGGACGGGCGCGGCGACCCGAACGCAGGGCAACTTGACAGCTATATCGCCAACGGCGGCTTCTGGCATTCCGGCGTCCCGCAGGATGCGGCCTACTACAAACCCTTCAACATGGCCTATCAGGACTGGGCCGTAAAAATGGGCTTTTATGACAGCGTGCAGCCCTACGTCTTCACCCCGTACGTCGAACCCCTGCGGCGCATGCAACTGGCTGCGCTCGGCCACGGGCGCGTGCAGCCGCCTAAACACCTGCGCCAACAGGTGATCGACACCATGGACCCGCTGCCGTTCTGGTATGCCCCCCTGTCCGACGCGCTGACCGACACGGCAGAATACGATGTCCACGCGCTCACCCAGCGCCCTATGGCGATGTATCATTCATGGGGCAGCCAAAACGCGTGGCTGCGCCAACTGCACGGCCGCAACCCGCTCTACGTGCCGACCAGAATCTGGACGCAGCACGGCTTTGCCGAGGGCGACTGGGCGAAGGTGACGTCCCCAACCGGCACCATCACCGTGCCGGTCGCGCATATGGCCGCGCTGAACGAAAACACCGTCTGGACGTGGAATGCCATCGGCAAACGAAAAGGCGCGTGGGCACTGGACAAGGACGCACCCGAAGCAACCAAAGGGTTCCTGCTCAACCACCTCATCCATGAACTTCTGCCCGAAAAAGGCGACGGTCTGCGCTGGTCCAACTCCGACCCCGTCACAGGCCAAGCCGCATGGTTCGACCTGCGCGTGAAGATTGAGAAGGTCGCGGCGCCTGCTGAAACCCATCCCGTCACTCCGCCACAAAACTCCCCCGTGGGCACAGGGCCGGACACTCTGGCATGGAAGGTTGGCAAATGACCCGCACCCTCCTCCTCATCTTCGCCTTTATCGCCTTCATGATCGGCTCCTTCATCTGGTTCGTCGCCACTTGGGACGCATCGAAAGAAGAACCGGTCAGCTTAATCACAGACGAAAGCTCTGACTTTCGCCCCTTCGGGCCCAACAAACTCCCCCCGCAGAGCCGCTCTGCCACATACGCCGTGCCAGAAATCCAGCCAAACGCCTTCCAGACGCTTTCCATACGCAAACCATACGGTGTTTCATGACCCAGCTCCCGACCTCAACGGACCGTAAACTCGGCCTCGTGATTGACCTTGATACCTGTGTCGGCTGTCATGCCTGCGTGATCTCCTGCAAAGGATGGAACACCGAAAACTACGGCGCGCCCTTGGCTGATACGGACCCCTACGGCGCCGATCCGTCCGGCACCTTCCTCAACCGTGTTCACTCCTATGAAATCCAACCAACCGACGCCCCTGCACAGCTTGTTCACTTCCCCAAATCCTGCCTGCATTGCGAAGACGCGCCCTGCGTCACCGTCTGCCCGACGGGGGCCAGCTACAAACGGGTCGAAGACGGCATCGTATTGGTCAACGAGGCCGATTGCATCGGGTGTGGTCTGTGCGCATGGGCCTGTCCCTACGGCGCACGCGAAATGGATGCCGTTGAAAAGGTTATGAAAAAATGCACCCTCTGCGTAGATCGCATCTATAATGAAAACCTGCCCGAAGAAGACCGCGAACCTGCCTGCGTGCGCACCTGCCCGTCAAATGCGCGTCACTTCGGGGATTTCGCAGACCCTGACAGCAATGTCTCTGTCTTGACCCGCGAACGCGGCGGCATGGATCTGATGCCCGAAATGGGCACCAAGCCCGTCAATAAATACCTCCCCCCGCGCCCCAAAGATCGCGACCGCAGCCAGGACACCGACATCCTCGCACCTTTCCTCGAACCCGTCGCGGCTGAAGCAACAGGCTTCCTCGGCTGGCTCGACAAGGCACTCGACGCCCTACCCGGCTCGAACGGAGGAAAAAGCTGATGCATCCTGCACCGTCCGTCATCGTGTTCTCCACACTCTCGGGCCTCGGCTTCGGCCTTCTGGCCTTCCTCGGTCTCGGCATGCCCGCACCTGGCGGCTTTGTGGCGTTTGTGTTTTTCACCATCGCATATCTGCTGGCGGTCGGCGGGTTGATTGCATCGATCTTCCATCTTGGCCACCCGGAACGGGCCCTCAAAGCGTTCACCCAGTGGCAAACAAGCTGGCTGTCACGCGAAGCATGGTGTGCGGTTTCAGCCCTTTTTTGCATGGCCATTTATGGCGCAGGACTGGTGTTCTTTGATCACCGTCTATACGGATTCGGCTACATCGGCGCGGCGTTATCTATCTTCACGGTGTTCACCACATCCATGATCTACGCCCAGATCAAAACCGTCCCGCGGTGGCACAATTTCACCACGCCCTTAATGTTTCTCAGCATCTGTATCGCAGGCGGCGCACTGCTGGCGGGCGAAGTGCAAATTGCCATGCCGCTTCTGGTGGTCGCAGGCGTTGCGCAAGTCGCCCACTGGCTACAGGGGGATCGCGCATTGGCCAGTTCCGGTACGACGATAGCGACCGCGACAGGCCTTGGCGCACGTGGCGATGTCCGTGCGTTCGAACCACCACATACCGGCACCAACTACCTGCACAAGGAATTCGTCTACGTGATCGGGCGCAAACACGCGATGAAACTGCGCGTGCTTGCGATTGTGTTGATGGTGCTGCTGCCGCTGGTGCTGCTGATCACCCATAGTCATGTTCTTGCAGCCCTTGCTGTTCTGAGCCACCTGACCGGCGTTTTCGCCGCGCGCTGGCTGTTTTTCGCAGAGGCTGAACATGTTGTCGGGCTTTATTACGGCAAACGATAAGGCCCGCCTTGTCACGCACCTGTTTGATACGCCATTATAAAGCTGTCACACGGGCGGACACGACACCATGCAGGTCTGGGGAGGGCCACCAAAGATGACTGTTTTCGAACCTTCATGATGCCGTCTCATGATTTTTGACACCACCCAATGCGCCCTTGGCGAAGGCCCGCTCTGGCACCCGGAACGGGGCGAGCTGTTCTGGTTCGACATCCTGTCCAAGCGCCTGCACATCAAAGGCCGCAATTGGCAGTTTACCCGCCATACATCAGCCGCCGGATGGATCGACGACAGCCGCCTCTTGATCGCGGATAGCATCGGGTTGCATATCTTCGACCTCGCCAAAGGCACCGCCGATCAGGTGGTGGAAATCGAGGCTGGCAATCCTGTCACCCGTTCAAACGACGGGCGCGCCGACCCGTTTGGCGGGTTCTGGACCAGCACGATGGGACTGAACGCAGAACCGCAGGCCGGTGCGATTTACCGCTACTTTCGCGGTGAAGTCCGCCAGCTGTTTACCGGCATGACCATTCCGAATGCCATTTGCTTTTCGCCGGACGGTGTAAGCGCCTATTTCACCGACACACCGACCCGCAAGATCATGCGGCAACGGCTTTCGGAAACCGACGGCTGGCCGGTCGGCGATGCCGAAGTCTGGCTTGATTTTGGTACGACGGATTGGGGGCCGGACGGCGCGGTCATCGACACCGCTGGCAATTTCTGGAACGCGCAATGGGGGGCGAACCGGGTTGCTTGTTATTCACCTGACGCAACCTTGACCCAGACCGTCGCGTTCCCTGCGGCGCAAACCTCGTGTCCCGCGTTTGGCGGGCCGGATCTCAAGACGTTGTTCTGCACGTCGGCTGCCAACGGGTTGTCAGGCAAGGACGAAGGCAAAACCTTCGCCACACCTGTCGATGCGGTTGGGCAAGCGGAACATCAGGTTATCCTTTAGCAGCGGGCGATCCGCCCCTAGGCTGTTCCCCAACCGCCACCGCCCGGCGTTTCGAGGACGAATTGCCCGCCTGTCGGCAGTTCAATCTCGTCATTTCCGTTCAGGTCTTTACGCGTACCATCCGGCATCACCGCCCAATTGCGCCCCACAGCGCCCGTGCCGCCACCGTCCACCCCGAAGGGCGGCACGATGCGGTGCGAACACAGCGTCGTCACCGTCACAGGTTCCAGGAACGTCATCACCCGGCGCGCACCGTTGCCGCCATGCCACTGCCCCGCGCCACCGGAAGTCTCGCGGATCTCAAAGCGATCGAGCCGGACCGGAAAGCGTTTTTCAAGGACTTCAGGATCGGTCATTCGGGTATTGGTCATATGGCTTTGCACCGCATCGCACCCGTGAAAGCCGGGGCCTGCACCAGTGCCGCCCGCGATGGTTTCATAGTTCTGGAAACGCGCATTTCCCCAGACAAAATTGTTCATCGTGGCCTGTGACCCGGCGATGACGCCCAACGCACCATAAAGCGCGTTGCACGCCGCTTGTGACACCTCGGTATTGCCCGCAATCACCGCCGCAGGTGCGCGCGGGTTTAGCATGGACCCCTCGGGAGCAATAATGTTGAGCGGCTTGAGGCAGCCTTCGTTCAGCGGAATATGTGCCCCCACCAACGTGCGAAACACATAGAGAACCACGGCGCGACAGACCGCAAAGGGCGCATTGTAATTGCCGCTATGCTGGGCGCTGGTGCCGGTGAAATCAACGGTCGCGGTGCGTGTTGATTTATCAACTTTCACAGTGACTTGGATGGTTTGGCCAATGTCCATCGGGTAGGTGAACGTGCCGTCAGACAGCCTGTCAATCACACGGCGCACGCTTTCTTCGGCGTTGTCTTGGACGTGACCCATGTAGGCGCTGACAACCTCTGCGCCGTAGCTGTCGCAGATGCGCTTCAGCTCTGCCATGCCGGTGGCGTTGGCGGCGACCTGCGCTTTCAGATCGGCGATGTTTTGATCGATGTTACGACACGGATAGGGGCCCGATGCCAGCGTCGCGCGGGCTTGCGCCTCAAGGAACCGGCCCTGCGTAACCAGCTGCATATTGTCGATCAGCACGCCTTCTTCGTCGATATGCGTGCTGTCGGGCGGTGCAGACCCGGGTGTGCGCCCGCCGATGTCCGCATGGTGACCGCGCGCGCCCAGCCAGAAGCGCGGCTTGCCGCCAATAAACACAGGCGTAACCACAGTGACGTCAGGCAAATGGGTGCCGCCGTTGTAGGGCGAATTGAGCATGAACGCATCGCCATCCGCGACATCAGGCCAGCCGCGCATCACCGTTTTGATACTGTCGGACATGGACCCGAGGTGGACGGGGACATGGGGCGCATTGGCCACCAGATCGCCCGCCCCATCGAAAATCGCGCAGGAAAAATCAAAGCGTTCTTTGATGTTCACCGATTGGGCGGTGTTAGACAGCGTCGCACCCATCTGGTCGGCGACAGACATGAACAGGTTGGACATCACTTCGAGCAGCACAGGATCAGCGTCGGTGCTCGCCGCATGGGTGCTGCGGGCTTTGGTTGACGTCAGCACAAGGTTGCCAAGCGGGTCAACCTGCGCCTCCCAGCCCTCCTCGATCACGTTGGTGCCCGTGGGTTCGAGGATGATCGCAGGGCCGCAGACCCGGTCGCCCGCACCCATGGTTTCACGGTCATAAAACGCGCGATCATGCACTGCGATGGGGTGTGGTGATTGCGCGGGGGGAACGCCAAGATCCGGAAGGGTCGCGCCCTCTCCAATCGCTTCGACGCTGAGCATTTCAAACAGTATCGGGACGTCGGGGCTGGTGAATCCGAACCGCGCAAGATGTGCGGCCTCGAATGCGGATTGCATCGCATCAGCGGGGCCGAACGCCACTTTCAAATCCTGCTGTGTTCCGCTGTATCGCAAGTGGGCCCAAGCCTCGCTGCGCACGGTTTTTCCACCTTGGGACAACACAGTATCACGGGCATCTTTGGTCATGCTCTCCAAGCGTTCTTCGGCGGTATCGACCTGCGACAATGGCGCATCAAACTGCGCCTCGCGCATCTCGCGCAGCTCCGCCAGCCCCATGCCGAATGCCGACAAGACCCCCGCAAACGGGTGGATCAATACGCGGCTCATGCCCAAGGCCTCGGCCACCAGACAGGCGTGCTGCCCCCCCGCGCCGCCAAAGCACTGCAAGGTGTATCCGGTCACATCATGGCCGCGCTGAACGCTTATTTTCCTGATCGCATTGGCCATATTGTCCACTGCAATGGCCAAGAAACCTGTCGCGATATCTTCAACCGCGCGCGGGGCCTCACCCGTCGCTCGTGCGACCTCCGCAGCGAGCACTTCGAACTTCGCGCGCACGGTGTCGACGTCCAGCGGTTCGTCCCCGTGCGGCCCGAAGACCGACGGAAAATGCGCAGGGTTGAGTTTGCCGAGTAGCACGTTGCAATCGGTCACGGTCAACGGCCCGCCACGGCGGTAACAGGCCGGACCGGGGTTGGCGCCCGCACTTTCAGGACCAACCTGAAAGCGCCCATCTGCAAACCGGCAGACCGAACCACCGCCCGCCGCGACCGTGTGAATATCCATCATCGGCGCGCGCATCCGCACGCCTGCCACTTCGGTCTCGAAACTACGTTCATAATCGCCCGCGTAGTGGCTGACGTCGGTCGATGTGCCGCCCATATCGAACCCGATCAAACGGTCGTATCCAGCCGCTTGCGCTGTTTTCACCATGCCGACGATACCACCCGCCGGCCCCGACAAGATCGCGTCGCGCCCCTGAAAGCGTGCGGCGTCCGTGAGCCCGCCGCTGGATTGCATAAAGAACAGGCGTTCGCACACACGGCCCACGTCCAGCGCGCCTGCAACCTGATCGACGTAACGGCGCAAAATGGGCGACAGGTAAGCATCCACTACCGTCGTATCTCCGCGCCCGACCAGTTTGACGAGACGGGAAACCTGATGGCTGGTGCTGATTTGGGAAAACCCGATTTCTGCTGCGATTTCTGCCACGCGCGCCTCGTGCGCGGGATTCAAATAGGCATGCAGGAAAGCAACCGCCACGGCGCGTAGCCCTGCATCATAACCCGCTCGCAACACCGCACGCACAGCGGGTTCATCAAGCGGGGTCAGCACCGATCCATCGGCGTTCAGCCGTTCACACACCTCTGCCACTTGCTGATACAGCAGCGCAGGGCGTTTGATCTCCAAGGCAAACAAATCGGGGCGCGTCTGGTAGCCAATCTTGAGCAAATCGCCAAAACCTTCGGTGATCAGCAGCAACACGTCCTCGCCCTTGCGTTCGAGCAATGCATTGGTCGCCACCGTTGTGCCCATCTTGACGGCGGCGATGGACCCCGCTGCGGGGTCATCTGTCCCGATCAGATCGTGCACACCGCGCACTGCGGCGTCTGCGTATTGCTCAGGATTTTCTGACAGCAGCTTATGGGTGATAATCGTGCCATCGGGTCGCCGCGCCACGATGTCGGTAAACGTGCCACCGCGGTCAATCCAGAACTCCCATTGTTTTGCAGACATGTCGCGCCCTTTTTGCCAGTCCGCAGACTTGACCAAGCCCGATCACAAACAACAACCCCTGAATCGGTCAGAATCGGTTTGACAGCCGACCCTAGCGCGACTATCTCGCGCGCTGTGCATGGCGTTATAGCTCAGTTGGTTAGAGCGAACGACTCATAATCGTTAGGTCCCTGGTTCAAATCCAGGTAACGCCACCACACATTTCCCCTTTATGCAGCCTTCCTTTGACATCTACGTCAACTGGCGTAGGTTTTCGGCTGGGGGAATTGGTATGGCACTGTTGCAGGATTTCGCGGCAATCGTCGGGGCGGACAACGCACTGACAGGGGAAGACGTTGCGCGCTGGGCGACGGATTGGACCGGTAAATACACCGGCGCGCCCGGTGTCGTGTTGCGCCCCGCATCCACACAAGAAGTGTCCCGGATCATGACGCTCGCCAACGCGCAACGCCAATCCATCACCCCGGTATCAGGCCACACAGGACTTGTAGGGGGCACCTATGCGCCCGGCGGTGTGATGGTGTCGCTGGACCGGATGAACACCATCCACGACGTCAACGTCAACGCGCGCACCGCAGTGGTCGATGCTGGCGTCATTCTGTCATCCCTGCACGACGCCGCTGAAAACGAAGGCCTGATATTCCCGCTAACGTTCGGCGCACGCGGGTCAGCAATGATCGGCGGCGCCATGGCGACGAACGCCGGCGGATCCAACGTGCTGCGCTATGGCAATACCCGCGATCTGGTGTTGGGTCTGGAAGCAGTTCTGGCTGACGGGCGGGTGGTGAACCTCATGTCGGCGTTACACAAGGACAACTCCGGCCTGAACCTGCGCCAATTGCTGATCGGGTCGGAAGGCACGCTGGGGATTATCACCAAAGCGGTCGTCAAACTCGCCCCGAAACCGCGCGCCTACGCTACCGCGATGGTCGCTGTGCCAACATTGGAAGACGCGCTCACCCTGCTGAACCGCACCCAAGACGCGACGGGCGGCGCGGTCGAAGCGTTCGAATACATGCCGCGCAACTACATCGACGTTTACATGGACCGGTTTGAAGGTGCCCGCGAACCTTTTGATGCGCACCACGACATCAACATTCTCATCGAAGTCGCGACCACGACCGACACCGACGTGACCGAAACCCTGCTCGGGATCATGACCGATATGATGGACGCGGGCACTGTGTTGGATGCTGTCGTCGCCCAAAACGAGGGCCAACGCCGCGAGATGTGGGAGCGCCGCGAAGCCGCCGCCGAACTCGCCTTCTGGCGCCAACCCATCGTTGACACGGACATCGCGCTGCCGCTTGATCTGGTGCCGGAGTTCTTTGCGCGCGTCGGTCCGCGTATGGCCGAACTCGACCCTGATTTCGAACCCAACTTCGTCGCCCATCTGGGTGATGGCAACGTGCACTACAGCATCTACCCGTCGCGAGATGATGACGCGCTGAAGGACCGGATTATCGAAGCCATCGAAGATATTGTCGCCGACTTGGGCGGTAGTTTTTCAGCAGAACACGGCGTCGGACTGTCCAAGCTCGCCACCATGCGGCGGCGCAAGGACCCGGTGGCACTGGACATGATGCGCAAGATCAAAGGCGTGCTGGACCCCAACGGCATTTTGAATCCGGGGAAATTAGTTCCGGATTAACCCGCCGCGACAGCCTCGAAGAAATCCGGCCCTGCTTGATCCAGCAACTCTTCGGCGAGCGCGCGTCCCATGTCGGCGCCTTGCGCGACCGGCCCACGCCGCTCGCCCTTAAACACCTGACTGCCGTCGGGTTTCAGTATCTCGCCGCGCAACCAGATCTGGTCGCCTTCAATCATCGCCAGCCCGCCGATGGGCGTTTCACACGACCCGTCCAGCGCGGCAAGGAACATGCGTTCAGCGGCCATACGTTGGCCCGTTTGAACATCATGGAGAGCCGCCAGCATGTCGCGCGCGCGCGCGTCATCGGCGCGCCGTTCGATACTGATCGTGCCTTGGGCGATTGCGGGCAGCATTTCGTCCACATCAATGGCGGTTTTCGGCACATCATCCATACCCATGCGGTTCAGGCCAGCCATGGCCAGAAACGTCGCATCAGCCACACCATCGGCCAGCTTTTGCAGGCGCGTTTGTACGTTTCCGCGAAACTCCACGACCTGCAAATCGGGGCGTTTGGCCAATAATTGCGACCGTCGGCGCAGGCTGGACGTGCCCACAACCGCGCCTTCGGGCAATTCCGCCAAGCCCGCGAATTTGATCGATACGAAAGCATCCCGCACATCTTCGCGCGGCAAAAATACGTCCAGCACCAAACCCTCGGGCTGGTGCACCGGCATGTCCTTGGTCGAATGCACGGCGATATCAATCTCGCCGGACAGCATCGCATCTTCGATCTCTTTGGTGAATAGACCCTTGTTGCCAATCACCTTGAGGGGAATGTCCGCGTCAATCAGCGTCCGGTTGTCGCCGGTCGTTTTGATGACGCAAATCTCGAACGTGGCTTCGGGCAAATCGAAAGCAGCCATCAGGCGCGTGCGCGTCTCGTAGGCTTGCGCCAACGCAAGCGGCGAACCACGGGTTCCGATCTTGAGGGGCTGGGCGGGTGTGGGCAAGGCAATGTTCATGCGAAACAATTAGCCGCGCCTGCGACCCCTTACAACCACTTGACTTGCCGCGCCTCTAAAGAGAGACCGAACACAACAATGGAGGCCTAAATGAAAACGCAAAAAACCATACTTCGCGCCCTTGCAGGTGAAACCCTGCCGACACCGCCGATCTGGATGATGCGTCAGGCGGGCCGATATCTGCCCGAATACCGTGCAACGCGCGCGCAGGCCGGAGATTTCCTGTCACTGTGCTATAACCCCGAACTCGCCGCCGAGGTCACGTTGCAACCGATCCGGCGTTACGGGTTTGATGCGTCGATCCTGTTTGCCGACATCCTGCTGTTGCCCCAAGCCCTAGGTGCGGATTTGTGGTTTGTCACCGGCGAAGGCCCGCGTTTGTCCACGATCACCACGGCGGACGAGCTGAAAGCGCTCAAGCCTGCGGATGCGATCCACGACCATTTGGCCCCGATCTACGAAACCGTAAAAATCCTCTCGCGCGAATTGCCCGCAGAAACCACGCTGATCGGGTTCGCAGGCGCGCCGTGGACCGTGGCGACCTACATGATTGCCGGCAAAGGCACCCCCGACCAAGGACCGGCCCATGCGCTGAAGGCCGAAAACAAGCCCGTGTTCGAGGGGCTATTGGACCTGATCACCGAAGGCACGATCGACTACTTGTCCAAACAGATCGAGGCCGGGGCCGAAGTCGTCAAGCTGTTCGACAGTTGGGCGGGATCGTTGCAAGGCGATGATTTTGTGAACTACGCGATCAAACCCGCCGCGCGCATTGTGGCCGCCCTCAAGGCGCGCCACCCTGACACGCCGATCATTGCCTTCCCGCGCGGTGCGGGCGAGCGGTATGTGGGCCTACACGATGCCATCGGCGCCGACTGTATCGCGCTGGATGACGGTGTCTCGGCCGAATGGGCCGCGGCCAACGTGCAAACGGCGGGCTGTGTGCAAGGCAATCTGAAGTCGTCCCACATGGTGACGGGTGGCGATGCGTTGGTGTCCGAAACACGCCGGATCGTTGATGCCCTCAAGGGTGGACCGCACATCTTCAATCTTGGTCACGGCATCACACCGGATGCGGACCCTGAAAACGTGCAGCTCATGATAGATACGGTGCGCGAGGTGCGCAGCTAGGCCAGCGTTTCGAACGCCGGTCAGATGGTTAAACCCACTTGGCCATTGGTGGCAGGCTCATCAGCACAGCATTGGCGTCATGGCCTGTCTCAAGGCCGAACTTCGTGCCGCGGTCATACACAAGGTTGTATTCCGCATAGAGGCCGCGATGCACAAGCTGCGTGTCTTTGTCCGCATCGCTCCAGTCTGTGGTCCGGCGGCCTTCCACGCAGGGCAGATAAGCGGGCAAGAATGCGCGCCCCAAGTCCTGCGTCAGCGCGAAATCGGACGCCCAGTCTCCACTGCAGTAATCATCCATAAACACGCCGCCCACGCCACGGGCGCGGCCACGGTGCGGCACGTAGAAATACTCGTCCGCCCATGCCTTTAGCTTGGGGTAATGATCCTCGCCATGCGGGTCCAGCCAGGTCTTTTGTGTGGCATGGAAATGCGCGGTGTCATCGGCGTATTCGATACAAGGGTTCAAATCAGACCCGCCGCCGAACCACCACGCGTGCGGCGTCCAGAACATGCGGGTATTCATGTGAACGGCCGGCACATGCGGGTTTTGCATATGCGCCACGAGGCTGATGCCTGACGCCCAGAACCGCGGGTCCTCCGCCATGCCATCCAGCCCTTTTCGCGCCATCATCGCCGCCTGTGCGCGCGCGCCCAGCGTTCCATGAACCGTGGAGATATTTACGCCGACTTTTTCAAACACGCGGCCACCGCGCATCACCGACATCAACCCGCCGCCTGCGTCTTCGCCCGCGTCGCCCGTGCGCTTGGTTTGACTGACGTCGAACCGACCTGCGGGCTGGTCCGCAAACGGGCCCGTGGTCTGGCTGTCTTCAAGGGCTTCGAACGCCTGCACGATCTCGTCCCGTAGTGTCTTGAACCACGCGGATGCTGTTGCCTTTTCTGCAATCATGTCGTCGGTCGCCATCAATCAAGCCTTTGTTATTGATTATCATGCAGTCCTAACATTGAATATCGGGGCAGGCCAACCTGCTGTCACACGCCCGCGACCAAATGGCTGCCAAAGGAAATACACATGACCCGCAAGACCCTTCTTATCCTTCCACTTCTGGTGCTCGCCGCCTGCGGCACGCCGCGTGAACGATGCATCAGCGGGGCCAACCGCCCGATCGCGACGCTGGACCGTTTGATCGCTGAAACCCGTGGCAACATTCAGCGCGGATACGCCTTGGTCGAGGTCCAGGATGTGCGGGTTCTGCGAAAAACATGTGAAGGCACCAACGAAGACGGGTCCACCTTCCGCTTCCCTTGCGAAGAAACCGAAACCTTCACCAGAACCGAACCCGTGACGATTAGCATCGCGCAGGAACGCGCGAAACTGGCGGAGCTGGAACAGAACCGTGCACAGGCCGCTCGCACGGCGCAGGCGCAGGTGCAGCAGTGCATCGCCATTCATCCGGAATAACTAGTGCGCGGGTGCCACCACCGGGTCGATCAGGGTGCGGCCACCGTCCACGGTGATAATCTGCCCGGTCACAAAGCTCGACGCATCAGAGGCAAGATATTGCACCGCGTCTGAAACTTCACCCGGTCCAGCAATACGGCCCAGCGGAGTGTGGTCGATAATGTCGCTTCGAAAATCTTCATTATCGCGCAACCGGTCCTTCAGGCTCGCGGACATGACGGACCCGAAGGCCACGGCGTTCACACGAATCCGGTGTGGCGCCAGCGCGACCGCCATAGACCGTGTCATCTGGTCAAGCGCCGCTGTAGAAATCGAATAGCCCAACAGTTCGGGATTGGCGCGGCGCGCGGCAATCGAACTGAGGTTGATGATGGACCCGGCGTAACCATCTTCCTGCCCTTCGGCCTGCTTGATCATCCGCTTTGAAATGGCCTGCGTCAGGCGCAGGGACGTCATCAGGTTCTGGTTCATTAAATCTTCGACCTGGTCTTCTTTCGGATCCAGCGGATCGGACGTCATGATCTGGCGCGACGCATTCACCAGAATGTCCACCCGCTCGAAGCTATCAATCGTCATAGACATCAAATTGGCAATCGATAGCTTCTTGCGCAGATCGCAGGCGAAGGTGCGGTAACGTTCCGGTTCGACCTCGGACGATCCAAGCTCCTCCTCGAGGCGGCTTTCATCCATATCCGCGAACACGACATTAGCCCCCTCGGACACAAAATGCCGCCCGATCGCAAGGCCGACACCATTGGCAGCTCCGGTGACGATAGCGGTCTTGCCGGCGATTGAA
This sequence comes from Octadecabacter sp., assembly GCA_965655275.1. Taxonomy (GTDB): domain Bacteria; phylum Pseudomonadota; class Alphaproteobacteria; order Rhodobacterales; family Rhodobacteraceae; genus Octadecabacter. The sequence continues at coordinate 7,172 of CBFHGD010000009.1, read as the reverse complement.
AATGTCATGGGAAACTCCTGCGGGCCGATCCGTTGGGGCCAATCTTGGGAAATTAGCGTTTGGGGCGAGTCGCGCGAAAGGTTTTGAAGGCGCCCGTGCCGCTGAGTTCTTGGACATGGGCGAATTGGGCGTCCAGTGCCGCTTCATACGGCAAATGGCGGTTGGCGACCATATAAAACACACCGCGCGGCTTCAGGATACGCGCGGCCGTAGCGATAAACCCGCGGCCAAGGTCGGGATCACCCGCACGTGCGGTGTGAAACGGTGGGTTGGACACGACAACATCATAGGGTCCGCCATCATAGATCAACGCATCGCTCCAGACCGCACGCGCACGCGGATCTTTGGTGTTGATAACAGCACAACCGAGCGCGGATTTTTCAGCCTCGATCATATCCAGCCGCGTGACATCCCCATGCCCGAGAATTGCGCGCGACAGATACCCCCAGCCCGCGCCAAGGTCGGCCACATCGCCTTTGAGGTCCTCGAGATGACCGGCCAGCAAGGCAGATCCCGCGTCGATTTTGTTTTCGGAAAAAACACCGGCAGTGGTTGCGTAGCCGTCTGGGGATTTGGTCGTCACGTCCCAATCCGGCGCGGCATTCGCGGTAAACCAGAACAGCCTGCCGTGGCCTTTGGTGACCACGCCCGACATATCGGCAACCTTGCGCAAGTCTTTAAACAGACTTTCGATACCATCGGTCTTCTGCCCGTCGACAATGACAATCCCGCCACACGCAATCGCGTCCAGCACCATGGCCCGAGCGAGGGTTTTTGAGCGCGGCACCACGACAAGCGTCGCTGCACGGTTTGCCCCGGCTCCAACCACGCCCATTGCATCCCAATACTGGTGATCGGGAAAATGCGTCGCCTCGACACTGACATCGCGCAGTCCCGCAAGATCATAACCAGCGGGTGGGCGCATCACATGCAGCGGCCCGTCAAGGGCCAGACCTTCGGCCAGCGCGGTTGAAAGACGGGAATGTTTCATAATGGGTCCAAGAGGGCGCGCCGCCCTACTCTCTCTCCATCGTGCATTGCAAAGGATGTTCGTGGCGCGCGGCAAAATCCATCACGAGCGCGACTTTCGTCTCCGCAATTTCGTGAGAATAAACACCCACAACGGCCAAACCTTTTTGATGAACGACCAGCATCAATTCGACAGACTGCGCGTTTGTCATGCCAAAGAACCGTTCCAAAACATGCACCACGAACTCCATCGGTGTGTAATCATCGTTCAGAATCATCACCTTATATAGCGGCGGCCGCTTGGTCTTAGGGCGTGTTTCGAGTTTGACGCCGAAATCGTTTTCGTCGTCGCCATCGCGATCTGCCATCATGAAGACGTCTTGCAGCATTGTATTCCTTTGGAGCGAGTCACTAGCGGAGTCTGGTTTCAGCAGCTTAATATAACCTTCATGGCCCTTAAGAAAAGGGGGCACGTCAGGGGGACGGGTGAACAAGAAGACATGGACCATCGCATTTGATGCCGATGACACGCTTTGGCACAATGAACGCGGGTTTGTCATGACCCAAGATAGGTTCGCGACGATGCTGTCGAACTTTACAGACGAGGCGGACTTGCGCGCACGCCTGTTGGCGGCCGAGCGGCGCAATCTTGGGGTCTACGGGTTCGGAGTAAAGGGTTTCGTGCTGTCGATGATCGAAACCGCGATTGACGTCACCGACGGTGCAGTGCCGACGGCAGTGATTGAAGACTTGCTCGCCGCGGGGCGCGCCATGTTATCGGACCCTGTGGAATTGCTGGACGGCGCGCGCGACGCCCTTGTCGCACTCAAGCCGCGTGCAGAGATTATTCTGATCACCAAGGGTGATCTGCTCGATCAGGAACGCAAGCTGGCGCAATCGGGTTTGGGGGATTTGTTTGATGCCGTCGAAATCGTAAGTGACAAGACACCCGACATTTACGCCCGCATTTTTGCGCGCCACGACACGGCGCATCAGATGATGGTGGGCAATTCGCTGCGCTCGGATGTCATCCCCGCGTTGGAAGTCGGCGCATGGGGTGTGCACGTCCCCCATGATCTGACATGGGAATATGAGCGGGCCGAGCCCCCCGTCACCCACCGCCATTTCCGCCAAATCACCTCGCTGGACGAGCTGCCTGCGCTGCTCACCGCCGTGCAATAGGCCGCGTTAGCCATCTGCCCCATTCCTGCCACAATCGACCATTTAGGGGATAAACCGGCGTCCCGCCCCTAGATATGGTTCCAAGTGCATGAAAAGCACACCGAAAGCCTTTGAATTTAGGGTATTTTCTGAAACGCTGCCTTGTGTTAGCCTTGTTTCATAACAGAGACCCCACCAAAAAAATCGGGGCTCATGAGGCAGTAAAAGGGCAGTGGCGTGAAACGTCGTATTCATAACCCCGCGTTGGCGGGCTTTCTCCTATTGTTTACACTTCTGATTGCGGGTCTGGCGCCTGTTGCGGGTAAGGCTGCGCCTTATGCTGCGATGGTCATCGACGCGCGCACGGGTGAGGTTTTGCATTCGCGCAATGCCGACACACAGTTACATCCGGCCTCCCTGACCAAGATGATGACGCTTTATATTGCGTTTCAGGCGGTTGAGCGCGGTGAAATCAGCCTTGATGATATGGTCACGATCACGCCACTGGCCGCAAACGAGCCGCCCAGCAAACTGGGCCTTGTTGCGGGGCAGCGAATTCAGTTTCGCTATCTGATCCGTGCGTCGGCTGTGAAATCCGCTAATGATGCGGCCACTGCCATCGGCATCGCCCTAGAAGGCAACGAAGCCGCCTTCGCGCGCCGCATGACGGCAACCGCCCGCGCCATGGGCATGTCGCGCACGACGTTTCGCAATGCCCACGGTCTGACGGAGGCAGGGCATATGTCCACCGCACGTGACATGACGACGCTGGGCCGCCATATGGTTTATGATTTTCCGCAGTATTATAACATGTTCAGCCGTATCTCCACGGATGCGGGCGTGCGCGAGGTTGCCAACACGAACCGCCGGTTCCTGCGCGCGTATCGCGGCGCGGACGGCATCAAAACAGGCTACACCCGTGCTGCCGGTTTCAACCTTGTGGCCTCTGCAGAACGTGGGCAAGAACGCATCATCGCCACCATGTTCGGCGGCACATCCACGGCTGCGCGCAACGCCCGCGTGGCCGAACTGCTTGATATGGGGTTTGCCCGTGCGCCGGACACCGCGCGCATTGATCGCCCAAGCCCCGTTGGCGCACAACGATCCGGTGGCGCAGACGCGCCGCCCCCCGGCACAACAGCCCGCACCGTCCGTGTGAACGGCCTTGTCAGCCGGTCATTGCGCCCGAACGTGCGCCCGACGCCGGACCAGCCCGAAGCGCCAGCCGCCGTGTTGATGGTGGATGCAGGTGTCATCGAAGACGCCGTCACCGAAGTTTTGCAGACCACAGCGGCCGCCCCGACAGAGGCACCCGCCCCCCCAAGCCGGCCGGCCGACGTGGTTCTGGCCGCCGTGCAACAGGCCAGCCCGACACCCAGCGAGCCGGAAATCGTGACCCGCATGTCCACATCCGGCAGTCGTTTGTGGGGTATCAATGTAGGCCGCTACGGGTCGCGGTATCAGGCCGAGCGGGTCTTGTTGCGCGTCGCATTGAACGAAATGTCCACGCTGGACGGCAGTTTGCGCCGCGTGAACCAATCCAGCCGCGGTTTTGACGCGAATTTCATGGGGCTATCGCGCGATGGCGCAGAATTGGCCTGTGCCCGCTTGCAAGCGCGCGGCACGACGTGTTTCATGATCGGGCCACCTGAATAACCCGATCGGAGACACACAATGGCTGTTCTTGACGTCCGCCCGCCCAATGCACCAACCCTGCAGACGAGCGAGGCAGACCACGACGTTGGCGTGCATCGTATTTTCTGCGTCGGCCAGAACTACGCCGATCACGTTGCTGAGATGGGTGGCGACCCGAAGGCCAATCCACCAATTTTCTTTATGAAACCAGCCAGCGCGGTTGTGCCCGCAGGCGCGACCATCCCCTACCCGCCTGCGACGGAAAACCTGCACCACGAGGTGGAATTGGTTGTCGTTCTGGCAACGGGCGGTGCGGATATTGCCGAAAGTGACGCGCTTGGCCACGTCTATGGCTACGCTGTGGGTAACGATTTGACCCGCCGAGATATTCAGGCCGATGCCAAAGGCAAAGGCGCGCCGTGGGACATGGCCAAAGGGTTCGACAACTCCGCCGTGATCGGCATTGTGCATCCGGTGGCCAAAGTCGGGCATTTGACGTCCGGCGCAGTGCGCTGTTCGGTCGATGGTGCAGCCAGGCAGGACGGTGATCTGACCCAGATGATCTGGTCCGTGCCCGAAATCATCGCGACACTATCCAAACTGGTGACGCTGCAAGCAGGCGACGTCATCATGACAGGAACACCCGCCGGTGTCGGCCCGCTGACCCGCGGCCAGACGTGTCTATGCGAAATCGAGGGCCTGTCCCCCGCCAGCGTCACCATCGGCGCCTAGTCAAACGCGGCCGCCATCAATTCGCGGGTATACTCCGTCTGCGGTGCGTCAAAGATTTCGTCCGCTGTGCCTGCCTCAACGATATCACCGCGTTTCATCACCAACACCTTGTGCGACATGGCGCGCACGACCTTGAGGTCGTGCGAAATAAACAGATAGGCGAGCTGGTATTTCGCCTGAAGGCTACGCAGCAGATCAACGATCTGCACCTGCACGGTCATATCAAGCGCGGATGTCGGCTCGTCCAGCACAACAAGTTTTGGGCGAAGGATCATCGCGCGCGCAATGGCGATGCGTTGGCGCTGGCCGCCTGAAAATTCGTGCGGATACCGGTCCATCAGCGCCGGATCGAGGCCAACCTCGCGCATGATGTCCGCCACCATGTCGCGCGGATCACGACCCGCCGGTGTGCCATGCACGGTCAGCCCTTCGGCAATGATCTGTTCCACGGTCATACGCGGAGACAGGGAACCGTAGGGGTCTTGAAACACGATCTGCATGTCGGTGCGCAGGGGTCGCATCTGCGCCTCGCGCAACCCCTGCAACTCACTGCCAATAAACACGATCCGCCCCTCGGATGAGATCAGCCGCATCAGCGCGAGTGCGAGCGTGGTTTTACCCGATCCTGATTCCCCGACAATGCCCAGCGTTTCGCCCGCGCGCACATCAAACGTCGCGTCGTTGACCGCCTTCACATAGCCGGTGGTGCGCCGCATTAGGCCCGTATGGATCGGGAACCAGACCTTGAGGTGCTCGGTTTGCGCAAGCACCTTGGCGTCGACTGCCACTGGGTCCGGCGTGCCCGTGCTCTCAGCTTCCAGCAGGCTACGTGTGTAAGGATGGCTCGGGTTTGCAAATATCTCGGCCGTGGGGCCATGTTCGACGATCTCGCCGTCTTTCATGACGCAAACACGGTCGGCAATCTTGCGCACGATGCCAAGGTCGTGGGTGATAAACAGCAAGGACATATTCATGTCGCGCTTCAGATCGCCCAACAGGTTGAGGATTTGCGCCTGAATAGTGACGTCCAGCGCTGTTGTCGGTTCATCCGCGATCAACAATTCCGGTCCGTTCGCGAGCGCCATGGCAATCATCACACGCTGGCGTTGGCCGCCCGAAAGCTGGTGTGGATAGGCCCCAAGGCGCGAACGCGGGTCAACGATGCCAACCTGCTCAAGCAGGTCCACAACACGATTGCGCACATCATTGGGGATCAGATCATCCCCCACGGTCGCCTTTGCGATCATTTGCAAGCCATATAGAACAGCGGCAATCGGCACGACCCAGATCGCGGCCTGCACGATAGACCCCGCGATCGCGCTCAACAAAGACGGAATATTGAAGACCACATCGTCAAACTGCCGATTCACCATTACGTAAACAATGATGGCGAAAATGAAGAAAAGGATCCACAAGAGCGGCTTGATCGACCCCGCTGCAAACCCCGAAATCGTGCGCCGGAAGAACCCGGGCATCTTGTAGTTGCCGTGCAGGGCAATGCCCTCGGCCAGTTGTTTTTCGATCGTGTGCAACGGGTTGAGCGACGTCATCGGCTCTTGGAAAATGAAGCTGATGTCATTGCCCCGCACGCGGCGCAGGTCGGCTTCGGGTGCGCCTACCATCTGGGTGCCGTTATAGGTGATCGACCCGCCGATGGTCGCGCTGTCACCAAGCAGCTGCACTGTAGACAGCGCCGACACCGATTTGCCCGATCCGGATTCACCAACCAACGCAACCGTTTCGCCCTGATCCACATGAAACGACACACCGCGCACAGCGTGGGTCGTTTCCCCGTCCTGACGGAAATCAACAGTGAGGTTTTTAACGTCCAAAATCCGCGCGCTCATGAGAATGTCTTTCGCGGATCAAAGGCATCGCGCACGCCCTCGAAAATGAACACCAGTAGCGATAGCATGATCGCGAAGGTGAAGAACGCGGTAAATCCTAACCACGGCGCTTGCAGGTTCTGTTTGGCCTGCAACGTCATCTCGCCCAGACTGGGCGCAGAGGATGGCAGGCCGAAGCCGAGAAAATCGAGCGAGGCCAGCGTTGCGATGGTGCCCGTGATGATGAACGGCAGCATGGTGACAGTCGCCACCATCGCGTTGGGCAGCATGTGGCGGAACATGATCGTGCGGTTGGACACACCCAGCGCCTTGGCCGCGCGGACATATTCAAAATTGCGCGCGCGCAGGAATTCGGCGCGCACCACGCCCACCAGCGCGGGCCAGCCGAACAGGATGGTCAGAAACACAAGTAGCCAGAAACTTCGCCCCAAAATAGCGAACAGGATGATGATCACATAAAGCGAGGGCGTCGAGCTCCAGATTTCGAGCAAGCGCTGGAAGATAAGGTCCACCCAGCCGCCGAAATACCCCTGAACCGCGCCTGCGATAATGCCGATAAGGGATGCGATGGACGTGACAATGATGGTGAACAGGATCGAAAGGCGGAACCCGTGGATCACCCGTGCGGTCACGTCGCGCTTGGTGTCATCCGTGCCGAGCCAGTTGTTTTCATCGGGCGGCGACGGGGCCACGCCGGGGATGTCGACGATGGTGTTATAGCTATAGGGCACAGGCGGCCAGATCAGCCAGCCTTTCTCAAAGCCCGGCTCATCGATGCTGCCCGCATTCGCCGCCTCAATCAGCGCCTCTGGGTCGTCAAAACAGCTC